>DATIYW010000001.1:0-7572 GCA_035517415.1 Thermoanaerobaculaceae bacterium
CGATCGCACAGTCGCCGACGCACGCAAAATATGAGGGAGACGCACGACGGCCCTCGAGCACCCAGCGCACCCATCGCACCAGCGACGATCCGAGGAGGTGGAGCGGTGATCGAAGCGTGGAGAGCCAAAACCGCATGCCTATTCGGCCTTCTTACCGTCGCCTCGATTGCGTCCGCTGCAATCGCGGCGCCGGCCGAAGCGGCAATTCCCGTGTCGGAGCGTCAGGTCCTGATCGACCTCTATGACACGGCGAACGGGGTCGGCTGGACCCAGCAGACGAACTGGCGCAACGGCACGAACACGGACTTCAACGGTCCCGGAACCTGACAGGCGATCCGGCGAAGACCGAGGATTGCTCCGCGGCGCATCGGCATGCGCTGGGGGCGGCGCGCGTGGCGCTCCGGCGGCCGCACCGCGCGGCATGCCGTCTCGCCTCGGAAGCGCCCTCGGGCGGGAACTTTGCGAGGAACGAGGTCCGCGGTCACGCGGCCACGAGCGTGGCCACGTCGCCGCCGGGGGGCGCCGCCACGTCCGGCACCAGCTCGTGGTCGACATCGCTTCGCTCCACCGGGCGACGCGGGGAGCGGCGCCGTCGACGCGCTTCCGGGCCGACGAGGCCGGGCTACGGGCGCAGCGTCCGCTCGAAGTGCTCGGCGATCCGGCTGTACAGGTGGATGTGCGCGGCCTTGCTGTCGATCGGATGCTTGAGGTTCGGGTAGACCTGCAGGTCGTACGCCTTCCCCGCCTTGTAGAGCCGGTCGACGAACGAGAGCGTGTTGCTCCAGTGGACGTTGTCGTCGCCGCTGCCGTGGATGAGCAAGAGCGCCGCGGTCAGCTTCTCCGCCTGGTTGACCGGCGAGGAGTCGCGGTAGCCGGCTTCGTTCTCGGCCGGCAGCTTGAGGTAGCGCTCGGTGTAGATCGAGTCGTAGAAGTGCCAGTCCGTGACCGGCGCGACCGCGGCGCCGGCCTTGAACACGCCCGGAGCGTTCGTCAGCGCATAGCAGGTCATGAACCCGCCGTAGGACCATCCCCAGATACCGATCCGCTCCGGGTCGACGTACGGCAGCGTCTTGAGGTAGGCGACGCCGGCGAGCTGGTCCGCGAGCTCGCTCTTGCCGAGGCGGCGCAGCAGCGCCCGCTCGAACTCGCGCCCGCGCGCCGCCGAGCCGCGGTTGTCGAGCGAGAAGACGAGGAAGCCCCGGCTCGCGAGGTAGGCGTGGAACATCGCCATGCTCCGCCCCCACGCGTCGGTGACCACCTGCGCGTGCGGCCCGCCGTAGACGTAGACGACGACCGGATAGCGGCGGTGCGGGTCGAAGCCCGCCGGCTTGAGCAGCGAGGCCTGGAGTGCGGTGCCGTCGGCGGCCCTGACGGTCGTGAACTCGATGCCGGCGAGGGCGCGGAAGTCGACCGTCGGCGGCTGGATCGGCGCGACGGTGCGCAGCACGCGTCCGTCCGGGTCGAGCACGCGCAGCGCCGGCGGCTGCAGGGCGCGCGAGTAGGTGTCGAGCATGAACCGGCCGCCCGGGGCGACGTCGACGGCGTGGGTGCCGTCGTCCCGGGTCAGGCGCTCGAGGCCGGATCCGTCGAGTCGGACGCGGTACAGCTGGCGCTGGAGCGGGCCCTCCCTGGTGGCGAGGAAGTCGACCGTCCCCTTCGCCTCGTCGAGCCACGCGAGGCGCGTCACCTCCCAGCTCCCGCCGGTCAGCCGGCGCGCGGCGCCGGCGCGGTCATAGAGGTAGAGGTGGCCGAAGCCGTCCCGCTCGGACCACCAGAGGAACCGGCCGTCGGGCAGGAAGTGCTGGTCGTCGTGGAGGTTGATCCACGCCGGGTCGGTCTCGGTGAGGATGCTGCGGGTGGCGCCGGTGGCGGCCTCCTCGCGCACCAGCTCGAGGCGCGTCTGCGCCCGGTTGAGCCGCTCGTACCACACCGCGCTGCCGTCGGGGCACCAGCCGAAGCGCGGCACCATCGCGGCGTCGTCGCCCTCGAAGCGCTCGTCGCGGCGCACGACCCGCCCGTCCGCGCCCGGCACCACCCGGACGATCGAGAGCCCGACGGCGGGAAGCGGGTCGCCCGGCAGCGGGTACTGCTGCTCCTCGGGCACCGGGTGCGCGACCAGCGGGTCGACGATCGGGTAGCGCGGCACCCTGGTCTCGTCGAGCGTGATGTAGGCGATCGCGCGCGAGTCCGGCGACCAGACGTAGCCGATCGACTTGCGCCCGGCGAGCTCCTCCTCGTAGACCCAGTCGAGCTTGCCGTTGATGTGGTTCGCGTCGCCGCCCTGCGAGAGCCGCACCTCGCGCCCGCTCGCAAGCTCGAGCGCGTAGAGGTCGTCGTCGCGGACGAACGAGACCCAGCGCCCGTCCGGCGAGAACTCCGCGACCTCCTCCTCGCCCGCGCTCGCCGTCAGCCGGCGCACCTGCTTGCCCGGCAACTCAATCAGGAAAAGGTCGCCGCCGCCGCTTGCGAGCACGCTGCCGCCGTCGGGCGAGAACTGGTAGCCGGCGAGCGTGAGGCGGACCGCCTTCTCGCCCTCGCCGACCGGTGCCAGCTCGCTCTCGGCGAGCAGCTTCGTGCGGGAGCCCGAGGCGGCGTCCTCGATCCAGAGCGTGCGCGAGGCGTCCTTGCCCTCGCCGACCCACTCGAGGAACGAGAACCGAGCGCCGTCCGGAAGCCAGCGCACCTGCGCCGGCAGGAGGCCCTCGGGCGGCGGGTCAGAGAAGATCCGCTCGACGGTGAGCGGCGGTTGGGCGGCAAGGGCCGGTGACGCGGCGAGGACGAGGGCGACGAGCGTGCGGTTCACGACGACCTCCCGTGCGGCGAACGGCGCAGCGCGCCCATCATAGCCCGCTCCGCTTGACGCTCCGGCCCGACGGCGGGGACACTGGCGGGGTGCCACGCAAGCCGGGAGATGCGCGCGGGTGGCTGCTGCTCGCAGCCGCTGCGCTCGTCCCCCGCGCGCTCGGAGCGGCGCTCCGCCCGCCGTGGCACGACGAGTACTTCACCGCCTGGGTCGCCGGCCTGCCGTGGCGGGGAATGCTGGCCGCCCTGCGCCTCGACTCCGGCCCGCCGCTGCCGTACGCGCTCGCCAAGGTACTCGCGGCCTTCGGCGTGCCGGCGCTGGCGGCGGCGCGCGGTCTCGCGGTCGCCGCCGGCACCGCCGCTGTGCTCCTCGGCGCGCTCGCGGCGCGACGTGCGTTCGGCCCGGCCGCCGGCTGGTGGACCGGGGCGCTGCTCGCCGTCCACCCGCTCGCGCTCGCCTGGTCGAGCGAGGGCCGCGCCTACGCGCTCGTGCTCGCCGCCGCGGCCTGGGGCTGGGAACGCATCGAACGCCTGGCGCACGACGGACGGGGCGCGCCGGGTCTCGCGATCGCGGTGGCGCTCGGGTGCTGGAGCCACGCCTTCGGGCTCGTTCTCGCCGGCGCGCTCGCGCTCGCGGCGCTCACCGTCGGGGCCGCCGCGCGGCGCCGCGCGCTGGGCGCGGTCGCGGCCGGCGTCGCCTCCCACCTGCCCTGGCTGCCGGTGGCGCTCGCGCAGCCCGCCGCCGCGACCGCGTGGATGGCGCAGGCGTGGCACGCGCTGGCGCCGCCGGAGCGGGCGCTCGCCCCGGTCCGCCTCCTCCCTCCCGCCGCACCGTTCGCCGCCCAGCTCGACCTCCCGAGCACCGGGACGATCGGGCAGGTCGCGGCGGCCGCGATCTGCGTCGCCCTGCTCCTCATCGCCGCGCGCGGGCCGCGAGCCTGGCTGCTCCTCGCCGTCCCCGCCGCGGGACTCGGCGGGCTGGCGCTGCTCGGCGTCCCCGCGTTCTACGGCGGGCGGGGCGAGGCGCTCTTCCTCGTGCCTTTTCTCGCTCTCCTGGCGTCGGCGACCGCACGCCTCGCCCCGGCGCGCTGGGCGGCCGCCGCGCTCGTCGCCGCCGGCGCGCTGGTCTCCGCGATCGCCCTGCGCGACTGGGCGCGCTGGCCGCCGAGCGGCGAGGCGCGCCTCGCGACCGCCCTCGCTCGCGCGCTGCCCGGCGGCGGATCGGTGGTGGTCGGCGGCTACTGGCGCCTCGGCATCGGCTACCACCTCGGGCGCGGCGCGCAGCGCTTCGAGCTGATCAGCTACCCGGCCGAAGCGGCGCGCCACCCCGGCTGGTACGACGACGCCCTCGACCGTCCCGCCGCCGACGAGCTCGAGCGCCTGGCGACGGAGCTCCGGTCGAGAGAGTGGCGCTGCGCGATCGTCACCCAGCCCGGCCTGGCGACCGCCACCGATCTCGCGAAGCTCGCCCGGGCGCTCGGCCTCGTCCCAGCGCTCGCCGTCCCCGGCGCGACGCTCGAGGTACCGCGCGGAGGCCCGCGATGAGCGCCGCGCCGCGCCACGAGACCGGGTCGGCGCTCCCGGGGCACGTGCGGGGGCTGGTCGCGACGGCCGTCGCGGGGTCCGCGGCCGCCGCTGCATTGGCCGCCAGCGGGAACGACGGGTGGTTGGCGTTCGGCCTCTGGTTCGCGTCGGTCGCGTGCGTGTTCGTGTTGCCCGAACCGACCCCGGGCCGCCGGCTCGATCGGCGCGACTGGCTCCTGCTCGCTTTCCTGACCGCGCTCGCCGCGTCCTTCCGCCTGTACCGGATCGGCGAGGTCCCGAGCGGACCGTGGGTGGACGAGCTGGCCGCCGGCGCGAACGCGATCCACCTCGTCGGCACGCACCGCTTCCAGCCGTTCGGATCCACGCCGCTGTTCGCGATCGGCCCGGAATGGGTGCACACGTCCAACCTCTACCTCTACGCCTGTCACCTGGTCCTCCGGGCGACCGGGTTCAGCCAGCTCGGCCTCAAGCTCATCTCGGTCCTGCCCGGAATCGCCGCCGTGCCGTTGACCTACACCCTCGCCCGCCGCTTCCTCCACCGCGACGCCTCGGCGCTGGCGGCCGGGATGCTCGCGGTCTCGCAGTGGCACGTCACGGTGAGCCGCTGGGGATGGGACGAGGTCCTCGTGACCGCGCTCGCCGTCGCCATGTTCGCGAAGCTGGAGGACGGCTTCGGGCGGCCGCGCGGTCTCGGCCTGGTGAAGGCCGGCGCGATCGCCGGGCTGTCGCTCTACGCGTACGCCGCCGCGCGCATCGCTCTGCTCGCGGCCGGTGTCCTCGTCGTCGTCCGTCCACGCGCCGGCGGCCGCAGGGGCCGCGACCTCGCGCGTTTCGCCGTCGGCGTCGCGGTCGCATGCCTGCCCATCGCGGTCCACTGGTCGGCGCACCCCGCGACGGCGGCGGCCCGCGAGCGCGAGATCTCGCTCCTGCCGCAGCTGGCGCACGGCGATCTCGCGCCGCTCGGCGCCAACCTCGTCGCCTACTCGCGCATGTTCTGGCTCGACGGCGACCGCAACCCGCGGCAGAACCTGCCGGGCGCGCCGATGCTCGATCCGGTGGCGGGGACGCTGTTCGCCCTCGGGCTGGCGGCGACAGCGCGGCGATGGCGGCGGCAAGACGCGCGCCTGGGCGCCGTCTGGCTCGGGGTCGGGCTCCTTGGCGGCGTCCTCAGCCTGCCGGAGAGCGCTCCCAATTCGTACCGCGTCGGCCTGGTCGCACCCGCGTGCATGCTGATCGCGGCGATCGGCTGGCGCGAACTGGCCGCACGGTCGTTCCTCTCGCGCCTGCGCGGCCTCGCGAGGCAGCGGAGGATGCTCGCTGCCGGCGCGCTCGCGGCCTCCGGCATGTTCGGTTACGCGGCCTACTTCGTCGCCCGGCCTGCCGATCGCGAGTGCTGGTTTGCCGTCAAGGAGGGCGTGTACTGCGAGGCGCTGCGCGGCGCGGCAGGCCGCGTTCTGACGCGCGGCGCGGCGGTGCGGCTCGACCGCAGCCTCGCGATGGTGACGACGACGCTGGAGTTCAACGTTCTGATGCGCCGCGCGCGCCCTGCCGCCGACCTCGCGTGGGTGGACGCGGGGACCGCCGACGCAGACGCGCTGCGGCAGGCGGTCCTCTTCCTCGCGCCTTCCCGCGCCGCTCGTCTTCCCGCCGCGCTGGCCGGCCTGCCCGCCCGCATGCTCCGCGGCCCGTTCGGCGACGAGATCGCGATCGCAATCAGCCGTGATCCGGCGCTCGTCGCCGCCGCGGAGGGCACCGTCCGCTAGAGACGGATGCCGGCGTTGAGACAGATCCAGCCGATCAGGTGGACCAGCGCCGTGGCTCCGACCGACAGGGCGACGCCGTCGCGGACGTCGCCCGGCTCGAACGCCGTGCGGAGCCACCACAGGCCGAGCATCGTGATCGGCACGGCCTCAAACGCGAACAGGTCCCACTCGTTCATCACGCCGAGGCGGGGGGCGGCCGCCATCATGTCCGGGTTGAACACGAACGCATAGAGCGCGGTGCCCGCCGCGGCGGCGACCAGTGGCCAGGTCCCGGCGTCGGTCCGGCGGCCGTCACTCCGCCGTCCGAGCCAGCCGACGAGCGCGAGAGCCAGACCGGCGGGCGCAACCAGGAGCAGTTCGTTGCCGAACCCGGCGAAGTGGGCGCTGGAGAACATCGTGAAGCGCTCGAACGGCGTCTCGACCTTGAACAGCGGGACGAAGAGCTTTCCGTCGCCGCCGCCGAACTCCTTTGCGGAGAACCCGCCGAGACCGACGCCGCCGGCGAGCATCCCGGCGACCACGGCGGCGAACGGCAGCACCGACACCAGCGCGCCACGGATCGCCTCGCCGATCACCGGGCGC
The DNA here is from genome assembly GCA_035517415.1 of Thermoanaerobaculaceae bacterium. Lineage (GTDB taxonomy): Bacteria > Acidobacteriota > Thermoanaerobaculia > Thermoanaerobaculales > Thermoanaerobaculaceae > DATIYW01. Next base: position 6,693 of record DATIYW010000001.1, read on the forward strand.
CACCCCGACCAATCCGGCCAACGGCCCCCGTTCGCCTCGCGGACCCGCACCAGCCACACCACCGGCAGGACGGTGCCGAGCCAGGCGGCCGAGAGGTGCGTGGCGAACGTGAGGCCGAACGCCAGCGCCGCCGGCCAGAGCGGCCGTCCCGGGTCGGCCGCTGCCTCGACCGCGAGGACCAGCGTCCAGGCCGTGCCTGCGGTCAGGAGCGAGTAGTTCTCGACGTGGCCAAAGAAGAGTGCGACGGCGCCCGGCGTCGCGATGAGGAGCCAGACCGCCCACGCCCCGCCCTCGCCCAGCGGCCGGCGGCGCGCCAGCCGCAGCAGCGCCGCCCAGTACAGCGCTCCGGCCGCGACGCTCACGAACGCGATCGCGATCCCCGCGTCCCAGCCGATCAGCGCGTGCCCGGCCCGGTAGACCAGCGCCGTCAGCAGGCGGTCGAGCGGTTCCTTGTAGTTGATCAGCTCGCCGCGGCGCAGGTTCTCGATCGTGTCCGGCCCGTCGCCGGTCAGCGCGCGGCCGCGGAGGATCCAGCCCGCCGCGACGAGGAGCGCGATCCAGGCCGCGGCCGGCACGCCGGCGAGGCCGCCGGCCAGGCGCCGCAGCGCTGACCGGCAGGAGCCGACCAGGCGTTGCGCCAACGGCGGGAACGCGAGCGCGGCCGCGAGTGCGAGCGCCACGCCGCGCAGCGCCGGCGAGAAGCCGAGAACCGGCGCCGCTCCCCACACTCCGTCCGGAGGGTGCGGATCGCAGAACGCGTGAAGCGCGAGGACGAGCCACAGCCCGGCCGCCACCAGCCACGGACGCAGGTCCCGACCGGTCACGGCGGCGCCTCCTGCCGGTGGCCGGCCGGGCGACGCAGCCGCCGCCAAAACCAGAG
>DATIYW010000002.1:0-17842 GCA_035517415.1 Thermoanaerobaculaceae bacterium
GTTCCGCGCCGACGGCGCCGAGCCGGCGAGCGCGGCCGTCTATCCCCTGCAGGAGCAATTCGTCGACGCCAACGGCGTGCTGATCTACACCGTTTCGGTGGGGAAGGGCGCGCCGCTCGTGATCCTCCACGGCGGCCCCGGCGCGTCGCACGACTACTTCCTGCCGTACCTGCTGCCGCTGGCGCGCCATCACCGGCTGGTGTTCCTCGACGAGCGGGGCTCGGGGCGGTCGGAGAAGCTCGAGGACGCCTCGAAGTACACGGTCGAGGCGATGGTCGAGGACGTCGAGGCGGTGCGCCAGGCGCTCGCGCTGGGGAAGATCGACCTGCTCGGCCACTCCTTCGGCGGGGTGCTGGCGCAGGCCTACGCCCTCAAGTACCAGGCCAACCTCGCGCACCTCGTGCTGTGCAGCACGTTCCACAGCACGAAGGGGCTGAACGAGGTGTTCCGGCGCATGAAGGAGAAGATGGCGCCGGAGCTGCGCGAGCGCATCGACCGCATGGAGGCGGCGGGCCTGTTCGGGCACGGCAAGGACTACGAGAAGAACCGCTACACCAACGACTACATGATCGCGGCGTGGGGAGAGGGCTACTTCCCGTACCTCTACCAGAACCACCCCGACGCGAACTACGACCCGATTGCCGCGGGCAACACGTCGTGGGACCTCTACCGCGAGATGTGGGGCTCGCACGGCGAGTTCGTCGTCGACGGCAACCTCAGCTCGGTCGAGTACGCCGAGCGGCTGCCCTCGATCCGCGTGCCGACGCTCATCACGGTCGGGGACCACGACGAGTCCGACCCGTCGCTCGCCCGCGACATGAACGCGCGCATCCCGGGCTCGCGGCTGGTCGTGCTGCCGAAGAGCGGGCACATGACGTTCGTGGACCAGCCCGGCATGTTCATCCGTGCGGTCGACGAGTTCCTCAACCCGCCGCGGCGCTAGCCGGCAGGACGCAGCAAGGGGATGGCGACGCGGCTGCGGTGCTAGGCTTGCCTTCCGATGAACACGGTGGTCGCGGCGGTGGCGCAGCGGGGCAGGGTCAGCTTCGCGGAGTTCATGTCGCTCGCCCTCTACCACCCGGAGGCGGGCTACTACACCCGGCAGCGGCTCGAGGCGGGCCCGGCCGGGCCGGGTGGCGACTTCCTCACCGCGCCGACCACCTCGCCGGTGTTCGCGCGGACCCTGGCACACCTGTTGCAAGCCCTCGCGACTGAGATCGGCTCCCAGCTGACGTTCGTCGAGCTCGGCGCCGGCGAGGGGACGCTGATGCAACGCTTGCAAGCCACGCTCCGCGACGATCCCGCCGAGGCGGTGCGGCGCTTCGTGGCGGTCGAGACCAGCGCCTGGGCGCGCGAGCGGCTGGCGATTCGGTGTCCTCGGGTGGAGACAGCGGCGCGTCTCAGCGACCTCGCGCGGCCGCACGGTCCGGTTGTGCTCTTCGCCTCCGAGCTCTACGACGCCTTTCCGGTCCACCGGGTGACGATGCGGCGCCACGCCGGCGCGTTGGCGCTCGCCGAGTTCTACGTCGAGTGCGACGCCGACGGGCGGCTGCAGTGGACGCTCGGCGAGCCGAGCACCCCGGAGGTCGAGCGCTACCTCGCCGAGCACGGCGTGATGCTCGAGGAGGGGCAGGTCGCGGAGCTGCGGCCGCAGGTGCGCGCGGTGCACTGCCAGGTCCTGACCTGGTGCGGGCACGACGGCGTCTCGCTCGTGCTCGACTACGGCTATCCGGCCCGCCAGCTCTACAACCCGCGCGGGCGGCGCGCGGGCTCGCTCGTGGGCTACCGCGCCCACGCGCTGGTGTCGGACGTGCTCGGCGACCCGGGCGAGGTGGACCTCACCGCCCATGTGAACTTCGACGACCTCGAGAACGCCGGCGCGGACGCGGGCTGGGAGCGCGGCCAGCTCCGGCCGTTGGGGGTGTTCATGACGATCCACGGCGCGGTCGGCCTGCTGCCGGCGGCGGCGTCGCGGGGCGAGCCGCTGTCCGCCGAGATATGGGCCGAGCTGGCGGCGGCCAAGCGGCTGTTCTCGCCGACCGGCATGGGTTCCGACCTCAAGGTGTTGGCACAGGGCAGGGGGAGGACGTGGCAGGTGTACCGGCGACTGGCAACTCCGCCGCCGGTGGACGCGTAGGAAGGCACGATGAGGACACATCGGGCGTGGCTGATCGTGGCGAGCCTCGCGGTCGCTCTCGCGGCGAGGCCGGGGCTCGCCGGGTCGGAGTCGAAGCTCTCGCCGGAGTGGCGCAAGTGGCTCGACGAGGAGGTCTACCCGCTGATCACGGGCGAGCAGCGCAAGGCGTTCCTCGCGCTCGAGTCGGAGGGGGAGCGGAAGGAGTTCGCCGAGCGGCTCTGGCAGATCTGGGGGGCGCAGAACGGCCTCGGCACGGGATTCCGCCGGAACTACATGAACCGCCTGGAGACCTGCCGCACCGACTTCGGCAACACGATCGAGGACCGGGCGAGGATCCTGCTGATCCACGGCGAGGCCGACCAGAAGCTGGCGATCGACTGCGACACGATCTTCAACCCGCTCGAGTTCTGGGTCTGGGGCCACATCGACGGCCTCGGCCAGGACGTCGTCGTCGTCTTCTACAAGCCCTACGGGATGGGCAAGTTCCGCCTCTGGGACCCGATGATCGAGGGGCGCGACGTGCTCTACAACTACGGCGGGTGGCAGGCGCTGCAGTCGTGGCTGACGAGCGGCGACAGCATCTACGCCCTCTCGCGGCCCGAGCTGCGCTGCACCGACGGGCAGGACGCGCTGCGCCTGCTCGACATCGCCGAGTACTGGATGCGCGACCTCACCGGCCGGCGCGCGATGGAGCACACCCTCACGCCGCCGGAGACGGGAGGGCCGAAGGAGTCGGTGAGCGCTCACTTCCTCGAATTCTCGACCCTGGTGGCGAAGGACGCGAAGCCGGTCGAGTTCACGGTCGCGACCTCGGTCGGCGAGCGGCGCGGCAGCAAGATGGCGGTCACGATCTCGGCGCAGGTGCCGCGCGCCGGCCTCGCCACCAACAAGGTCGGCGACGAGGAGGTGGTCCAGCTCGACGCCACCGGCGAGATCTCCCGCGGCGGCGAGATGGCGGACCGGTTCCGCTACGCGTTCTCGTTCCCGGCGGCGGGGAGCGAGTTCCCGATCGTGATCGAGCGCGAGCTCCATCCCGGGCACTACAAGCTGCGGCTGAAGGTGCAGGACTCGAACAGCGCGCACGCCGCGGTCAAGGAGGCCGAGTTCGAGGTCGTCGCGCCGGAGCTCAAGCCGGACGCGCCGGCCGACAAGGCGGCGGAGCAGGCGATCGCCAAGGTCGCCTCCGCCCAGGAAGCGGTGCTCTCGCTGCAGGGCCCCGACGGCGAGGGGGTGAGCGGCGTGCAGCGCTTCAACGCGATGGTCGGGCCGACCGTCGCCCGCGTCGAGTTCTTCCTCGACAACCGCCCGGTCCTGACCAAGAACCGGCCGCCGTTCGAGGTCGAGCTCGACCTCGGCCCGGTGCCGCGCCTGGCGACCGTCGAGGCGGTCGCGTTCGACGCGAAGAGCAAGGAGCTCGACCGGCGCAAGCTCGACCTCAACGTCGGGCGCGAGCGCTTCTTCGTCCGCCTCCAGCCGGTGGGCGCCACCGACCGCAAGGGCGGCAAGGTGCGCGCCGTCGTCAACCTCAACACCCCGTCGGACAAGAAGCTGGCGCGTCTGGAGCTGTACTGGAACGAGACCAAGGTCGAGACCCTGTTCCAGCCGCCGTTCGAGGCCTGGCTGCCGGTCAAGGACGACGGCTCGATCGGCTACCTGCGCGCCCTCGCCGTGCTCGCCGACGGCTCGCAGGCGGAGGACGTGCAGTTCGTCAACGCACCGCAGTTCCTCACCGGCGTGCAGGTCCACACCGTCGAGCTGCCGGTGACGGTGCTCGACCACGCCGCCAAGCCCGTCGAGGGCCTCAAGCTCGCCGACTTCGAGGTCCGCGAGGACGGGGTGCAGCAGACGGTTTCGCACTTCGCCCTCCAGGAGGAGATGCCGATCCGGCTCGGCATCGTGATCGACACCTCGGGCTCGATGGAGAAGACACTGCCGGACGTGCAGCGCGTCGTCATCTCGTTCCTGCGCAACCTGGTCCGGCCGCGCGACCGGGCGTTCGTGGTGGCGTTCTCCGACCGCCCGGCGCTGCTGGCCGGGTTCACCGCCGACTTCGCCGCGCTCGAGCACGCGATGATCGAGCTGAAGGCCGACAACGAGACGGCGCTCTACGACAGCGTGGTCTACAGCCTGTTCCAGTTCTCGGGCGTGCGCGGGCGCAAGGCGATGGTCCTGCTCACCGACGGCGAGGACAACGCCTCCAAGATGGACTACGACCGCACCCTCGACTACGCGAAGCGCAGCGGCGTGACGATCTACACGGTCGGCATCGACCTGCCGATCACCAAGGTGGGCATCCGCTCCCAGCTCTCCCGCCTCGCGAGCATGACCGGCGGCGAGGCGTTCTTCCTGCCCCGCAATGCGAGCGTGGAGTCGGTCTACGAGCGCATCAACCGCGAGCTCCGCAGCCAGTACATGCTGACCTACACGTCGAGCTCGGAGTCGCCGATCGACGTGTTCCGCAAGGTTGCGGTCAAGGTGGCCAAGCCGAAGGTGGAGGTCCGCACCATCGCCGGATACTATCCGGGTGGATGACCGCCCGGGTTCGCCGTCGTGGCGGAGGTGACGGCTCGGCGTTCCGCCGCCCCCGCCCTCTCCGGACGGGGGGCGCGGTGAGCGTGGCCACGGCGCACGGAGGCGTTCGGTGCGAGGCTCGAGGGCGGTGACGGGCAGACCCTCTGCCGCGGTGATCGTGGCGGCCTTCGGCCTCGCGGCGCTGCCGGTCCGCGCCGCCGGCCCGGATCCGACCGTCCTCGACCCGAGTCGCGTGGTGTGGCGGGCGCTGCGCTTCGCGGCCCACAAGGCGGGGCTCTCCGCCGCGATCGAGGTGCGCCTGCGCCCGGCCGATCCGCCATCGGATCAGCCATCCGGGGAGCCGCTCGCCGCGAGCGCTCGCGACGAGGCGCGGGAGGTGTGGCTGGAGAGCACGACCAAGCTGCCGGGCCGCACCTTCCTCGCGCGCGAGCGCGTGGACGCCGACCGGGCGACCGCGCTCGAGATCATCGACACCGAGACCGGGGCCAGGCACCACCGCAAGACCTACCTGCTGAGCGGCTCCGGGTTCACGCTCGACCTCGTCGAGCCGGCCTCGCTCGGCGAGATGTTCCAGGCGCCGGACCGCTGGACGCGGCGGATCCACTCGTCCGCGCCGTATCCGGACGCGCTCCCGGCCGCCGCGCGCGTCACTGGACCGGCGGGCCTTCTCTACGCGATCTCCGCCGCCGACCTCAAGGCGCCGGGCGACAGCCTCAGCATCCACGTCCTGGTCAAGACGCAGGTCGAGCGCGTGACCGTCCGCGTCGAGGGTGGGCAGCCGGAGCAGCTCGACTACGAGCAGGAGGCGGGGGGCACGGTGACGCCCGTCCGCGGCCTCTGCGAGGCGCTGGTGCTGGTCGCCCACAGCGACCCGGTGGACCCGGCCGCGGCGAGCGTGTTCCGCATCTTCGGCCTGGAGGGCGACGTGGAGATGCTGTGGGATCCCGCCCGTCGGCTTCCGCTCCAGCTTTCCGGCCAAGTGAAGCTGCTCGGCCAGGTTCAGGTCCGGCTGACCTCCGCCACCCTCCGGTGACGCCGCCGGTCCGGGCGGCACTCCGGCGCTGGGCGCTGGCGGGCGGGGCGCGCCTCAGGACGACGCGGGTTGCACGTGGGCCCCGTCCTGGCCGCGGTCGAGAAGCTGGCGCAGGGCCAGCGTCCAGCCCGGGTCGAGCACCGCGCCCTCGCGGTCGCCGAGCCACGCCATCGTCGCCTCGCGGGTCATCATCCCGCGCCCGCCGCGGGCGGTGAAGAGGACGTCGAACGCGTCCGCCACGGTCACCAGCCGGCTCGCCGGGTGGGGCCGGCGCGGCCGCGACAGGCGGGGGTAGCCGGTGGCGTTGTAGTTGAGGTGGTGCTCCGCGGCGACGATCAGCGCGAGCGGCGCGATCTGGCCGATCGGCAGCAGCTCCTCGAACGACCTGCGCGGGTGGTCGAGGATCATCTCGAAGTCGTCGCCGGTCAGCTCGAGCTCGCGCGCGGCGACCTGCGGCGGGAGGAAGAGCTTGCCGATGTCGTGGACCAGGGCGCCCATGCCGAGGTCGACGGCGAGCACCGGGCGCACGCCCGCGAGGAGCGCCATCCCAACGGTGAGGACGCAGACGTTGTGGGCGTGCACCGCCGGCCAGCGCTCCTCGCCCTCCCACGGCGCGAACAGGCGCAGCGGGTCCGGGTTCTCCTCCAGGCACTCGAGGTGCGCCCGCACCACCGTTTCGAGGTCGCCGACCGCCAACCCGCCGCCCCGGGCGAACGCGGCGAACGTCTCGTGCACGAGCGAGACGCGGTCGCGGATCGTCGGCAGCTTCTTGCGGTTCTCGCCGCCCTCGGACTTGTCCGGCCCGCCCAGCTCGCGCTCGGACAGCTCGATCCGGCCGACCTGGATGTGGGGCCTCGACTGCACGACGGTCTCGTCGGTCGCCGCCAGCTCCTCGATGAACGCCTTGACCTCCTCGCGCGTGACCCCCTGCTTGAAGATCACGTGCTCAAGGTCGCGGCGCCGCATCCGCCGGATCACCGCGGGCACCTGGCGGCTGGAGCGGGTGAACGGCCGCCCCTGCACGAACAGCTCCTCGCCGAGCAGCACGAAGGCGAGCTCGGGCTCGTCGGCGAACAGTCTCCGCAGCTGCGCCTCGAGGCGGTCGAGCGCCTGCGCGGCGCGGGGGTGGCCGGCGCCGTACAGCCCGATCGTCGTCGTCCCGGCGGCGAGCTCGGCGATCGTGTCGTGGACGAGCACCTCCCAATCGGTGCGCGGGATCACTCGGCCTCCTCCGCCTCTGGGCGCCGCTCGAGCACCTCCCGGATCGCGGCCGCGACCTCCGGGTCGCGGTCCCGGGCGAGCGACTCGGCGAGCTTCCGCGCCTCGGCGCCCTCGAGGTTGGCCACCGCGAGCGCGGCTTCGCGGCGGACCGTCGTGAGCGGGAAGGGGAAGCGCCACTGGCGCAGGCCGACGATCGAGCGCAGCAGGGGCAGCGAGCTGGGGGCGCGGAGACGTCCGAGCGCCCGCACCAGCTCGACGCTGAACGGGTCGCGCAGCTGCATGCCGAGGCGGGCGCTGAGGCGCTGCTGGATCGCCCGCACCACTCGCGGGTGGGTGATCCGCGAGGCGACGTCGAGGGCGACCTGGCGCCGCGCCTCGTCCTCGTGGTCGAGGTAGCGGACCAGCAGTGCGTACCACTGCCGGTCCTCCACCGCCACGAGCGCCTTCAGCATCTCGCCCAGCACCTGCGGCTGCGCCGTCGCCAGGCGCTCCTTGACCAGCGGCACCATCTGCCGGTCGCCGAGGCGGCGGAGGAGGAAGACGGCGTTGCGGACCACGTACCAGCGGGAGTCGTCGAGCAGCGGGTAGAGGTAGGGCAGCGCACGGTCGCCGTGGCGGGCGACGACCTCGAGCAGGCGCTTGCGCACCGCCAGGCTGTCCTCCTCGACCAGGGCGTCGAGCACGGCCGGCAGCGCCCCCTCGCCGAGCGAGGCGAGGATCGCCATCACCTCCGGGTGGTGCTCGCGGTCGAACGCCTTGAAGGCGCGGATCGCCGCGGGCACTCCCGAGCCGTTCACGACCTCGCGCACCTCCGCGCTCCGCGTCGCGGCGAGGACGGCGGAGAGCTGCGCCGCGATCGCGAAGTCGCCGATGTCGAGCGCGTTGGCGAACTCCTCGGCGAGGCGGACCGCGGCGCGTGCTCCCGCCGGCTGGTCGGGCCAGATCGTGACTGCCTCCTGCAGCAGCCGCACGAGGTGGCTGCGGATCTGCTCCTCCTCGAGCGCCGCGCCGAGCTCACGGACCCACGGCGCGCCGCCCCAGTCGACCGGCGCGGCGGCCGGCTCCGGCACCGCGCCGAACGCCTCGTCGTCCGGGGTCGGCGGGAGCTGGGCGAGGAGGTGGCGGGCGCGCGCCGCGAGCGCGTCGTCGAGGCGCGGGCTCTGCTCCTCGGCCGGCGCGGCCATGCGGTGGAGCGCGCGATGCACCACCGGCGGGACCGGCGCCTGCTGGATGATCATGAACTCGACCGCGTCGAGGAACAGCTCCGCGGCGACCCAGATCGTCTCGTCCTCGTCTCCGCCGCACAGCGGCAGGTGGCGGAGGCCGACGGCGATCGCCAGCTTCTGGCGCTCCGCGTCGAGCAGGCGCACGAGGTCGAGGAAGAAGTCGCGCACCTCCGCGAGCACCGGGCGCCGCTGCGCCTCCGGCACCGCGCGCAGGATCTCCCCGAGCTGGAGGAAGAGGTGGTCGAAGAGCGTCTCCGGGTCGCTCGCGCTCACGAGGAGGTCGACCAGCATTCCCGGCGTGAGTTCGCCGGCGTCGATCTTGCCGGCGAGCGGGAACGCGCCGTCGCGGGAGAGGCGGCGCGCCAGCTCCGGGAGCACCATCAGCGACCCGAGCCGCGAGCTCGACGAGTCGGAGTCCATCAGGTGCACGCTCGAGAGGTCGATGGGGACGAACTCGAGGCCGTCGATTGCCGCCGCCGCGTCGAACAGCTCGCGCCGGTCCCCCTCGCCGGGAGGATCGTGCAGCCCGGCGAGCCGGGTCGCGAGCCCGGCGAGGCCCTCCGCGGCCGCGGGGAAGCTCAACCGCACGGCCGCCACCCCGAGGTGGAAGAGGAACTGCGCGAGGCGGGCGGCAGGAGACTGCGGAGAGAGCGCGATCTCGTTGCCGTTCCAGAAGATCTTGTCCGGGGCAATCGACAGCGTCCCGTCGGTGGCGTCCCCGGCGACCTCGGCGCTCCCGGCGCGGATGCGCTCGCGCGCGGGCTCGAGCGCGGGATGGAACTCGGGGTAGAGGCGAAGCGAGCGGCGGAGCGTCTCGATGTCGTTGAGCAGCTGAGGTACGCTCGCCTCGGGCGCGGCTACCGACACGATCGTCTTCCCCCTCAGGAGTCTAGCATCTGGAGCAAGCGCGCGAGCTCGGCGACGTCGTGCAGGCCGACGAGCGCCATGCCCGCCGCATCTGCGGCCTTGGTGGAGGCCGGGACCGCGCAGCGCGAGAATCCGAGCGAGCGCGCCTCCTTCAGCCGTTCCGGCGCGCGGCCGACCGCGCGCACCTCGCCGAGGAGCCCGATCTCACCGAAGCAGGCGAGGCCGTCGGCGAGCGGCCGCTCGGCCGCCGAGGACATCACCGCGGCGGCGATGCCGACGTCGAGCGCCGGCTCGTCGACCTCGAGCCCGCCGACGACGTTGACGTAGACGTCGCGGTCGCCCAGGCGCACGCCGGCGCGCTTCTCGAGCACGGCGAGGAGGAGGGCGAGGCGGCCCGCGTCGACTCCCTGGGCGACGCGGCGCGGGTTGGCGAGCGGGGAGCGGGCGACCAGCGCCTGGACCTCGACCAGCAGCGGCGTGGTGCCCTCCATGACGACCGCGACGGCCGAGCCGACGGCGCCCGGCCGGCGGTCGGAGAGCAGCACCGCCGAGGGGTTGACGAGCTCCTCGAGGCCGGTGTCGGTCATCGCGAACAACGCCAGCTCCAGCGTCGGGCCGAAGCGGTTCTTGGTGGCGCGGAGGATGCGGTGCGGGTGGCCGGTGCCGCCCGAGAACTCGACCACCGCGTCGACCAGGTGCTCGAGGCTCTTCGGGCCCGCCACCAGACCCTCCTTGGTCACGTGCCCGACCAGCACGACGGGCGGCCCGTCGCGCTTGGCGAGGTCGAGGAGCTGGCTCGCGACCTCGCGGACCTGGGTCACGCTGCCCGGCACCGCCGGAACCCGCTCCGACATCATCGCCTGCACCGAGTCGACCACCATGAGCGCCGGCCGCGACTGCCTCGCCCGCTCCGTCGCCGCCTCGACCACGGGCTCGGCGAGGAGGAACACCTCCGGGGCGACGCATCCCAGCCGGTGGGCGCGGAGGGCGACCTGGCGCGCCGACTCCTCGGCGCTGACGTAGAGGACGGCACCCGACGCGGCCTTGCGCGCCGCCGCCTGGAGCAGCAGCGTCGACTTGCCGACGCCGGGCTCGCCGGCGAGGAGGACGACGCTGCCCGGCACGAGGCCGCCGCCGAGCACGCGGTCGAAGCCGGCGACGCCGGTGGTCACGCGCGCGGCGTCGGACAGCTCGGCCTCGGCGAGCGAGACCGGCGCGGTCCGGGGCGCGGCGTCGCGGTCCGCCTTGCGGAGCTGGTCCGGCACCGGCTCGAAGCTGTTCCAGCCGCCGCACGCGGGGCAGCGCCCGAGCCACTTCTGCGACCGCTGCCCGCAGGCCGTGCACTCGAAGACGACACCCTCGCGCGCCACGCTAGTGGCCGCCGAACGAGGCGGCGGTCCCGAGCAGGTACTTGAGGTCCTCGTCGCGCCAGGTCACGCCGCCGCCGAACAGCACCGAGGACCGCTGCGACCACACCGGGTCGTCCCAGCCGGCGTAGGCGAACAGGTTGTGGGTGAGGTAGTAGCGGCCCTCGAAGCGGAGGTGCGGAGGCTTCACGCTGCGGGCGAAGTCGTACGCCTCGAGTGTCAGGCGCAGTTGGTTGCGGAGCATGTCCTTGTCGATGCCGAGCCCGCCGGTGGACTCGAACAGCCCGGCGCGGAACGTCAGCCCGTCGCCGACGTGGTAGCCGACCTGGGCGTTGACGGTGTCGTTGTTCTTGTTCGTGACAACGGTCTGGGTCACGGTCTGGCCGGCGCCGCCCGGCGGCGTCGTCGTCACGGTCTGGACCGTGGTCGACGTCCGCCCCACCGGCGAGCTGACCAGCTCGAGACGGTAGAACCGCTTCTCCGTGGTCTGCAGGTCGATCCCGAAGGCGCTGCGCGAGTTGTTGTTGTCGGCGGACTTGACGCCTGGGAGCGCCTCGGCGCGCAGGTTGACGTCGAGGTGCCAGCGCTCCGCGCGGCCGATCGTGTTCCTCAGGCTCTGCACCCCGCTCTCGACCGACTTCAGGGTGCCGTTGAGGTTGTTGACCGTGGTGTCGTCGTTGATCAGCTTGCCGACCGTGCCCTCGCCGGAGGCGATCTTGCCGGTGATCTTGTTGATGTTCTCGGCCGAGACGCGCAGCTCGGCGGTGAGCTCCTTGACGTTCGAGAGCGACGCGTCGACGTTGCCGCGGTTGTCCTGGACCATCGCGTCGACGTGGTCGGCGAGCTCGACGAGCTTGTCGGCGAAGCGGGGGAGCTCGGTCTTGAGCGTCTGCGAGAAGTCGCGGAAGTTCGCCACGGTGGAGTCGACGTTGGTGCGGTTCGCCTGCACCAGGTCGCGGATGCTCGCGGTCAGGTCGCGCACGTTGTCGACGATTTGCTCCAGCCGCTTCTGGCCGGCCTCGCCGCCGATCGTCTCGCGCAGCGAGGCGCTGACCGCCTTGAGGTCGCCGCCAATGTCGCCGACCGTCTTGAGCACCTGGTCGAAGGAGACCGGGCTCGTGCCGGCGAGCACCGTGCCGGGCGGCAACGGGCCCGCCTTGAGGTCGCCGGGGTAGAGCTCGACGTACTTGTCGCCGAGCATGCCGAGGCTCGTGACCTCGGCCCGCGCGCCCTCGTGGAGGTGGACGTTGGGGTCGAGCGCGAGCGTCACCAGGGCGCGGTCGTCGTTGAGGTCGATCCGCTCGACGATCCCGACGCGGACGCCGGCGATCCGCACCGCGCTCTTCTCGTCGAGGCCGGCGACCGACGGGAACGCCGCCTGGACGCGCGTGCGCCCGCCCTTCGTGCCGATCGGGATCTCCTCGATCTTGACGATGAACACGCCGAGGATCGCGAGCGCGATCACCATGAACACTCCGACTCGGGCGGTGTGGCTCATGCCACCTCCTCTTCGTCCATCGGCTCGCCGGCGAGGAACTTCTGGATGTAGGGATCCGGCAAGTTCTTGAAGGCGTCGGGAGCGGCCGCGGCGACGATCTCGCCGCCGCGCAGCATCGCGACGCGGTCCGCGATGCGGAACGCCGACTTCATGTCGTGCGTGATCGTCACCATCGTCGCGTGGAGGTGCTCGCGCATGCCGACGATAACCTGGTCGATCACCGCCGACGTCATCGGGTCGAGCCCGGTGTTCGGCTCGTCGAAGAGCAGGATCTGCGGCTGCAGCGAGATGGCGCGGGCGAACCCGACCCGGCGGCGCATCCCGCCCGACAGCTCGCTGACGGCCTTGCGCTCGACGCCCTCGAGGTGCACGAGCCGGAGGCACTCCTCGACGCGGGCGGCGATCTCCTCCTCGCTCATCCGGGTGTGGCGACGGAGCGGGAACGCGATGTTCTCGAACACGTCCAGCGAGTCGAACAGCGCCCCTTCCTGGAACGACATGCCGAACTTGCGGCGGATCTTGAGGCAGACCTCCGGCGGCGAGTTGGTGAGGTCCTCGCCGTCGACGATCACGTGCCCGCGCTCCGGGGCGATCAGCCCGATCAGGTGCTTGAGGAGGACGCTCTTGCCGGCGCCGGAGCCGCCCACGACGACGAACGACTCGCCCTCGCCGACCTCGAGGCTCACGCCGCGCAGCACGGCGCGGCCGGCGTAGCTCTTCCACAGGTCGATGACGGCGATCTTCGGGGTCGGGTGCTCGCCGCTGGCCTTCGTGGTCTCCTCGGTCCGCTGCTCCAATGCGCCGCCTCTCGCCGTCCGCCCACCCCTCAGAAGAGGATCTTGGTGAGGAAGAAGTCCGAGACCAGGATCACGACCGAGCCCATCACCACCGCGCTGGTGGTCGACCTGCCGACGCCCTCGGCGCCACCGGTGGTGAAGAACCCCTTGGCGCAGCCGGTGACCGAGAGGATCAGCCCGAACACGGCCGCCTTGATCAGGCCGGAGAACACGTCGTTGAGGTCGAGGTACTGGAACGTCCGCTCCCAGTACTGGATCGGGTTGGCGCCGAGCAGGCCGACGGCGATCGCGTAGCCGCCGAAGATCCCCAGGCCGTTCGCCATCGCCACCAGCGGCGGGAGCATCAGCGTCGTGGCGCCCACGCGCGGCACGATCAGGTACTGAATCGGCTCGGTCGCCATCGCGTAGAGCGCGTCGATCTGCTCGGTCACGCGCATCGTGCCGAGCTCCGCCGCGAGCGACGAGCCGATGCGCCCGGCGATCATCAGGGCGCCGAGCACCGGCGCCAGCTCGCGCGTCAGCGAGAGCGACACCACCGAGGCGACGAACCCCTCGGCGTGGAACCGCTCGAAGCCGCGGTAGGTCTGCAGCGCCAGCACCATGCCGGTGAACATCGAGGTCAGGCCGACGACCGGGATCGAGTCGACCCCGACCCGCACCATCTGCCGCACCCACTGCGGGCCGTCGAACGGGCGCCGGAACGTCCAGTAGATCGTCATGTGGAGGACGTAGAAGAACCGGCCGACCTCCTCGAACACGCCGAGGCCCCAGCGCCCCAGCCGCTCGAACACCGCGACGACGCCGGTGGCGGGGAGCGCCTCAGCGCTCATAGCTGGTGAACTCCGGGTTCTCGAAGCGCGTGAACTGGTCCAGATAGACGAGCTTGAACATGTCGGTGGGGCCGTTGCGCTGCTTGGCGATGATCACCTCGGCCATGCCGAGGTCCTCCTCCTCCTCGGCGCTCTCCGGCGGCTGCAGGGCGCGGTTCTTGCGGTTGATGAAGATGACCACGTCGGCGTCCTGCTCGATCGACCCGGACTCGCGCAGGTCGGAGAGCTGCGGCCGCTGGTCGCCGCGCCGCTCCGGGTTGCGCGAGAGCTGCGAGATGACCAGCAGCGGCACGTTGAGCTGCTTGGCGACCGCCTTCAGGCCGCGCGAGATCGCCGACACCTCCTGGGTGCGGTTCTCGGCCTTGGCGCCGGAGCCCATCAGCTGCAGGTAGTCGACCACGACCAGGTCGAGCCCGTGCTCCATCAGCTGGCGGCGGCACTTGCCGCGCAGCTCGAGCACCGAGATGCTGGCGGTGTCGTCGATCCACAGCGGCGCCTCGGCGAGGCGGTCGGCGGCCTCCGCCAGCCGCTGCCAGTCGGAGGCCTCCTGGCGCGGGTCGGAGCGGTCGACGCTCTTCGAGAGCAGGCCGCGCGTAAGGCGCTTGAGGTTGATGCGCGCCTCGGCGGCGAGCAGGCGCCGCACCAGCGCGGTGGCGGACATCTCGAGCGAGAACACCGCGACCTTGAGTCCCTGGCGCACCGAGCAGGTGGCGGCGATGTTGAGCGCCATCGCGGTCTTGCCGACGCCGGGCCGGGCCGCGAGGATGATGAGGTCCTGGCGCTGCAGGCCGGACGTCAGCTCGTCGAGGCGGTAGAAGCCGGTGGTGATGCCGGTGTAGGGAGCGCTCGAGCGGGAGACGCGCTCGATGTGCGCGACCTCCTCGTGGGCGAGGCGGCCGACCTGCTGCAGCCCGCCGCGCATCGCCCGCTCGGCGATCGCGAGGATCTGCGTCTCGGCCGCGTCGAGCGCGTCCATCGCGGTGCCCTCGGGGCGCCCCGCCGAGACCATCAGCTCCTGCGAGATCCGCAGCAGCTGGCGCTTGACCGAGTGCTCGCGGACGATCGCGGCGTAGTGCTCGACGTTGGCAGGGTCCGGCAGCTCGTCGGCGAGGCTGGCGACGTACGCGACGCCGCCGACGTCGGCGAGGAACCCCTGGCGCTGCAGCTCGTCGTTGGTGGTGAGCAGGTCGATGTCGCGGTTGGCGGCGGCGAGCCCGGCGAACGCCTCGAAAATCATGCGGTGGGCGTCGACGTAGAAGTCGGCCGCGCCGATCGAGTCGACGACACGGTAGAAGCAGTTGGCGTCGGCGAGGACCGCTCCCAGCACGGCGCGCTCGGCGGCCGGGTTCGAAGGCAGGGTGAGCGCGGGCGGCGCGGCGGCGGTCGAGACACCGTCCACCGGCGCCGCGGCGGGCCTGCCGCCCGGGCGCGCCTTGCTCCTCGTCGTGGCGCTCACGGTTGGAATCCTAGCACGCTCGCACCGTGCTCCTGAGGCCATGGGGCGATAGAATCCGGGCGTGAGCCTGCGTTGCTATCTCGACCACAACGCCACCTCGCCGCTCGCCGACGGCGTCGCCGCGGCGGTCGCCGGCGAGGTCGGGGCCCGGTGCGGCAACCCGGCCAGCCCCCATGCCGAGGGGCGGCGCGCCCGCGCGGCGATCGAGCGCGCCCGCGCCGAGGTCGCGGCCCTCGCCGGCGCCGTTCCCGAGGAGGTCGTGTTCACCTCCGGCGGGAGCGAGGCCAACGCGGCCGCGCTGTGGGGCCTGGTCGCGGGCGAGGGGAGCCTTGCCGGTCGCGACCTCCTGCTCTCGGCGGTGGAGCATCCTGCGGTGCGCGCCATGGGCGAGGAGCTCGCCCGCTTCGGCGTCGCGGTCAAGACCTTGCCGGTGCAGCGCTCGGGGCTCGTCGACCTTGACGCGCTGGAGGCGGCGCTGGAGCGACGGCCCGGTGCGACCCTGGCGGTGCAGCTCGTCAACTCGGAGACCGGCGTGATCCAACCGATCGAGGCGGTGGCCGAGCTCGCGCAGCGGGCCGGGGCACGGCTGCACTGCGACGCGGTCCAGGCGGCGGGCAAGGTCGCGCTGGCAGCCGACGCCTGGGGGGTTTCGACCCTCGCGATCGGCGGCCACAAGTTCGGCGCCCCGCCCGGCGTCGGCGCGCTGGTCGTGCGCCATGCGCCGTTCGCGGCGCTGATCCCGGGCTCGCAGGAGCGGCACCGTCGCGGCGGGACGGAGAACCTGCCCGGGATCGCCGGCCTCGCGGTCGCCGCGCGGGTCGCGCTGGCCCGCCTCGGCGACTGGGGTGAGGTCGGCGCGCTGCGCGACCGCCTCGAGCGGGAGGTGCTCGGACGCATACCTGGCACCTCGGTCTACGGCGCCGCGGCGCCGCGCGTCGCCAACACCTCGTGCCTCGGCCTGCCCGACGGCCTCAAGGGCGGCGCCGCCGTCGCCGCCCTCGACCTCGAGGGCTTCGCGGTGTCGGCGGGCCCGGCCTGCAGCTCCGGGGTCGAGCGCGGCTCGCCGACGGTGCAGGCGATGGGCTTCGATCGCGCCGCGAGCGGGCGTACACTGAGAGTCTCAATGGGGTTCGGCACCGGCCTCGATGAGATCATGGCGTTCGTCGCGGCGCTCGAGCGGGTGACGCAGCGGAGCAAGGGGGGTGGGACGTGATCGTGAGCTGCCCGAGCTGCAAGGCGCGCTACCAGTACGACGAGGCGCGCTTTGGCGAGAGCTACTCCCGCAAGCTCAAGTGCACGAAGTGCGCGACGGTTTTCGACGTCACTCGCCCGGGTGCGGACGAGCCCGAGCCGGAACCCGCGTCGCCCATCCCCGCCGCTGCCAAGGTGGTCCCGGACACGACGCGGCAGCTCGACCTGCAGAAGCTCGCCGCCTCACGCGCGGACTCGGAGCTGCCCGAGCTCGCGCCGCTCTCGCCGCGCCGGCGCTACTCGCTCGCCGTGATCCTCGGCGCCAACGCGGGTCAGATCCACCAGGTCGGCAAGCCCCGCGTCGTGCTCGGCCGCGGCGCCGAGTGCGACCTGCAGCTGCAGGACAGCGAGGTCTCGCGCCGCCATGCGATGCTCGAGATCCACGGCGACGAGGCGCTCGTCTCCGACCTCGGCTCGACCAACGGCACCTACGTCGACGGCGTGCGGATCAAGTCGGCGACGATCGCCGGCAACCAGGAGTTCAGCCTGGGGACCACCACGCTGATGTTCATCGTCACCGACGTCCATGACTCGGCAGCAGGTTAGCGGCCCCCTCCCGCGATCCGCGCCGGCGCCCGTGCGGGGAGCCGCGGGTTGCGCGTCGTAGTCGCGCTCTCGGGGGGCGTCGACTCCTCGGTCGCTGCGGCGCTGCTCGCCGAGGCCGGGCACGAGGTGGTCGCCGTCACGCTCCAGCTCGCCGACCTCTCCGACCGCGGGCTCGGCGCCTCGCGCTGCTGCTCCGCCGCCGACGTCGAGTTCGCCCGCGCGGTCTGCGCGCGGCTCGGCGTGCCGCACTACGTGCTCGACATGGAGGAGGAGTTCCGCCGCGCCGTGCTCGACCCGTTCGTCGAGTCGTACCTGGCGGGCGAGACGCCGCTGCCGTGCGCGCGCTGCAACTCGCGGGTGAAGTTCGGCGAGCTGCTGCGCGTCGCCGCGCAGTTCGGCGCCACGGCCCTGGCGACCGGCCACTACGCCCGCGTCGAGCGCGCGGGCGACGGCGAGCACCGGCTCCTCCGCGGGCTCGACCGCAGCAAGGACCAGTCGTACTTCCTCTTCGAGCTGACCGGCCGGCAGCTCTCGAGCGTCCTCTTTCCGCTCGGCGCGATGACCAAGGCCGAGGTGCGGTGCAAGGCGCAGTCGCTCGGCCTGCCGAACGCGGCGCGGCGCGACAGCCAGGAGGTCTGCTTCGTCCCCGCCGGCGGCTCGTACGCCGACGTGCTCGAACGGCTCGCCCCGGAGCGGCTGCCGGGGCGCGGCGAGGTGGTCGATCGGGACGGAACGACGCTCGGCGCTCACGATGGGTTCCACCGCTACACGATCGGGCAGCGGCGGGGGATCGGCGTCCCGGGCACCAGCCGGCGGTATGTCGTCGGGCTTGAGCCGGCGGCGAACCGCGTCGTCGTCGGGCCGCGGGAGCACGCGCTCCACCGCCGCCTCGGCCTGCGCGAGGTCAACTGGCTCGCGAGTTGGGACGCCGCACCCATTCACGCCGAGGTCCAGATCCGTTCCCGGCACGAGGCGGCCCCCGCGACCGTGACGCTCGGCGCCGGTGGGCGTGCCGAGGTCGAGTTCGATGAGCCGGTGCTGGCGCCGGCGCCGGGGCAGGCGGCGGTCTGCTACGCCGGCG
>DATIYW010000003.1:0-15194 GCA_035517415.1 Thermoanaerobaculaceae bacterium
CGCCGCGCGTAGCTGCGCCCGCGCAGGTAGAGGTCGTACGCCTGCAGGTCCTCGGTCGGGCGGGCGGCGAGCGCCTCCTTCTCCTGGGCCGAGAGCTTGATCCGCAGCGCGTCGGCGATCTTGTGCGCGATCTCGTCCTGGACGTCGAACACGTCCTTCATCTCGCGGTCGTAGCGCTCCGACCAGAGCGGGAAGTCGGTGCGGGTGTCGACCAGCTGGGTCGTGATGCGCAGCCGGTTGCCGGCGCGGCGCAGGCTTCCGGCGAGCACGTAGGCCGCGCCGAGCTGCTGGCCGATCTGCGCCGGCGTCACCTGCTTGTCGCGGTAGGCGAGCACGGTCGGGCGGGAGAAGACGTTCATCCCCTTGATCTTCGACAGCTCGGTGATGATGTCCTCGGTGATCCCGTCGCGGAAGTACTCGTCCTCCTTGACCCCGGAGAGATTCTCGAAGTAGAGCACCGCGATCGACTTGGCGGCCTGCTTGTCGGCCTCGCCGCGCGAGTCGGCGAGCGCCGCCTGCCGCCGCTGCCCGGAGTCGAGGTCGCGCTTCAGCCTGATCAGGTCGGTCTTGAGGTCGGTCGCGGTCTGGTAGCGGAGGCCGCGGTCCTTCTCGAGCGCCTTGTCGAGGACCCGGCCGAGCGCCTGCGGCATCGCGGGACTGGCCTCGGAGAGCGGCCGCGGGTCGCGGTTCAGGATCGCCTCGAACACCACCGGCTGGGTGTCGCCGGGAAACGGCACCTGACCCGTCGCCATCTGATAGAGCACCGCGCCGAGCGAGAACAGGTCGGTGCGCGCGTCGGTGAGCTGGCCGCGCGCCTGCTCCGGCGACATGTAGTAGGCGGTGCCGATCACGGCGCCGGTCATCGTGAGCGGGCCGGCCGCCTGCACGGTCTCCGTGCGGCCGAGGGCGCCGGGATCGCCGGCGATGCCGACCGAGTCGAACTTGGCGAGCCCGAAGTCGAGGATCTTGACGTGGCCGCGCGGGCTGACGATCAGGTTGGCCGGTTTGAGGTCGCGGTGGACGATGCCCTTGGCGTGCGCCGACTCGAGCGCGTCGGCGACCTGGATGCCGATGTCCAGGATCTCGTTGACGTCGAGCGGCTGGCGCCCCATCGTGTGCGCCAGGGTCCGGCCCTCGAGCAGCTCCATGACGATGAAATAATGTCCGTCGTGCTGCTCGATCGAGTGCACGGTGCAGATCCCGGGGTGGTTGAGCGCCGAGGCGGCGCGCGCCTCGCGCTGGAAGCGCTCGAGCACCACCGCGTCGCGCTCCAGCTCCTCGGAGAGGAACTTCACCGCGACGCGGCGGCCGAGCTGCGAGTCCTCGGCCTCGTAGACGACGCCCATCCCGCCCGCACCGAGCTTGCGCAGGATGCGGTAGTGAGACAGCGTGGTTCCGACCAGCGACTCCATCGCCGGCACCTCCTCGACGTGATCTCCTGATCCGCGACGTCGGTAGGATAACCCCGCTCTGCCCGCTCCGCTTCCGCCGGCTGCGGCGCGGTCCGGCGTGACGTGCGAGCCTCGGCCGGCGCTCGCGCCCACGCCGGACGAGGGGTCGCGGACGGGCCTCAGAGGCCGCCGTGGAACCGGCCGAAGGTGCGCGCGAGCATCACCGCCATCAGCAGCACCCCCGCCGCCAGGGCAAGGACCTGTCCGGTCCGGCGCAGCTCGAACCTACCGACCCGCACGACGAGGAGGTAGCCGACGGCGAGGTTGAAGAAGCCCCACAGGACGTTGACGATCGCCGGCGAGAGCCCTTCGCCGGGCGGGGACGCGAACGGGCTCTGGAACGGGCTGCCGGAGATGCCGGCGACGAAGTGCGGCACCGCGTTCGCGAGGAACGCACCGCCGAAGAAGTAGGAAAGGACGTGGTACCAGCGCGTCGTGGGATCCATATCGAGGCCCCTCTCGGTCCGTATCCGTCCCGCAACAGTGTCGGTGCATTGTATCCAGCCCCCCTGCGCGCGCTCAGGGGAACGGACAACGCGCCTCGGACCGCGAGCGCGGCCCGGGGATGCCGGCGGGGTGCCGCCGGCATCCCCTTCGCGTCAGAACTGGTACCTAACCCGCGCGGCGACGGTCCGCGGCGGGATCACATGGGTGCCGCCGAAGGTCGAGAGGATGTTGTACACGCCGCGCAGATCGAACGCGTTGAGCACGTCGAGCTGCAGCGTGAAGGGAACGTGGAAGTGCGCGAGGTCGGCCCCGACGGAAAAATCCCAGACGACGCGGGACTTGATCCGATCCGGGTCGAGGTTGGTGTTGCTCGTGGTCCGGATGTAGGGAATCGCCCACGAATTGTCTGGGTCGCCCACCAGATCGACCGGGGCCGCTCCCGATACGAGGCCCGAGTCGTAGCGCACGTTGGCGCCGGCCCAGAAGCCGCTCCTGCCGAGGTCGTAGGTCAGGCCGGCCTGAGCCGCCAGATTCTCGTCGTGATCGATGATGAACGGGCCGCTGGTGAGCGAGTCCAGCGCACCCGCGTCGAGGAACAGCCCGCCGACCGGCGGCGCGACGTAGATCGCCCGCGTGTGGCCGAGCGAGAGGAAGCCATGGAGCCCGTCGGTCGGAGCGAGGTCCAGGCGCAGGTCCCAGCCGTGGAGGTCACCCTTCGAGAAGGCGACGGGAAAGACGATGCCGGTGTTGAAGAACTGGTCCTGGTCCCCGGCGTAGGTCGACTGCCGCTTCCAGAAATCGACGTCGAGGCGGATCTTCGAGCCGATCGCCTGCTGCGCCCCGACCGTGAAGGCGTTCTGCCGCTCGGAGTGGACCAGCAGGTCGCCGCCGCCCAGCGCCCTCGAGGCCTGGATCGGCGGGGGCGCGAGCGCCGCCACCTCGGGCGAGGAGCTCGCGAGGATGTTCTCGTACTCCGGCGTGTAGACCACGCGGTTGTAGGACATCCGCAGCGCGGTCCTGGTTTCCGGGAAATAGTAGATCGCACCGACCCGCGGCTCGATCTGGGAGTCGTGTACCGGGAGGTTGTTGTGGTCGTAGCGGACGCCCACGTTGGCGGTGAAGTTGCCGAGGCGGATGTTGTCCTGCACGTAGGCGGCGGCATACGTCCCCGTCTGCCGGCCGTGGAACTGGAAGATCGTTCCGCCGCGGGTGAGGTCGTACGGCGCGAGGTTGGGGTTGTAGTCGGGCGAGCTGGGGTCGTTGAGCGTCGGGTCGGTGATGCCGAAAGAGAAGCGCTCGTCGATCGGGAAGCGCTTGACCTCGGCGCCGACCTTGATCTCGTGAACCCCGGTTGCCCATGTGATCGAGGGGTTGAGGCCGTAGTTGTCGAGCGAGCGCCTCGAGGTCGCCTGAACCGGCGTGTCGCCCGGCGACGAGTCGAGGTCGAAGGTCGAGAGACGCGCGAACCCGGAGATGTCGAGCACGGCCTCCGAGGACACCACGCGCTGGTAGCCGAGGTTGTAGTTCTGGTCGCGGGTGTGAACACGTTGGTCCTGGCCGGCGGCTTGCTGGGTGAAGGTGTTCGGGACGTCGCGGTTGGTCCGTCCCGCCAGCGTGGTGAAATGGAACGAGTCCGAGGGGTCGGGAACGAAGTCGAGGCGCAGGAAACCCCGGGCGGTGTCGCCCTGGTTGTGCAGGTTGTCGAAGTTGACCGGGTCGAGGAAGCGGTCGGACTGCGAGCCGTTGACCGAAGCATACAGGCCGAACCGGTCGTTGCCGAAGCCCAGCGATGCGCCGCCCTCGTAGGTGCCGAACCGCGAGCCGCCCGCGAACGCCTCGCCCTTGACGCCGCCGCTTCCGAGGCCGCTCTTGGTCGTGAGGTTGATGACGGCGCCGATTTTCTCGCCGAACTCGGCCGGAACGTTGCCGTAGATCACTTCCATCGACTGCGCGATTCCGGGGTCGATCGAGTTGGAGAAGGTCGCGCCGGTCTGGTCGGAGATGATCTGCCCGTCGATCACGTACTCGCTCTGGCTGTGCGCTCCCTGGAAGTGAAACCTCCCGTTCTCGTCCTTCGAGAAGCCGGGCGTGGAGGTGATGATCTGCTCCATCGCGCGCGACGCCACCGTGGCCGGCGCCCTGGCGATGTATGACTTGTCGATGTCGACGTGGCTCATCGAGGTGTCGGTCTCGAGCTGGACGGCGGTCGGCTCCGCCTCGACCGTCACCGACTCCGCGACCGGCGCGATCTCGAGCTTGACCGTCAGCTCGGAGGTGACCGTGGTCCGCACCTCGACCTGCCGGTGGATGGTCTTGAACCCCTGCACCTCGACGTGCAGCTCATAGGGGTTGAAAGGTACGTTGAAGAACTTGAAGGCGCCGTCGCGCCCGGTGAGCGCGGACGCGTTGAAGCCGGTGATGTCGTTGCGCAGCAGCAGCGTGACGCCCGGCATCGGCCGGTCGTCGGGACCTACCACGTGTCCCGCCACCGAGCCGGCCGTCTCTCCGCGAGCCGCTACCGCGGCGAGGCACGAGCCGAGCACGACGAGCGAGAGGACGAACCCCGACACACGTGACCTTGGATTTCGCATGGACTGATCTCCCGATGCAGCAGATGCAACCCGCCGCCGGCGGCGGGCGGGTCAGTGGACAGCTTGGCGAAACGTTGCGGAGGGTCAGGCCACGAGCGGGGGAGAGCGGGAGCCGGCGGCGACCGCCGCGGGTTCCGGCGGTGCAGAGACGGCTGCGACCATCACGTTGGCGCTGCCGCAAAGCTGCGTGGTCGACGCGCGGGCGGGCACGACCCCGTGCGCGCTCGACAGGACGCACGCGGGACACGCCTCGCCCTCGACGATCGTGCCGGCGTGGAGGTGGAACGAGAGCCCGGGCGAATCGGGGTTGGCGATCACCGACACCGGCACGCGCGGGGCAAGGCCGGCGTCGCCCTCGACGACCCCGGGAGAGTGCGAATGGAACGTCGCGCTCGCCGCGCCGAGCAGCACCAGCAGCGCAAGGCCCAGGCTGCCGGCGCGTCGGGACGGGCGGCGCGATGAGGTTGCTCTCATTCGCCTACCGAGAATGCGGCGGGTGGGCTTCGCATTCCCGCCTGCCGGGCGCGAGCGGGCGGTGCGCCATTCAGCCACGCGCGGAATCCGGGGCGAAGCCCCAGCGGACGCGGATCCGGCGCTCGACCACCGAGAACAGGAGGCGGTCGAGCAGGAGGCCGATCGCGATCGTGACGAGCATGATCCCGACCACCTGCGCGGCGTCGTTCAGCTCGCGTCCGGCGTGGAGGAGGAAGCCCAGGCCGATCGAGGACTTGATCAGCTCGGCGGAGACCACGCCGTGCCAGCCGAGCGTCCAGCCGAGCTTGACGCCGGTGACGACGTGCGGCAGCGCCGCCGGCAGCGCGACGCGGGTGGAGAGCGCGAGCCCCGAGGTGCCGAGGCTGCGCGCGGCGCGGACGTAGTTGGGCGGGATGGTGGCGATGCCGTCGGCGGTCGCGATCGCCATCGCCGCCATCGACGACATCACGATCACGAAGTAGATCGCCGCGTCGCCGAGGCCGAACAGCAGCAGCGCGATCGGCACCCAGGCGGCGGAGGGGAGCGTCTGCACACCGAGGAAGAGCGAGCGCAGGCACGAGTCGGCGAGCGGCGAGACGCCCATCGCGACGCCGAGCGCGAGCCCGAGGGCGGCCGAGAGGATGAAGCCGAGCACCATCCGCACCACCGACGCCTCCACGCTCGGCCACAGCGAGCCGTCGCGCGCCAGCTCCACCAGCCGCGCCGCGGTCTGGCCCGGCGAGGGGAGGCTGTAGCCGGGCAGGAAGCCGGCGCTGTAGACCGCCTGCCAGAGCAGCGCCAGCGCGGCGAGGAAGGCGAGCAGGATCAGGCCGCGGCGGGCGGGGGCGGGCGTCTCACCCACGGGAGAGGCCTCCGCCGGAGGCGTCGCCGCGCAGCAGGGCGAGGATCTGCCCCGCCAGCTCGGAGACGCGCGGGTCGTAGAAGTCGCGCGGCCGCGGCAGGTCGATGCGCAGCACCCTGGTGACGCGCGCCGGGCGCGGCGAGAGCACCAGCACGCGGTCGGCGAGGCACGCCGCCTCGCGGGTGTTGTGGGTGACGAACAGCGTCGTGCGCCGCTTCGCCGCGTGGAGCTCCTGCAGCTCGGCGTAGAGGCGCTCGCGGGTGAGCGCGTCGAGCGAGCCGAACGGCTCGTCGCAGAGCAGGGCGCGCGGCTGCGGGGCGAGCGCGCGGGCGAGCGCGGCGCGCTGCTTCATCCCGCCGGAGAGCTCGTGCACGTAGGCGTGGCCGAACCCCTCGAGGTGGACCAGGCGCAGGTGCTCGGCGGCCACGGCGCGGCGCTCCGCGGCGGAGAGGTGGCCGTGCTGGCGCAGGCCGAACCCGACGTTGTCCTCGACGTCAAGCCAGGGGAACAGCGCCGGCTCCTGGAAGATCATCGCGCGGTCGGGGCCGGGGCCGGTGACCGGGACGCCGTCCACCTCGACGCTGCCGGCGCTGGGGGACTCGAAGCCGGCGACCAGGTTGAGCAGCGTCGTCTTGCCGCAGCCGGAGGGCCCGACCAGGACCACGAACTCGCCGGCGGCGACCTCGAGGTCGAGCGGGCCGAGCGCGTCGACCGCGGCGCGCCGCGTGACGAAGCGCTTGGCGGCGCCGCGCAGCACGATCCGCGCCGACGCCGCCGGCGCGGAGACGGCCGGCGCGCTCACGGCCCGGCCTCCGCCGTGATCCCCGGGAGCCCGAGCCCGGCGAGGACGCGGTTGAGCGGCCCGACGTCGACGAGGCCGGCGAGACGCGGCTCCTGCTGCAGGAAGCCGACGCGGTGCGCGTCCGCCGCCGCCTTGGCAATGGTGGCGGCGAGCGGGTCCCAGGTCGGCTCGATGCGGTCGAGCGCGGCGCGCACCGCCGCGAGCGGCAGGCGCGCCCCGGTCTCGCGGGCGATCTCGCCGGCGAGCACCGCGGCCGCGGCCTCGCGGTCGCGCGCCAGCGTCCGGGTGGCCTCGACGTGCGCCGCGAGCAGCCGCTCGACCGCGTCGGGGTGCGCGGCGAGGAACTCCCGCCGCACCACCAGCACGGCGGTGGCGAAGCGCCCTCCGGGCCACAGCGTCCGCTCGTCGACCAGAACGCGGCCGCCGCCCTCCTGCTCGAGGCGCGACACCCACGGCTCGACCGTCCACGCGGCGTCGATCTGCTGCTTCTGGAACATGAGCAGCTGGTCGGGGTTCGCGAGCGGCAGGATGGTCAGGTCGCCGCCCTTCTCGCGCAGCGTGTAGCCGTGCGCCGCGAACCACAGCCGCGCGGCGACGTCCTGGGTGTTGCCGAGTTGTGGCGTGGCAACGGTGCGGCCGTGGAAGTCGGCGGAGGAGGCGATTCCGGCGCCGTTCCGCACGACGAGCGCCGCGCCGCCGCTCGTCGCACCGGCGACGATCACGAAGCTCCGCCCTTGCGACTTGACGAAGCCGTTGATCGCGGGGTTGGGTCCGACGTAGGAGGCGTCCACCGCGCCCGCGAACAGCGCCTCGACCGCGGACGGGCCGGCGTTGAACTGCGTCCACTCGACCCGCCCGCCGAGCGCCTTCTCGAAGCCGCCGCCGGCGCGGCCGAGCAGCGCCTGGGCGTGCGTGACGTTCGGGAAGTGCCCGAGGCGGAGCGCGACGCCGGCCCGCGCCGGGGCGCGGTGGCCGCCGCCGCACGCGGCAGCTCCGAGCGCCGCGGCGGCGACCAGCCCCCGTCCGAGCCGCGCACGCGTCGCGGCCGAGCACGGCGTCTTGAGAACGTCGCGATGCGGGCGGATTTGGGGGACGGCGGACCGCACCGGCAGAGGATACCAGCCCGCGAGCGTGGCCGGCGCGGTCGTTGGGCGGAGACCTGCGAGAATGCGGGGTGCTCCGCCGATCCTCGGCGTTCCGGGGCGTCGCCGACCTGCTGTGGGCGCAAGTCGCCTCGCAGATGGGCGACGCCGCGTTCGGCGTGCTGTTGATCTGGGCCGTGCTCGAGATGACGGACTCGAAGCCGGTGGTGGGCGCGGTGGCGACGCTGAACTACCTCCCGGTGCTGCTGTTCGGCATGGTCGGCGGGCTCGCCGCGGACCGCGCCTCGCGGCGCGGGATCATGGTCGCCTCCGATTCCGCGCGGGCGGCGATCGCGCTGTCGCTGCCGCTCCTCGGGGCGGCGGGCCTGCTCGGGCCGTGGGTGCTGGCCGCGGCGGGGTTCGCGCTCTTCACCGCGTCGGCGTTCTTCAACCCGGCGCGCGATGCGGCCGTCCCTTCGCTGGTCGCGGCCGAAGACCTCGTCGCCGCGAACTCGATCGTCCAGATCAGCGTGCCGCTGGGGTGGCTGTTCGGCCCGGCGCTCTGCACGCTGTTCCTCGCCTGGGTGCCGGTCGTGGAGCTGTTCACGGGCTGCGGCGTGCTGTTCCTGGTGTCGGTGGCGTTCCTCGCGCGCCTGCCGCGCACGCCCGTGACCCCGCACGGCGGCGAGCCGGCGCTGGCCGCGCTCGCCGCGGGCCTACGGGTGGCGTGGCGCGACGTGCGCCTGCGCTGGCTGCTCGTCATCACCGCGGTCGACAACCTGTTCATCATGGGCCCGGCGGTGGTGGGCACGCCGCTGTTCGTCAAGGGGATCCTCCACGCGCCGGGTCAGGTGTACGCGCTGGCCGAGGCGACGCTCGCGCTCGGCGTCGTGGTCGGGCTGCCGCTCACCGCGCGCCTGAACCGAGCCGTCTCCCAGGGGCGGGTGCTGATCCTCGGGATCCTCCTCGACGGGATCACCTACCTGCCGCTGCTTTGGGTGTCGAGCGCGGCGGGGCTGTGCACGGCGATGGCGCTGCACGGGGTCTCGATCCCGATGATCACGGTGACGCGCGCCTCCCTGGTGCAGCGCATCACCCCGGCCGGGCAGCTCGGCCGGGTCTTCGCGCTGATCTCGATCGGCGTCACCGGTCTGACGGCGGTCTCCTCCGGGCTGACCGGCGTGGCGGCCGCGCTGGTGCCGGTGAACGTGATCTTCGGCGCGATCGCGGTGCTCGCGGCGCTGTGCGCCCCCGCCGCCTGGTCGAGCCGCGAGTTCCGCGACGCCTGACCGGCACGGGGCACCGCGGCCGCCGCGGAAGTTCCCCGGTCCCGGCGCGGTTGCGAGACTTCGTGCGAGGGTGGTGCGGGTTTCTCGCCGTGATCGCGCTCGGTGCGGTGTCGCCGGCGCAGGCGATCGACTGGCCGGCGGTCCGGGACCGGACAAGGACCGACACGAGCTCGCTCGTCACCATCGACCGCAAGCCCACGGCGACCCAGCTCGGCCTCGGCGCCGCCGCGCTCGCGCTGCTCGCCGCGACCGATGCCCACGTCTCCGACGAGGCCCAGCGCCACCTGCCCGGCTCGCTCGTCCACCTGCAGAGCGGCGGCACGCAGGGCGCCGCCAACCTCGTCGCGCTCGGCATGGTCGGCGAGGGGCTCCTCCTCTCCGACCGGCGCGGCACCGTCGGCGGCCTCACCCTGCTCGAGGGCGACGTGCTGCTCGACCTCGTGCTGCAGGCGTCGAAGCGCGCGTTCGGCCGGGTGCGGCCGGACCGGACGCAGGCGGGCGACTTCTTCCGCGGCGGGGACTCGTTCCCGTCGAGCCACGCCGCCCATGCGTTCCTGATCGCCGCCGCGCTCGACGCCGCGGTCGACCGGCCGGCGTGGCGCTGGGTGTTCTACCCGCTCGCCGGCGGGGTGGCGTTGGAGCGGCTCCAGCAGGGCGTCCACTTCCCGACCGACGTCGCGGTCGGAGGGCTGCTCGGCTGGTGGATCGGCCACCGCCTCGCCGTCGCGCACGAGCTGGTGCCGCGGCCCGGCGGCGCGCGGGTCGGCCTCCTGCCGGTGCGCGGCGGGGCGATCGTGACGGTCGGCTGGTCGCGCTAGGGAGCGGGTCTAGCGCGGACCGGTGACGCGGAAGACGTGGGCGACGTCGGGCACGTGCCGGGCGACCAGCTCGGCGCGGAACGAGGAGGCCTGGTCGGCGGAGGCGAACTCGCCCGCCATGACGCGGTACCACACGCCCTCGGCGCCGAGGTCGACCTTGAGGACGTGGGTCGGCTGGCCGTAGGCGGACCTGATGCGGGCCGCGTCGGAGAGCGCCTTGTCGCGGTCGTGGTACGACGAGAAGTGGAGCGCGTAGATCGGCCCCTGCCCGGCCCAGTCCGGCGAGACCATCACCGCGGTACGGTCTGCAGGTGCAAGGCGCGCTCGCAGCGGCGCCGCGGCGGCGCGGTGCGGCGGTGGCGGCTCGGCGGCAGGCGCGGCGCGGGCCGGGAGGGCCGCCGGCGTTGCCGTCGCGGGAGGCGCCGCAGTGGCGGTGGGCGCCGGCGGCGGTGCGGGCGGCGCGGCGGCGACGGCTGGCGCCGCAGCGGCGGCGGGAAGCACACCGGCCGCTTCGTCCGGCGGCTGCACCTGGGAGCGTGGCGCCGAGGTTGGATGCGACTCGGCGACTGCGCCCGGCGCTTCGGCTCGGTGGCGCCTGGGCTGGAGCCCGAGGAACCACGCGGCCGCCGCGGCGGCGACGAACACCGCGCCTCCCGCCAGCGCGAGGCGGCGGGCGCGGCGCGAGGGCGCCGGGAACGCCTCGCTCCCGCCCGGACCCGCGTCCGCGCCGAGGCCGGCGAACAGCTCCTCGAACGGCGCGTGCGGCGGCGGTGGCGGCCAGGCGTCGACCTCGAGGCGGTCGGGTGCGGCGTGCTCGCCCGCGAGCGGGAACGGGTCGGCTTCGGCCGCCCCGGCGGTGTCGTGCTCCCCCGCCGGCGCAGGCTCGCCCTCGGACGGTTCGGCAACGGTCGGAGGCGGCTCGGCTGGAGCCATGGGCGCCGGCGCGGGAGGGTTCGCAGGCCCCTCGTGGGCGAGGGCGGGCTCGGCGCTCGGCGCCCCCGAATGGAGCGACGCGCCGGGGGTCATCAGCAGGTAGCGGGCGCGCTCGACCAGCGTCGCGAGAGACGCCGCCTCGGCGCCCTTCTTGACGCGACGCAGCTCCTCGGTGCACACCTGGAGCGCGGCCTGGAACATCGCCGACCGCGGCGTCGAGCTGGTCCCGGCCTGGGCGACCAGGCGGTCGAGCACCTCGGAGACCAGCGGCACCTTGCCGGCGTGGACGGGTGTGGCGGCGCTCTTGGACATGGGCGCTCCGGCGGCGTCAGCCCGGCAGCTTCTCCCAGTCCGACTCCGGCGCGTCGGTGGCGATCGCGAGCGAGCCGTTGGAGCCGGCGAAGATCGGGTCCTCCACCGCGGTGACCTTGCCGCCGCCGACCTCGCCGAGCGCGCTCTCGAGCGCCTTGGCGAGCCCGGCGATCTGCGACCCGCCGCCGGCGAGGATGACGTTGTTGCGCACGTCCTCCTGGTACTCCGGCTCGACCCGCGAGACGAGGTCGAGCATCGTCTCGACGATCGGCGGCACCAGGCTCTCGCAGGCGCGGCGCAGCTCCGCCGTGATGTCGAGCTTGGTCGGCTTGCCGCCGATCGGCACCGTGACCTCGACCACGCCGCCGGGCTCGCCGACGAAGCTGTGCTTCTCCTTCCATGCCCGCACCATGTGGACGGAGAACTGCGCCTCAGGCGCCTTGGCGCGGACCAGCGTCGCGAGCTGCTCGTCGACCGAGTCGCCGGCGTTGGTGAGCGTGCGCTGGTCCTCGTCGGTCGGATAGCGCCCCTTCATCACGCAGAAGTCGGTGGTGCCGGCGCCGATGTCGACGATCATGGTGTGGAGCAGCGCCTCCATGCCGTAGGCGACCGCGAACGGCTCCGAGACGATCATCAGCGAGTCGGCCACCCCTTTGACCGCGTTGCGCAGGTGCTGGCGCGAGACGCGCAGCGCCTCGGCGGGGACGCCGACGACGACGAACAGCCTCTGGTCGTCGTGCGGGCCGGCGAGCGAGATCAGGTGCCCGAGCAGCTCGCGCACCGCCTCCTCGTCCTTCGCCGACCCCTCCTTGATCAGCCCGCGCTCGAGCGGGCGGTGGAGGTCGAGCATCGGCCGGTTGTCGAGCGCCTCGCGCCCGAACACGACCGGCTTCTTGACGATCTTGCGCGCCACCATGTCGACCGGCCAGCCGACGTAGCTGTCGACGACGTGACGCTCGCCGTTGGACGCCGACACCGAGCTGCGCGAGGTCCCGAGGTCGATCCCGAGATGGAGCACCTTGGCCTTTTCCTTCGTCACGGTCGTGCCCTGCCTTTCGATCGGATCACCGGGCGGCCGCCCGGCTGCGCGCGGCCGCGTCGCCGCTGCGCGCGGCGGCGTAGGCGCGCACGCCCGCCGCCAGCGCCCGCGCGATGTCGTCCCGGTAGCGCTCCTCGCCGAGCAGGCGCAGCTCCTCCGGGTTGGAGATGCACGAGACCTCCGTCAGCACGCTCGGCATCTCGGTGCCGACCAGCACCACGAACGGCGCCTTCTTCACGCCGCGGTCCTCGAGCTCCGGGTTGGTGCGGCGCAGCGCGGCGAACAGGCGGCCCTGCACCGCCTGGGCGAAGCGGCGCGACTCGTCCTGGCGCACGTCGGCGTAGACGCCGGCGAGCAGGCGGCGGAAGTCGGCGAGCGAGTAGCCGGAGCCGGAGTTCTCCGCGCCGGCGAGCTTCTCGGTGCCGGGGTCGGAGGCCGGGCCGAGGTAGTAGGTCTCGACGCCGCGGCGGACCGCCACCGGGATCGAGTTGACGTGGATCGAGAGGAACACGTCGCCGCCCGCCGCGTTGGCGGCCGCCACGCGCTCCTGGAGCGAGAGCGTGCGGTCGTCGTCGCGGGTGAGCGTGGCGACGAAGCCGGCGCTGGAGAGGTCGCTCGCCAGCCGCCGGGCGACGTCGAGCGTGATCTCCTTTTCGGCGACCCCGCCCGTCATCGCGCCCGGGTCGCTGCCGCCGTGGCCGGGGTCGATCACGACCTTGCGGACGCGGAGACGGAACAGCGCCGGGTCGATCGCCTGCGGCGCCGCGAATGCCGGCGCGCTCGCGGCCGGCGCGGAGGTGGGCTCGGACGGCGCCACGACGTCGGCGGCGGGGGAGGCGCTGCGGCCGTGCGCGGCGGAGAACGTGCCGATCGCCCCGGCCAGTAGCACCGCCGCGGCCGCCGCGCCGGTCCAGCCGAGCCAGCGCCGCCGCCGCAGCGCGCGCCGCGCGCGCGGGACGCCCTCCATCACGGCGAGGTTCTCGTCGACCGCGTCGCGCAGCATCCGCTGCTTGAGACGGCGGCGCCGGCGCGCGGGGGAGGCGAGGTCGAGCGCCATCAGCCGCGCGCCCCGCTCCCGGTCGCGCGCGCGAACGGCGCAGGGCGTTCCCGCCGCGGATGGTGGCCGTTCCGCCGCCCGGACATGGCGGAAGTATAAGCCAGCCCTATGCGCTCCGCCGCTGGCCGCGGCGCGGTCCCGACCATTCTCGACGCGGCTTCCGCGGCCGGGGCGAGGCGGGTATGCTCCGGGCATGGACTTCGACGGACGGGTCGCGTTCATCACCGGCGCCTCGCGTGGCGTCGGCAAGTGCCTCGCGCTCGCGCTCGCCCGCGCCGGCGCCGACGTCGTGGTGGCGGCCAAGAGCATCGAGGAGAACCCGCGCCTGCCGGGCACGATCCACGCCACCGCGGCCGAGGTCGAGGCGCTCGGCCGCCGCGCGCTCGCGGTGCAGGTCGACGTGCGCGACGAGCGCGCGGTGGACGCCGGCGTCAAGGCGGCGCTCGACCGCTTCGGCCGCGTCGACATCCTCGTCAACAACGCCGGCGCGCTCTACTGGCAGCCGCTCGCCGAGACGCCGATGTCGCGCTTCGACCGCGTCATGGCGGTCAACGTGCGCGGCGCGTTCGCCTGCTGCCGCGCGGTGCTCCCGGCGATGGTGAAGCAGCGCTGGGGCCACATCCTGATGATGTCGCCGCCCGTCGACCCGCCTGCGGCCGCGGGCAAGATCGCATACGCGGCGAGCAAGTTCGGCATGACCCTGATCACCCACGGGCTGGCCGGCGAGCTGGCCGGCGAGAACGTCGCCTGCAACGCGCTGTGGCCGGCGACGCTGATCGAGAGTTACGCCACGATCAACTTCGGCCTCGGCGGGCCGGCTGCCTGGCGCAAGCCGGACATCCTCGCCGACGCCGCGCTCAGGATCTTCGCCAAGGAGCCGGCGAGCTTCACCGGGCACGCCCTGATCGACGAGGATTTTCTGCGCGCCGAGGGTGTGACGGATTTCACAAGCTACCGCTGCGACCCGGCGAGCGAGCCGCCCCGCGTCGGCTTCGACTTCCGCTTCCAGGCGGGATGACGGCGGCGGTTCCCCTTGCGGACCGCCGCTACAGCGACCCCGCGCGTCTTCCGAGCGCGCCGGGGATTGACAAAGCGGCGCCGGGCTCGCAGGGTACGGACGTGAGAATCGCCATCGCCTACCTTGCCGGACTCGTCGCGTTCCCGGTCGCGTCGTGGCTGGCGCGGATGGCGGTGACGGTCGCGACGCTGCCGCTCGCTGGCGTCGTGCGTGATTCGCAGTCGCGCGCCGCGCTGCGCGCGCTGCGGGTCGGCAGCGGGATCGTCTGCGGCGCCGCCGGCTTTCTCGCCGCAGCGCGGGTGAGCGCGTGGCTGGGCGCGTCGGCGACGGTCTGGCTCGCGTGCCTGCTCGGCGCCTACCTCGTGTTCGCGCACGTGCCGGGGCTGCGGCGCCTGGCGGGCGGACCGCAGGTCGGCGACGAGTCGCTCTCGTTCGCCGGCGAGGAGCTGGGCCTGGTCGCCGGCGCTCTCGTGTGGTTCTCGCGGTGAACCGGCGCCGTCAGCTCGCGTCGCCGTCCGGGCCCCCCGTTTTCTCGTCGAACGCGGGCCGGCTCATTCCCCCTGCGCTGCCAGCAACCTTCGAGTGACGCAGCAGTCCGACCCGGTCACGCTCGCGGCAGATGCCGGCGCACTCCGGACGACACGATGTCGATCCGGCGCAGCGCGCCGCCGCCGTTGTCGAGGACGGAGCCCGTGGCGGTGTAGAGACTCCTGCCGAAGGCGGTCAGGGAGCTGGCGCCGAGCGAATCGACTTCGTCTCCACGAGGGAAGGACAGGAGGAGCCCGAACCCGCTCCCGTCGAGACCGATGCGGAAGATCGTGCCGCAGGTGCGCCAGTCGAGGTCAGAGCTGCTGCAGTCGCCGCCGCCTTGGAGCGTCATCCCGTACAGTATGCCGCCGGAGACGGTGAGCGACCCGGCGGGGTTGTCGCCATCCGAGGGGGACCCGGCGAAGGAGTGAACGACCGTGAAGCCGCTTCCATCCGGCTCGAGCTTGAAGATCGTGCCGTTGCCGCTCGTT
>DATIYW010000004.1:0-22539 GCA_035517415.1 Thermoanaerobaculaceae bacterium
CTGCCACCTCTCGCACGCCTACCGCGACGGCGCCTCGCTCTACTTCACGTTCTTCTGGCCGCTGCGCCGGGGCGAGGAGACCGCCCACTGGAGCGCGCTCAAGGCGGCGGCGACGAACGCGCTGCTGGCGGCGGGCGGGACGCTCTCCCACCACCACGGCGTCGGCACGATGCACGCGCCGTGGATCGGGGCGGAGCTGGGCGCGCCCGGCGTGGCGGCGTTCGACGCGCTGAGCCGCGCGCTCGACCCCGCGGGCACGCTCAACCCAGCGGTCATCCACCCGCGTCCGGCCGGCGAGGGAGGCGCGTGATGTTCCTCCCCGGCTGGCGCGAGCGCGCGTGGCGGCGGCTGGCGGAGCCGCTCGACCTGCTGGTGATTGGCGGCGGCATCACCGGGGCCGGGATCTTCCACGATGCCGCGCTGCGCGGGCTGCGCGTCGCGCTGGTCGAGCGCGGCGACTTCGCCGGCGGCACCTCGTCGCGCTCCTCCAAGCTGATCCACGGCGGGCTTCGCTACCTGCGGCGGATGCAGCTCGCGATCACCCGCACCGCCTGTCGCGAGCGCGACCTGCTCGCCCTCGCCAACCCGCACCTGGTGTGGCCGATGCGCTTCCTCTATCCGTCCTATCAGGACGACGCGACACCGGGCTGGCAGGTCGACCTCGGCCTCTCGATGTACGACCACCTCACCCCGGTGCGGCACCGCCACGAGCGGGTCGAGCCGGCGGCGGTGATCGCGCTTGCGCCCACGCTCGCGCGCATCGGCCTCGAGTTCGGCCTGCTCTACGACGACGCCGTCGCCGACGACGCGCGGCTCGTCCTCGCGGTGGTCGAGGCGGGGGTGCTGGCGGGCGGGGCCGCCCTCTCATACGCGCCGGTCGAGGAGCTGGCCGAGGGCCCGGACGGCCGGGTCGCCGCCGCCGTGGTGCGCGATCTGGAGAGCGGCGAGACGCGCCGCGTCGGGGCGCACGTGGTGGTGAACGCGACCGGCGTGTGGTGCGACCAGGTGCGCGCCTTCGCCGGCGAGGCGCGCGCGCGGCTGCGGCCTTCGCGCGGCTCCCACCTGCTCTTCCCGCGCCACCGTGTGCCGCTTGAGCTCGCCATCACGGCGCTCTCGCCCGACGACGGCCGGCCGGTGTTCGCCGTGCCGCACCCGGAGGGGACGCTGGTCGGCACCACCGACCTGTTCCACACCGGGCCGCTCGACGACCCGCGCCCCGACGCGGAGGAGTCGGCTTACCTGCTGCGCTTCGCCCAGCGCCTCCTGCCCGCCGCCCACCTCACCGCCGCCGACGTCTCGGGCGCGTTCGCGGGCGTCCGGCCGGTGCTCTCGTCCCGCGCCGCCACGCCGTCGGAGGCGTCGCGTGAGGAGGCGGTGTGGGAGGAGCGGGGCATGCTCTCCACCGCCGGCGGCAAGCTCACCACGTTCCGCGCCACGGCCGAGAAGGTCGTGGCCGCCGCGCTCCGCCTGCTCCCGGAGGAGCGGCGCGACGCGGCGGGACCGTCGCGCAGCGCGGCGGTGGCGCTGGCGTGGCGGGCCGACTCCGCCACGCTTGCGGGCGCTCTCGCATCGCGCGGCGTGGACGCCACGGTTGCGGGGGCGATGGCGCGCCGGCTCGGCGCGCTCGCCCTGCCCGCTGCGGCGTCGTCGTCGCCGGAGACCCTGCACCCGCTCGCCGACGGGCTCGACGTCTGCGCGGCCGAGCTCCGCTTCCACCTCGAGTACGGCGCCGTGGTCCACCTCGAGGACCTGCTCCTGCGCCGCGTGCGGCTCGGCATGTGGCAGCCGCGCGCCTGTCTGGAGCTGGCGCCCCGCCTGCGCGCGCCGCTGCGGCGGGTGCCTGGCTGGACGGTGAGGCGCTGGGCCGCGGAGCTCGAGCGGCTGGAGCGCGCGGTGGCGAACTGGCTGCCCCCGGAGGCGGCGTGAGCGGGACGCTCGTGCTCGTCAACGCGGCGGCGGGGGGCGGGCGCGCCGGCCGCTTCTGGCAGCGCCTGCGCCCGGACGCCGAACGGCTGGCGGCGCTCCAGGTGGCCGCGCCGGCGGACGCCGCGGCCTCGCGGCGCGCGGTGCTCGACGCGGTCGCGGCGGGGACGGAGCGGATCGTCGTGGTCGGCGGCGACGGCACCGTGCACCTGGTCGCGGGCGCGCTGCTCGCCGCCGGGGCGGGCGGCGTCGTGACGCTCGGCGTCGTCCCGGCCGGCACCGGCTCGGACCTCGCCCGCGCGCTCGCGATCCCGCGCGACCCGCGCGCGGCGCTCCAGCGTGCCCTGGTCGGGCCGCCGGCGGCGCTCGATGCCGGACGGTGCGAGGGCGCTGCCGCGACCTTCACGTTCGTCAACGTCGCCTCGGCGGGGATCGGCGGGCTCGTCGACGAGACGGTGAACGCGATGCCGCGGCGCGGCGCGACCGCGTTCCTGCTCGCGACGCTGTCGGCGCTGCGGCGCTACCGCTGCGTCCCGGCGCGCGTGACGGTGGACGGCGAGGCGTGGCACGAGGGGCCGCTGTTCCTCCTCGCGGTGGCGAACGGCAGCACGTTCGGCAAGGGGATGCGGATCGCCCCGCTCGCCCGCCCCGACGACGGCGCGTTCGACGTCGTGCTCGTCGGCGAGGTCGGCGGGCTGGAGTTGGTGCGGCGGCTGCCGCAGGTCTACCTCGGCCGCCACCTCGGCGCCCGGCCGGTGCGGTACGGCAGGGCGCGGTCGGTCCACATCGAACCGCTCGCGCCGCTGCCGGCGTTCGACGTCGACGGCGAGACGTACGCGAGCGGCCCGGCCACGTTCACGCTGCTGCCGGGGGCGCTGCGGGTCGCGGCCGCGGCGCCGACCGTCGCGGAGAGCGATCCGCGGGGCGACGAGTCGGGTTCCTCGGGCGGGAGGTGACCATGGCGGTTCACGCGATCCGCATCCGCCAGACCGGAGGTCCCGAGGTCCTGCGCTGGGAGGAGGTCGAGGTCGGCGCCCCGGGCGCGGGGGAGGCGCTGGTCCGCCACACCGCCATCGGCCTCAACTACATCGACGTCTACCACCGCACCGGGCTCTATCCGCTGCCGCTGCCGGCGGTGATCGGCAGCGAGGCGGCGGGCGTCGTCGAGGCGGTTGGCGCGGGAGTGGCGGAATTGGCGCCCGGTGACCGCGTGGCCTACGGCGGGGGCGTGGTCGGCGCCTACGCCGAGAAGCGGCTGATCCCGGCCCATCGCCTCGTCCTCCTCCCCGCCGAGCTCGACGACCGCCGCGCCGCCGCCGCGATGCTCAAGGGCCTGACGGCGCAGTACCTGCTGCGCCGCACCTTCCGCGTCAGCGAGGGCGACACGGTGCTGATTCACGCCGCGGCCGGCGGCGTCGGGCTGATCGCCTGCCAGTGGGCCCACCACCTTGGGGCGATCGTCGTCGGCACGGTGTCGACCGAGGCCAAGGCCGCGCTCGCCCGCGCGCACGGCTGCGACCATCCGGTGGTGACGACGCGCGAGAGCGTCGTCGCCCGCGTCCGCGAGGTGACCGGCGGCGAGGGCGTCGACGTGGTCTACGACGCGGTCGGCAAGGACACCTTCGAGGCCTCGCTCGACTGCCTCAAGCCGATGGGGCTGATGGTCTCCTACGGCAACTCCTCCGGGCCGGTCGCGCCGTTCCCGCCGAGCCTGCTCGCCGCCAAGGGCTCGCTCTTTCTCACCCGCCCGATGCTCGCCGCCTACACCGCGAGGCGCGAGGAGCTGCTCGCCGGCGCCGAGGAGCTGTTCGACGCGATCGCCTCCGGCGCGGTGGCGATCGAGGTGAACCAGACCTACCCGCTCGCGCTCGCGGCCCAGGCGCACCGCGACCTCGAGGCGCGGCGGACGACCGGCTCGTCGGTCCTGCTCCCCTGATCCGACCGCCCCTTGACCGCCCGGCGCGCCGGTCGCACACTCGCGCCGCCATGAAGCCGCTCGTGCTGATCGTCGACGACGAACCGGGCATCCTCATCACGCTCGCGGACATCCTCAAGGACGAGGGGTTCGACACCATCGTCACGGGCAGCGGCGAGGCCGCGCTGGAGCTCTACCAGACGCGCTGGCCGGCGGCGGTGTTCCTCGACATCTGGCTCCCCGACCGCGACGGCCTGGAGACGCTCAAGGCGCTGCGCGGCCTCGACCCCGGCGCCGCCGTGATCATGATCTCGGGCCACGGCGACGCCCCCACCGCCGTCACCTCGATCAAGCTCGGCGCCTACGACTACCTCGAGAAGCCGCTCGCCTACGCGCGCGTGGTCGAGGCGCTGCGGGGCGCGCTGGCGAGCACCACGCCGCACGTACGGCGGGGCGGCGCCGACACGCCGCCCGCGCAGACCGAGGCCGCGCCGCCGCGGGTGACGCCCCCGCCTCCGCTCGGCCGTCTGATGCGCGAGGGCTCGTTGCCGCAGCGCACGATCCGCGCCAGCACCGTGATCTACGGCCTCGGGCTCCACTCCGGCAACCGCACCGGCATGGTGATCCAGCCGCTCCCGCCCGATTCCGGCGTCCACTTCCTCACCCTGCCGAACGGCACGCTGGTCCCCGCCCACCTCTCCGCCGTGGGCGAGACCGAGTACGCCACCACGCTCGCGCGCGACGGCGAGGAGATCCGCACCGTCGAGCACCTCCTCTCGACGCTCCACGCGGCGGGCATCACCAACCTGCTGATCAAGGTGCGCGGCGAGATCCCGGTGCTCGACGGCTCGGCGCTGGAGTTCTGCCGCCGCCTCGAGGAGGTCGGGGTCGAGGACCAGGCCGTTCCCCGGAAGGAGATCGTGATCGACCGGCGCTACGAGGTCGGCGGCGGCGACAAGAGCCTCGCGATCGAGCCCGCCGAGGCGTTCTCGGTCTCCTACCACCTGCGCTACCCGGCGCCGATCGGCGAGCAGCGCTGCGAGTTCGTGCTCTCCGACTTCGCGGCCTACCGCGACGCGATCGCCCCCGCCCGCACCTTCGGCTTCCTGCGCGACATCCCGATGATGAACGAGCTCGGGCTCGGCTCCGGCGGACGCCTCGACAACTTCATCCTCGTCGGCGAGGACAACGTCATCAACACCGCGCTCCGCTTCCCCGACGAGTTCGTCCGCCACAAGATCCTCGACGTCATCGGCGACCTCTACCTGCTCGGCTACCCGGTGCGCGGCCGGGTGACGGCGCGCTTCACCGGGCACCGCGACAACATCGCCCTCCAGCGCGCCATCCTCGCCGCCAACTCCTGAGGGGTCGCTCTCCTGCTACCATCGCGGGCTGAGGCCCGGTCTCAGTTCCGGCTGGTCACCGCCGCCGGATTCGACGACCGGCCAGGAACGGGGGCGTCATGCGCGTCGCGGTGGTCGGTGTCGGCGGGGTCGGCGGCTACTTCGGCGGCCGGCTCGCGCAGTCCGGGGTGGAGGTGGTGTTCGTCGCCCGCGGCGAGACGCTCGCCGCGC
Source organism: Thermoanaerobaculaceae bacterium (assembly GCA_035517415.1). Classification (GTDB taxonomy): domain Bacteria; phylum Acidobacteriota; class Thermoanaerobaculia; order Thermoanaerobaculales; family Thermoanaerobaculaceae; genus DATIYW01. Next base: position 5,413 of record DATIYW010000004.1, read on the forward strand.
TGCGCGGCTCGGGGCTGCGCGTCGACAGCATCGCCGGGGACTTCGCCGTCCGCCCGGTGCGGGCGGCCGGCAGCCCGGCCGAGGCCGGCCCGGCCGACGTGGTGCTGGTGGCAGTCAAGGCCTGGCAGGTCGAGGCGCTCGCGCCGACGCTCGAGCCGCTGCTCGCCCCCGGCGCCGTCGTCGTGCCGCTGGAGAACGGGGTCGAGGCGGCGGAGCAGCTCGCCGCCGCGCTCGGTCGCGAGCAGGTCGCGCCGGGGATCTGCCACATCGTCGCGTCGGTGGTGGCGCCCGGCCATGTCCGCCACGCCGGCATCGACCCGCGCATCGCGTTCGGCGAGTTCGACGACCGGCCCAGCCCGCGGCTCGAACAGCTGCGCGAGGCGTTCGCCCGCGCCGGAGTCGACGCGCGCATCCCCGCCGACATCGCCGTCGCGCTGTGGGAGAAGTTCCTCTTCATCGCCTCGCTGAGCGGGCTCGGCGCCCTCACGCGGGTGCCCGCCGGAGCGCTCCGCAGCCTCCCCGCGACCCGCGACCTGCTGGTGCGGGCGATGGAGGAGATCGTCGCGGTCGCCCAGGCGCGCGGCACGCGCCTGCCGGCCGACGCGGTGGCGCGGACGCTGGCGTTCGTCGACGGGCTGCCGGAGGGCGCGACCGCGTCGATGCAGCGCGACGTGATGGCCGGCCGGCCCGCCGCGCTGGCGGCGCAGAACGGCGCCGTGGTGCGCCTCGGCGAGGCGGCCGGCGTACCGACGCCGGTGAACCGCTTCGTCTACGCCGCGCTGCTGCCGCAGGAGCGGCGCGCGCGCGAGGCGGCGCCCGCCGCGGGCTGAAGTCGCGGCCGCACCTCGGCCGCGAGGTTCCGGGCTTGAAATTTCGTCGCCGCGCGGTAGAGTTGCGGCGATAGCCAGTCCGGGGTGGTCTCGAGGGAAGCCGGTGCGAATCCGGCGCGGCCCCCGCCACTGTCACCGGGGACGGCCCGCTCACGAAGGCCACTGGGCACACCGGTTCGCGAGAGCCGGACGCCTGGGAAGGCGAGCGGGTGCGGAGGATCCGGGAGCCAGGAGACCTGCCATCCCGAGTCGGGAACGGGAGGGTTCCATGGTCCGGATTCGTCCTTTCCTCGTCGCAGTCCTCTTCCCCGTCGCGGTATGTCTGGCGCAGCAGCCGCCGACGGTCCACGACACCGTGGTGGTGACCGCCACCGGCGAGCCGGTGCCCGCCGACCAGGTGCCGGCCGCCTCCACGGTGATCACGGCGGAGGAGATGCAGGCGCTCGGCGCGGTGAGTGTGGCGGACGTGCTGCGCCTGGTGCCGGGCGCGACGCTCCTCCAATCCGGGCGCGACAACGACACCGCGTCGCTGTTCGTGCGCGGCACCAGCTCCACCCAGACGCTCGTGCTGTTCGACGGCGTGCGTCTCAACTCGCCGTACTTCGGCGGCTACGACTGGAGCCTGCCGCTCGCGCTCGGCCTCGACCGCGTCGAGGTGGTGCGCGGCCCGTACTCCGCGCTCTACGGCGGCGACGCGCTCGGCGGCGTGGTCCAGCTGGTGCCGTCACGCGCGGCCGGCGACGGCGTGCGGGCGCTGGTCGAGGGCGGCTCGCAGCAGTGGCGGCGCACCGACGTCGAGGCGAGCGTGGTCGGCGACGGGGTCGAGCTCCTCGCCGCCGGCGGCAGCCGCGACGGCAGCGGCACGCTCGCCAACGACGGCTTCTGGTCGCGCGAGGGGATGGTGGAGGTGAGCGCGGCGCCGTTCGAGGGCGGGAAGCTGGGGCTGCTGCTGCGGCGGGCGGCCAGCCACACCGAGGTGCCGTTCTCCGGCGCGCTGGCGACGCCGCACCGCTTCACCGCGGAGGGGGAGAACCTCGCCGCGCTGCCGTTCCACGCCAAGCTCGGCAGCGACGGCGAGCTCGAGCTGGTCGCCTCGCGGGTGGAGCGCGCGCTCACCTACCGCGACCCCGACGACCCGGGCGGTTTCGTCGCCTCCGACACCGAGGCGGACTCCGACGAGCTGCACGCGGCGCTGCACGAGCGCTGGGGAGCGCACGCCGTCACGCTCGGCGGCGAGTGGCGGCGCGACACCGTCACCGACGGCTCGAGCTTCGGCCCCGACCTCGCCGGCGTGAGGATCGCGACCCGCGCGTGGTTCCTCCAGGATCAGCTCGCGCTCGCCCCGCGCTGGGAGCTCCTCGCCGGCCTGCGCTGGGACGACGCCGCGGCGTGGGGCCGGGAGTGGTCGCCTCGCCTCACGCTCGCCTGGGGCGACGGCGTGCGGCGGGCGTGGGCCTCGTACGGTCGCGCGTTCCGGGCGCCGTCGCTGGGCGAGCTGTACTACCCGTTCTCGGGCAACCCGTCGCTGCGGCCGGAGCGCTCCCGCTCGTTCGAGCTGGGCGCGGCGTTCCCGGTCCCGGCCGCGCGCGGCGCGCTCCAGGTGGTCGGGTTCTCCAACCGCGAGACGGACCTCATCGACTTCGACCTCGTCGCGTTCCGCTTCGCCAACATCTCGCGCGCCCTGCAGGACGGCGTCGAGGCCTCGTGGATCGCCGCGGTCGGCACCCGTGGGCGGGTGGAGGCCGCGCTGACCTGGCTCGACGCGCGTGACGGGAGCGGTGCGCCGCTGCTCCGCCGGCCGACGTGGTCGGGCGCGCTCGCGCTGATCGCGCCGCTCGGCGGCGGCGTGGAGGGTTCGGCCTCGCTGGTCTGGGTCGGCGCCCGCACCGACGCCGATCCCCTCACCTTCGCGGACGTCCGGCAGCCGGGGTTCGCGACCGTGAACCTGGCGGCGAAGGTCCCGCTCGCGAGCCGCTTCTCCGCGCGGCTGCGGATCGAGAACGCGGCCGACCGCAGCTACGAGGAGGTGCGCGGCTACCCCGCGCCGGGGCGCCGGGTGATGGTGGGATTAGAGACCGTGCTACGATAGTTCGCACGTGCAGAAAGGGAGGTTGACATGCGTCGCGTCCTGCTCGTTGCCGTGCTATCGCTTCTCACCGCCGGAATCGTCCTTGCGGAGGCCCTGACCGTCTCCCAGATCCTCGCCGCGTACCGCGCCGGTGCGCCGGCCGAGAACATCATCAAGCTGATCAACGACGCGCCGTCGGTGGCGCCGGTCTCGACCGCGGACGTGACGACGCTGCGTGGCGCGGGCGTGCCCGAGTCGGTGATCTCGGCGCTCATGGCCCGCGCGCCGATGCCGTCGCCGACGCCGGCACCGTCCCGCCCCGACGACCCCCGGCTGATCGATCTCGTGCGCCTGGTCAAGGCCGGCCTGTCCGAGTCGCTGATCGCGGAACAGGTGAAGCACTCGACCGAGCGCTATCAGATGACGGTCAACGACCTCGTCTACCTCAAGGAGAACCAGGTCCCCGAGGCGGTGATCGCCGCGCTTCTCGCCAGCACCGCGCCGCCGACCCCGACGCCGACGCCGAACGTGCCACCGACCCCGACGCCGATCCAGGACCTCACCTTCAAGCCGATGCTGCTGGTCACCGGCGCGCTGCGCAAGAACTCGCAGGGCTCGATGGCGGTCAAGGCGCAGCGCATCGAGTGGTACGACGAGCAGCAGCCCGACCGCAACCTCTCGATCCTGGCCACCGGGCTGCAGACCGTGTGGCTGACCTGCAAGCCGCGCCCGCAGGGCAACTACTGCTACGAGATCGGCATGCAGGTGTACAAGGGCGATAGCTACCGTTTCCGCGACGCGTCGTGGGAGGCGGGCAACAACACGCAGGTGCTCGGCCTCTACCAGGCGCTCAAGGAGCGGTTCCCGACCCTCGTCTACCAGGAAAAGGTCGAGAGCCAGTAACCGCGGACCAGCCGGCACCCCCAACTCCGGTCGCGGGCCTCGCCCGGGCGGCATAAGCCACTCGCGCCACAGCGGTTGACCGGAGTTGGGGAGTTTGCTAGGGTGGCGCGCCGAAGTGTGGGGGCCTCGGGCCCCCTTTTGCGCGGCTTCTGGGGGAGGGTCAGCGTGCTCGCGCCGCCAAACTTCTCGCTGCTCCTGGTGATGGCCTGCTTCTGGCTCGTCTTCCTGCTCGTGTCGACCCAGTTCGTCAGGCCGCTCGGAGCGTTGCTGGACCAGCGGGAGCGTCGCGATCGCGAGGCGCGGGAGGGGTTCGAGGCGGCACAGCACGCCTTCGACGAGGCGCTGGCGCGCTGCCAGCGCGAGCTGGCGCAGGCGGCCGCCGAGGCGCAGAAGGAGCGTGCCGGCCTACGCGCGGCGGGCGAGGCGGCGCGCCGCGCCCGCCTCGAGGCGGCGCGGTCCAAGGCGCAGGAGCGGCTCGCGATGCTCGACGAGGAGCTCCGCGGCACCGTGGCGCGGGCGCGGGTCGGCCTGCGCGACCACACTGCCGAGCTGGCGTCCGACCTCGCGTCGCGGCTGGTCGGGCGGACACTGCGATGAGGCGCGTGGAGACGGCAGGCGCGGCGGTCGGCCGCCTCGCGGGCCTCGCGTGCGCGGCCGCGGCCGCGTGCCTGGCGGCGCTCCCGGCGTGGGCCGCGGAGGAGGCGAGCGAGACGTTCCTCGGCCTCCCGACGCTGGTCTGGAAGATCGTCAACTTCGTCGCCTTCTTCGGCCTGCTCGCCTACTTCCTCGCCCGCCCGCTGGCGCGCTTCTTCGCCTCGCGCAAGGAGGCGGTCGCGCGCCAGGCGAGCGAGGCGGCGCAGGCGGTGGCGCAGGCGGTCGAGCTGCGCGCCGAGATGGAGCGGAGGCTGGCGGCGCTGTCGGGCGAGATCGCCGCGCTCCGCGAGCGCCTGCACCAGGAGGGCGAGAGGGACCGCAAGGCGCTCGAGCGCCAGGGCGAGGCGGAGACCGCCCGGCTCCTGGCGCAGGTCGAGCAGGAGGCGGCCCGTCGCGTCGCCGACGCGCGGCGCGCGCTCGCCGCCGAGGCCGCGCGCATCGCGGCCGAGCTGACGGTCGAGCTGCTCCGGCGCGAGCTCACCGCTGCGGACCGCGAGAGGATCTTCGCGGCGACGCTGGCTCGGCTGGGCGAGGAAGCGCCCGGAGGCGTCCGATGAGCCGGCGGGTGGCGCGTCCCTACGCCGCGGCGCTCTTCCAGGTGATGGAGCGGCAGGGCCTCGCGGTCCTGCGCGAGGTCGAGGGGCAGCTCGGCACGGTCGCCGAGGTGTTCGCTCGCGAGCCGGAGCTGGTGCGGGTGTTCGAGGTGCCGTCGGTCACCGTCGCCGCCAAGCGCGCCCTGCTCGAGGCGATCGGCACCGCCTGCGGGCTGCGGGTGGAGACGCGGCGGATGCTCGCCGCGCTTGCCCAGCACGTGCGCCTGCGCTACCTCGCGGAGGTCGCCGCCGCGTTCCGCGAGCTGGTCGACCGCAAGGAGGGCGTGGTGCGCGGGCGGCTCGAGCTCGCGGTCGAGCCGGTACCGGCGCAGGTGGCGGCGGTGTCGGACGCGCTGCAGCGGGTGTTCGCCGCGCGGGTGGAGCTCGAGGCGGAGCGCCGCGAGGAGCTGCTCGCCGGCTTCGTGGTGCGCGTCGGCAGCCGCGTCCTCGACGGGTCGCTGCGGTCGCAGGTCGAGCGCTTCGCCGCGGCGGCGGCGAAGGAGTAGCCCCTCATGCACGATTCCGGCGCCGGGAGGCAGACGAGTCGCGCGGGGGGTGGAGATGAGAGGCGCGAGCGGCCGGCTCTGCCGGCGCGCGCGCGGGGGCTCGGAGCGGGAAGCCGCGAAGGCAAGAGCGGTCTGCGGCCGGCTTCCCGCCCCTGAGGAGTAGGGGAGGAGCATGCAAATCAAGGTCGACGAGATCACCGACATCCTGCGGCGCCAGATCCAGGGCCTCGACACCGCGGTGGAGATGGCCGAGGTCGGCACCGTGGTGTCGGTCGGCGACGGCATCGCCCGCGTGTTCGGCCTCGACCGCGTGATGGCGGGCGAGATGGTGGCGTTCCCCCACGAGGTCTTCGGCCTCGCCCTCAACCTCGAGGAGGACGGCGTCGGCTGCGTGCTGATGGGCGAGTCGCAGGCGATCGCCGAGGGCGACGAGGTGCGCCGCACCGGGCGCATCCTCCAGGTGCCGGTCGGCCCCGGGCTGGTCGGCCGCGTCGTCAACTCGCTCGGCATCCCGGTCGACGGCAAGGGTCCGGTGACGGCGGCGGACTCCTATCCGATCGAGCGCATCGCGCCCGGCGTGGTGCGCCGCCAGCCGGTGAAGGAGCCGATGCAGACCGGGATCAAGGCGATCGACTCGATGATCCCGATCGGCCGCGGCCAGCGCGAGCTGATCATCGGCGACCGCCAGACCGGCAAGACCGCGCTGATCACCGACACGATCATCAACCAGAAGGGCAAGGGCACGATCTGCATCTACGTCGCGATCGGGCAGAAGCGCTCGACCGTGGCGCAGGTGGTGAAGATCCTCGAGGACAACGGCGCGATGGACCACACGGTGGTGGTCGCCGCCACCGCCTCGGAGGCGGCGCCGCTGCAGTACCTCGCGCCCTACGCCGGCTGCGCGATGGGCGAGTACTTCCTCTACAACGGCGGCCATGCGGTGGTGTTCTTCGACGACCTCTCCAAGCACGCCGCGGCCTACCGCGAGATCTCGCTGCTGCTGCGCCGGCCGCCCGGCCGCGAGGCGTACCCCGGCGACGTGTTCTACCTCCACTCGCGGCTGCTCGAGCGCGCCGCGAAGATGCGCGACGACCTGGGCGGCGGCTCGCTCACCGCGATCCCGGTGATCGAGACCCAGGCGGGGGACGTGTCGGCCTACATCCCGACCAACGTCATCTCGATCACCGACGGGCAGATCTTCCTCGAGTCCGACCTCTTCTTCTCCGGCGTGCGCCCGGCGGTCAACGTCGGCATCTCGGTCTCGCGCGTCGGCGGCAACGCGCAGATCAAGGCGATGAAGAAGGTCGCCGGCACGCTCCGCCTCGACCTCGCGCAGTACCGCGAGCTGGCCGCGTTCGCGCAGTTCGGCTCCGACCTCGACAAGGCGACCCAGCGCCAGCTCGCGCGCGGCGAGCGCCTGGTCGAGATCCTCAAGCAGGGGCAGTACGAGCCGATGCCGGTCGAGCTCCAGGTCGCGTCGGTGTTCGCCGGCACGCGCGGCTTCCTCGACACGCTGCGGATCGAGGCGGTGCGGCCGTTCGAGCGCTACCTCCACGAGCACCTGGGCACGCACAGCCGCGGCGTGCTCGACGCGATCCTCGCCACCGGCAAGCTCGAGGGCGCGACCGAGGAGGGGCTCCAGTCCGGCTGCAAGGCGGCCCTCGACGGCTTCCTCCGCGAGCACCCGGAGGACAAGGTTGGCTAGCAAGCAGGACCTCCGGCGCCGGATCCGCTCGGTCAAGTCGACGCAGCAGATCACCAAGGCGATGAAGATGGTCGCCGCGGCCAAGCTGCGCCGCGCCCAGCAGCGGGTGATCGAGGCGCGCCCCTACGCCGCGGCGCTCGAGCGGGTGATGCGCTCGATCGCGTCGCGGATCCCCGCCGGGCGCCACGCGCTGCTGGTGGAGCGGCCGGAGCGCCGCGTGACCCTGGTGGTGGTGACCGGCGACAAGGGGCTTTGCGGGGCGTTCAACACCAACCTCCTGCGCGAGGCCAACACCCTGCTGCAGAGCGGGAAGTGGGAGAGCGTCGACCTCGTGCTGGTGGGGCGCAAGGGCGCCGACTTCTTCCGCCACCGCGGACGCAAGCCGGTCGCCTCGTACCCCGAGGTGATGCACAGCGTCACAGACGCCGCCGCCACCAACCTGGCGAGGGAGCTGGCGGCGCGCTTTATCGAGCGCAAGACCGACGCGGTCTACCTCCTCTACAACCATTTCCGCTCGATCATCCAGCAGAAGGTGACGCTCGACCGGCTGCTGCCGATCGCCCGCGAGGAGCAGGGCAGCGAGGGCGGCACGGCGGGCTTCATCTTCGAGCCCTCGGCGGGGGCGCTGATCCACCAGATCCTGCCCCGCCACGTCGAGTTCCAGGTGTTCCGCGTGCTGCTCGACTCGCAGGCGGCCGAGCACGCCTCGCGGATGACGGCGATGGACGCCGCGGCGAAGAACGCCGCCGAGATGATCGACCGCCTGACGCTCACCTACAACCGGGTGCGGCAGGCGTCGATCACCAAGGAGCTGATCGAGATCGTATCCGGCGCGCAGGCGCTGGCGGAGAGGTAGGGGCGCGAGATGGCAACCAACCCGCAAGCGGTCGAGGGCCGCATCGTCCAGGTGATCGGGCCGGCCGTCGACGTCGAGTTTCCCGAGGGGCACCTGCCGGCGATCTACAACGCCGTCGAGGTCCGCGACAAGAGCGAGAAGGGCGAGATCGAGGTCGTCCTCGAGGTCGCGCAGCACCTCGGCGAGAACCGCGTGCGCTGCATCGCGATGGAGCCGACCGACGGCATGGTGCGCGGCATGAAGGCGGTCGACACCGGCGGCGCGATCACCATCCCGGTCGGGCGCGAGACCTTGGGCCGCGTGCTCTCGGTGATCGGCCGGCCGGTGGACGAGAAGGGCCCGTGCAAGACCAAGGAGCGCTGGCCGATCCACCGCGACGCGCCGGCGTTCGACGAGCAGGCGACCAGCGTCGAGATGTTCGAGACCGGGATCAAGGTGGTCGACCTGCTCGAGCCCTACACCAAGGGCGGCAAGACCGGGCTGTTCGGCGGCGCCGGCGTCGGCAAGACCGTCATCATCCAGGAGCTGATCAACAACGTGGCGATGCAGCACGGCGGCTTCTCGGTGTTCTCCGGCGTCGGCGAGCGCACCCGCGAGGGCAACGACCTGTGGCTCGAGATGCAGGAGTCGGGCGTGATCGACCCCGACGACTTCACGAAGTCCAAGGCCGCCCTGATCTACGGCCAGATGACCGAGCCCCCCGGCGCGCGATTGCGCGTGGCGCTCTCCGGCCTCACCGTGGCGGAGTACTTCCGCGACGTCGAGGAGCAGGACGTGCTGCTGTTCATTGACAACATCTTCCGCTTCACCCAGGCGGGCTCCGAGGTCTCGGCGCTGCTCGGGCGCATGCCGTCCGCGGTCGGCTACCAGCCGAACCTGGCGACCGAAATGGGCGAGTTGCAGGAGCGCATCACCTCGACCAAGCGCGGCTCGATCACGTCGGTGCAGGCGATCTACGTCCCCGCCGACGACCTCACCGACCCCGCGCCCGCGACCGCGTTCGCCCACCTCGACGCGACCACCGTGCTGTCGCGCCAGATCGTCGACATGGGGATCTATCCGGCCGTCGACCCGCTCGCCTCGACCTCGCGCATCCTCGACCCCAAGATCGTCGGCGAGGAGCACTACGCGACGGCCCGCACGGTCCAGCGGATCCTGCAGAAGTACAAGGACCTCCAGGACATCATCGCGATCCTCGGGATCGACGAGTTGTCGGAGGAGGACAAGCTCACGGTGGCGCGCGCCCGCAAGGTGCAGAAGTTCCTCTCCCAGCCGTTCCACGTCGCCGAGCAGTTCACCGGGTTGAAGGGGCGCTACGTGCAGATCGCCGAGACGATCCGCGGCTTCCGCATGATCGCCGAGGGCGAGCTCGACCACCTGCCGGAGCAGGCGTTCTACATGGTCGGCACGATCGACGAGGCGGTCGAGAAGGGCGAGAAGCTGAAGGCGGAGGGCGAGGGGTGAGCGACGGCAAGCTCCACCTCCAGGTGATCACGCCGACCCGCTCGGTGGTGGACGCCGAGGTCGATTCCGTCACCGTCCCCGGCGCGCTCGGCGCGCTCGGCATCCTGCCCGGGCACGCGCCGCTGCTCGCCGCGCTGCGGATCGGCGAGCTGTCGTACCGCGTCGGCGCCCGCGAGGAGCACCTCGCCGTCCACATGGGTTTCGTCGAGGTCGCCGCGGACCAGGTCACGGTGCTCGCCGACATCGCCGAGCTGCCGGGCGAGATCGACGTGGCGCTGGCGCGGGCGGAGAAGGCGGCCGCCGAGGAGGCGTTGAAGGGCGCGGTCGCGAGCGAGTTCGACGCCCGCCGCGCCCGCCTCGAGGGCGCCGTCACCCGCATCACCGTCGGCACCCGGCGGTAGCAGCAGGCGAGAGGTTGCAGCCACGAGGCGCGGTCGGCGGCCAGACCCCGGCCCCCCGGCGCCAGTTCGCTTCTGACCACCGGCCACTGGCCACGCTTCCACACCCCTTTTCGTTGAGCCGTGCGCTGGCGTCTTCCCGCCCGCCAGGCTACTCTCCGCGAGATGGCGACTCATCCGAACGCAACGCCCACCGTCGCCCCGCTCGAGTCCTGGATCGCGCTCCATCCCGCCGCGCTCGCCTGGGCAGCGGGGGAACGGCCGCTGCCGCCCGCGGGGTGGGGCGGGGCGAGTGTGCGATCGGCGGCGCTGGCGGAGGCGCTCGCCGAGGCGAACCGGCGCTGGGGCAACCCGGTCGACCGGGAGCTGGAGCGCTGGCGCGCCGGCGCGGCGGCCGTCGTCACCGGCCAGCAGCCCGGCCTCGCCGGCGGCCCGCTGCTGACGCTGGTCAAGGCGTGCGCGGTCGCCGCCGAGGTGCGGCGCCTCGCGGCGCAGGGGACCGACGCGGTCGGCTTCCTCTGGCTCGCCACCGGCGACGACGACCTCCCCGAGATGGGGTGGGCGCGGCTCGCGGTCGGCGAGGAGGTGGTCGAGGTGCGCGAGCCGGGGTGGCAGCGGGGCGACCGGCTCGCCGGCGCGGCGCCGCTCTCCGGCGCCTGCGCCGAATGGCTGGCGAGTCTGGCGCCGCGCCTGCCGCCGGGCAACGCGCAGGACGCGGCGGCGTTCGCGGCCTCGTGCTACGCCGCCGGCGTCAGCCTCGGCGAGGCGACCGCGCGGTTCCTGGCGCGGCTGCTCGCCGGCACCGGCATCGTGCTGGTCGACGCGCTCGAGCCGGCGCTCGCGCGCGCGTCGGCGCCGGCGGTCGCCGCCGTGCTCGCGCGGTTGGACGCGGCGTGGCAGGTGCTGGAGGCGGGCGCCGCGGCGATGCAGCAACGCGGCTGGCCGGTGCCGCTGCGGCTGGCGCGCCAGAAGCTGCCGGTGTTCCGCCGCGAGGGCGACCGGCGCGTGAGCGTGCCGACCTCCGCCCGCGGCGCCGCCGCCGAGATCCTCGACGAACAGAGGCTCCACCCCGAGCGGTTCCTCCCCAACGCCTGGGTCCGCCCGCTGGTCGCCGACGCCGCGTTCGGCACCGCCGTCAGCGTGCTCGGCGGCGCCGAGCTCGCCTACCACCTCCAGGGCGCCGGCCTGTGGGAGCTCGCCGGGCTGCGCCGCCCCGAGTGGCGGCTGCGGCCGCACGTCACCGTGATCACCGCGGCGGAGCGGCGCCTGGCGGCGCAGCTCCGCGTCGCGCCCGAGCAACTGCTGCGCGCCAGGCCGCCGCTGCGGGCGCTGCCCGGCAAGCGGACGCGGCGCCAGGTCGAGCGCCTCCACGCCGCGCTCGATCGTCAGATGGCCGCGGTCGCGGCCGCGGCGCGCGAGGAGTTGCCGGGTCTGGGCGGCGACGTCGACGCGACCGCCAACCGGCTCTCCGCCGCCGCCGAGTGGCTCGACGGGCGCCTCGCCAACGCCGCGGCGCGCGACGCGGAGGTGGAGATGGGGCGATGGCGGCGCCTGGTGGCGTTCGTGCGCCCGCACGGCCAGCCGCAGGAGCGCCACCTCTCAGTGCTCGCCCCGCTGCTCCGGCTCGGCCTCGACTGGCCGCGCGAGCTGGCGGCGGCGATCGACCCCGAGCACCCCGGGATGCAGCTGCTGTGCTGGGAGGACGGGCGATGGTAGAACGCTGCGACGTGATGGCGGTGGCGGCCCACCCCGACGACCTCGAGCTCGGCTGCGGCGGGACGCTGGCGCGCCTCGCTGCCGCCGGCAAGCGCGTCGGCATGCTCGACCTGACGCGGGGAGAGCTCAGCACCCGCGGCGACGTCGCGACCCGCCGCGCCGAGGCGGAGGCCGCTGCGCACGCGCTCGGCGTTGCGTGGCGCGCCTGCCTCGACCTGCCGGACGGGGCGATCGCGGCCGAGGACCCGCAGCAACTCGCCGCCCTCGTCTCGGCGCTGCGCGCGGCGGCACCGCGGGCGGTGCTGCTGCCGCACGCCGGCGACCCCCACCCGGACCACGGCGCGACCGCGGAGCTGGTGCGCCGCGGCGTGTTCCTCGCCGGCCTGGCGCGCTGGCGCCCCGAGCTGGGGAAGCCGCACCGACCGCGGCTGCTGCTCGCCTTCCCGGGTCCGCGCCAGCTCTGGGAGCCCGACCTCGTCGTCGACGTGACCGCGAGCTACGCCGCCAAGCGCGCCGGCCTCGCCGCCCACGCCAGCCAGTTCGACCCCGCCGCCGGGATCCCCACCCACATCTCGACCGGCCACTACCTCGCCGCCGTCGAGGGGCGCGACCGCGCCTGCGGCAACCCGGTCGACGTCGAGCTCGGCGAGGGGTTCGCAACGCTCGGCCCCCTGCCGGCCGACGAGATCGCCTGGCTCCTGGACGGGCGGGGGCCGGACCCCGGACCCCGGATCCCGGATCCCAGAGGCGGCGGGAGGCGGGCATGAAGATCGGCGTGACCTGCTACCCGACGGTGGGCGGATCGGGCGTGGTCGCAACCGAGCTCGGCATCGCCATGTCGCGGCGCGGCCACGAGGTCCACTTCATCTGCTACGGCCTGCCGTATCGCCTCGGCCGCGTGCCGCCCGGCGTGACCTTCCACGAGGTGACGGTGCCGGCGTACCCGCTGTTCCAGTACCCGCCGTACGCGCTCGCGCTCGCCTCGCAGATGGCCGACGCGGCGCGCGCCCACGGGCTCGAGCTGCTCCACGTCCACTACGCCATCCCGCACGCGATCTCGGCGTTCCTGGCGCGCGAGATCCTCGGCGGCGGGCCGAAGCTGGTCGTCACGCTGCACGGCACCGACATCACGGTGGTCGGCGCGGACCCGTCGTTCGTGCCGATCGTGCGGCTGGGGATCGAGCGCGCCGACGCGGTCACCGCGGTGTCGCACTCGCTCGCCAACACCACCCGCGAGCGCCTCGGCGTGACGCGGCCGATCGAGGTGATCCCCAACTTCGTCGACGCCGACCGCTGCGACCGCGACTTCGCCGCCGCGCACCGGCGGCGCCTCTCGCCCGACGGCGCGCCGCTGCTCGTCCACGCCTCCAACTTTCGCCCGGTCAAGCGCGTCACCGACGTGATCGAGGTGTTCCGCCGCGTCAACGAGCGCATCCCCGCGCACCTGGCAATGGTCGGCGACGGCCCCGAGCGCCCCGCCGCCGAACGGCTGGCCCGCGACGGCGGGATCGCGCACCGCGTCGAGTTCCTCGGCAACGTCACGCCGGTCGAGGGGGTGATGGGCGCCGGCGACGTGTTCCTGCTCCCCTCCTCCGAGGAGTCGTTCGGCTTGGCGGCGCTCGAGGCGATGGCGTGCGGCGTCCCGGTGGTGGCGTCGAACGCGGGCGGCCTGCCGGAGCTGGTGGCGCACGGCGAGGGCGGGTTCGTCTTCCCGGTCGGCGACACCGCGTCGATGGCCGACTGCATCGTCGGCCTGCTCTCCGACCGGCGCGAGCTCGCCCGGCAGCGCGAGCTGGCCCGGCTGCGCGCGGTCGGCGAGTTCGCCACCGACGCGATCGTCGACCGCTACGAGGCGGTCTACCGCCGGCTGCTCGGCGGCTGAAGCCGCCTCGCAATCGAGACGCGCTCTTGCAATCGCGCCGGGGTTGGACTAGGCTTTTCTGAAAGCAGATCGCAACTCCGGGAACCTGGAAGGGAAAGGAGAACGACCATGGCGGTTCCACCCACCGCAGCTCCCGCGGCGCCGGCATCCGGCGCGGCCAAGGCCGACCTTGCCAAGCGCTTCATCGCGGCGCTCATCGACGGGATCATCGTCGGCATCGTCGGCGCTGTCGTCGGCTTCATCCCGTTCATCGGCGGTCCGATCGCGTTCGTCGTCGCCGGCGGATACTGGCTGTTCCGCGACGGGCTCGACCTCGAGTTCGCCGACAAGCGCTCGATCGGCAAGAAGGTCATGAAGCTGCGGCCGGTCCGCCTCGACGGCCAGCCGATGGACCGCAACATCTCGATGAAGCGCAACATCCCGCTCGCGATCTACACCGTCGGCTACCTGCTGTGGATCGTGCCGGTGCTCGGGCACATCGCCTCGATCCCGATCTTCATCATCGGCGGGATCATCAACCTGGTCGAGGCGATTCTCGTGATCACCGACGCGGAGGGCCGGCGCTGGGGCGACAAGATGGCCGGCACCAAGGTGATCGAGGTCGCTTCCTAGGCGGCGATCGGCCACGAGAGACGGAGCCGGCCCGCCCGATCGAGGGGGCGGACCGGCCCACCACCGGGGGCGGCGCGCGGCGCCGCCCCTACTGTGTCCGGGCCCCGGTGAGCGCCCAGGTCTTGCTGCCGCTGCACGCGCCGTCGTTACTGAGGGTGACGGTGGCGTTGCCAGTCACCGATCCGGTGGTCGAGATGGCGGCGTTGACCTGCACCGTGACGCCGATCCCGCTCCCGTTGAGGTTCGGGTCGGAGACCGAGAACGAGAACGCTCCGGTCGAGTCGTAGAACACCGGCTGCGGCAGCGGCCCCGCGAAGCGGATCAGCTCGCCGCCGCAGGTCGGGACGTCCTCATCCGTGAACACGATCGTGGTGTCGAGTGCCGTCACCGCGCCGCCGGCGACGGTCAGCCTCAGCGGCGTGGGGTAGTTGGTCTTGGCGAGCTCGCACAGGTAGCTGCCGGTGCGGCCCTGGCCGGTCATCTCGACCGTCGAGGGGTCGCCGGTGCGGTTGTCGATGCGCGAGGCGGCGGCGATCACCGCACCGCTGCCGCCGGTCACCGAGAGGTTCACGCGCTGGTCGGTGCCGACCAGGTTGACGATCGCGGTGACGACGAAGTTGACCTGCGCGACCATTCTCCCGTCGAGGTGGTACGGCATGCTGCCGATGAGGTTGCCCGCGCCGTCGAAGCGCTGGAGGAGGAGGTCGACCGGATTGCCGGTGGTCTCCACCAGGGCGAGGTTGGAGCGCCAGGTGCCGTTGGCCTGGAAGTCGTCCTGGTCGAGGCCGGGGATGTCGGTGGAGTCGCCGTTGCCGATCGCGGTCGCGGCGGGGATGCCGGAGAAGAACTGCCCGGCGGTGCCGGTCGGCTCGCCGACCATGGTGACGTTGGCGTCGTAACTGCGCCCGGTGACGACGACCGGCACGTCGGAGGTGATGCGCAGGCCGCCATAGGTGCTGTCTGCCCCGAAGGTGTTGAACACCACGTCGGGGAGGTAGAGCGTCACGCCGGAGGCGACCGTCACCGGCCGCATCTGCGGGCTGGGATTGGCCTGGCCGCGGAAGAGCAGGTAGAGCTTCACGTTCGCGGTCTGGGGCGAGGGGTTGAAGACCCAGATGTCGGCGCGCCAGTGCGCCTGCACGCCGTTGACCGAGACGCCGAGGCCATGGCCCACGGCCGGGACGTAGAGGTCGGTCCCGGGCACGGTGGCGAGCGCGACTCCGGCGGCGAGCAAGGTGGCGATGGCGACGCCGATGGTCTTCCTCATGGGTCCTCCCCTGCGCGCGACGCGCGCGGCGGCTGCAAACATAGCAGCGCCCGCACGCCGGTACCACTCGTGCGGGCGCTCCATCGAGCCAATCTCAAACTCCCGAGCGTCGCCGGACTTCCCGGCGTGCGCCCTACGAGACGCCGGTCCAGTTCGCGCGCCAGTTCCGCGTCACCCCGGTCGCGTTGCACTGCGCGAACGCGCCGGTGCCGCCCGAGGTGTCGCTCTTGAGCGTGCCGCTCCAGGTGCCGTCGAGCTGCCGCGCCCCCACCAGCGTCCAGGTGATGTTGAACGTGCCGCTCGGGTCGTTGGCGTAGGGGATCGTCGTCTGGGTCGAGAACGTGCCGTCGGCGTTGATCGTCACGTTGCTGCCCTGGGCGATCGAGAAGTCGACCGTGTAGCTGTTGGCCTCGTCGGGGCAGGGCAGGCCGCCGACGCCCTCGAAGTAGGTCAGCGCGCCGTTGCCGATCTCGAGCTTCAGCCCGCCGTCGGTCTTGGTGCCGGTGAGGTCGAGGACCACGCCCTCGAAGCGCCCCATCGCGTGCGTGCCGGTCATCTCGACCGTCGAGGGGTCGCCGGTGGCGTTGTTGATGCGCGAGCCGGCGACAACCACCGCGCCGGTCCCGCCGGTGGCGGTGACGCGGATGCGCTGGTTGGTGCCGGTGGTGTTGACGATGCTGGTGATGACGTAGTTGATCTGGTTGACCTCGCGGCCGTCGAGGTGGTAGGGGATGCTACCGACCACGTTGCCGCTGGCGTCGAGCCGCTGCACCGAGAGGTCGACCGGGTTGCCGGTGGTCTCGACGAACGCCAGGTTCGAGCGCCAGGTGCCAGCGGTGGTCTGGGCGTCCTGGTCGAGGCCGATCACGTCGGTCCAGTTGCCGGCGCCGATCGCGCTGTCCGCCGGCGCGCCGGAGAAGAACTGCCCGGTCGAGCCCAGCCCCTTGTTGACGACGGTGACGTTGGCGTCGTAGCTGACGCCGGTCACCACCACCGGGGTGTTCGAGGTGATGCGGAGCCCGCCGTAGGTGCTCTGCTGGTTGAACGTGACGCCGACCACGTCGGGCAGGTAGAGCGTGTCGCCGGGGTTGATCGTGAACGTCTGCACCGCGGGGTTCGGGTTCGCCTGTGCCCGCAGGAGCAGGTAGACGTTCACGCTCGCCGCCTGCGTTGCCGAGGGGTCGAAGATCCAGATGTCGGCCCGCCAGTGCGCCTGCACGCCGTTGACCGAGGCGCCGAGCGCGTGCCCGACCGCCGGGACGTAGAGATCGGTGCCGGCGACGACCGCGAGCACGGGCGCGGCCAACAGCACGGTGACGAGAATCAAGATCGCCTTCTTCATGACGGTCCCCCTTGGTTCGCGAAGTCTAGCAAATTCGGCGTGACTGCGTCCCAACCTTCGCCCGAGGCAATCGTACAGACTCGCTGCGGCGGGAAAGGTTGACCTGGATCACACGATCAGCCCCGGGCGGGCCAACTCCGTCGCCCGACACGCAATTCCCAACCTGGAGCAGGGTCCCAGCACCCGTCTGGCTCGAGCTCCCGCCCGATCCGACTCCAGGTCGGGAGCTGGTCGATGGCCCGGTGTCGCCAGAGTGTGGTGGGATGATCCGGCGGTCGCTGGGCCGGGAGGGGGAGCGACAGGCAGCGCGGAGGGCGATTCACTCGCCCGC
>DATIYW010000005.1:0-25948 GCA_035517415.1 Thermoanaerobaculaceae bacterium
CGGCGTCACCCTGACCGAGGGGTTCATGATGGAGCCGGAGGCGAGCGTCTCGGCGGTCGTCTTCCACCACCCCGACGCGAGGTATCTGGCGTGAGGAAGCGTGGCCGGTGGCCAGTGGCCCGTGGCCGGAAACGGCGGGCGACGTGAAGCACGAGCGGGCGCGGAAGCGGTTCGCCGATCACGTCGTCGTCGCCGACGGGGCGATGGGCTCGGAGTTGCTTGCGCGGGTGCCGTCCGGCTCGCCGCTCGACCTCGCGCCGCTCGAACACCCCGGCGAGGTGCTGGCGATCCACCTCGCCTACCTCGAGGCGGGCGCCGAGTTGCTCGAGACCGCCACGTTCG
Source organism: Thermoanaerobaculaceae bacterium (assembly GCA_035517415.1). Lineage (GTDB taxonomy): Bacteria > Acidobacteriota > Thermoanaerobaculia > Thermoanaerobaculales > Thermoanaerobaculaceae > DATIYW01. The sequence goes on from DATIYW010000005.1 coordinate 343, forward strand.
CCGCCTCGCGCCCGCGCCTCGAGCGGCTGCGCGCGGGCGAGCGCGTCGACGAGGTCAACTCCGCCGGCGTCAAGCTCGCCCGCGAGGCGCGCGAGATCGCCGGGGTCGACTGCCTGGTCGCCGGCTCGATCGGGCCGCTCGCCGGCGTGATCGACCTCGACGAGCCCGCCGGCCCAGGCGCGATCGCCGCCGCGCACGCCGAGCAGGCCGCAATCCTCGCCGGCCGCGGCGCCGACCTGCTCATCCTCGAGACGTTCTTCCGCCTCGACGAGCTCGAGCTGGCGGTCGACGCGGTCCGCGGCGTCACCGACCTGCCGCTGGTGGCGATGCTGACGTTCCCGTTCGAGAGCCTGACCGAGAGCCTCGCCGACCGCGCCGCGCAGGTGGTCGCGCTGTTCGCCCGCGACCTGCTCGCCGCCGGCGTCAACTGCGCGCCCGGCCCGCAGGGCGTGCTCGAGGTGATCGAGCAGATCGCCGACCCGCCCGGCCCGCTCGCGGTGATGCCGAACGCGGGCGCGCTGGTGCGGCGCGACGGGCGGATCTTCCTGCCGCCGGCGACGCCGAGCTACCTCGCGCAGTTCGCCCGCCGCGCCGCCGCCGCCGGCGCGTCGCTGATCGGCGGCTGCTGCGGCACCGGTCCCGACCACATCCGCGCGATCGCCGCGGCGGTCGCGGGGATGAAGCCGGCGCGCCGCCGCCACGCCGCGGTCGCGGTCGAGCACCCGCACCCTGCGCCACCGCCGAGGGAGCCGCAGTCGTCGCTCGCCGCCAAGCTCGCCGCCGGCAAGTTCGTCCGCGTCGTGCAGCTCGACCCGCCCAAGGGCACAAACCCCGAGCGCGTCGTCGAGGCCACCCGGGCGCTCGCGGCGCACCCGCTGGTGGACGCCGTCGACATCAACTCGAACCCGCTCGCGCGGCTGCGCATGGACTCGCTGTGGCTCGCCGCTGAGGTGCAGCGCGAGGCGGGGGTCGAGACGATCCCGCACGTCACCCCGCGCGACGCCAGCCTGATGGGGCTGCAGGCGCAGCTCCTCGGCGCCTGGCACGCCGGTGTCCGCAACCTGCTGGCGATCTCCGGCGATCCGTCGCAGCTCGGCGACTACCCCGGCGCGCATGACGTCTATCACGTCGACATCTTCGAGCTGGTGCGCTCGCTCTCGCGCATGGCCGAGGGGTTCGACTGCGCCGGCAACCCGATCGGCGAGCCGCCCGCGTTCTTCGTCGGCGTTGCGGTCAACCCGGCCGCCGACGACCTCGACCACGAGGTCGACCGCATGCGGCGCAAGCTCGACGCTGGCGCGCACTTCGTCATGAGCCAGGTGTTCTTCGCCTGGGAGCCGTGGCAGCGCTTCCTCGACCGCTGCGGCGGCTCGCTGCCGGTGCCGGCGCTGGTCGCAGTGTGGCCGCTGCCCTCGCTCAAGCTGGCGCTGCGGCTCCACAACGAGGTGCCGGGGATCCTCGTGCCGGACGACCTCCTCGCGCGGCTGGAGGCGGCCGGCCCCGATGCCGCGAAGGTCGGCGCCGATTGCGCACGCGAGCTGCTCGCCGCCGCGCCACGCCACGCCGCCGGCTGCTACCTCATCGCGCCGTTCCGCAACCCCGAGGAGATACTCCACTTGCTCGAATGACCGTGGTCCGGGGTCCGGGGTCCGGGTGCCGTGGTCCGGGGTCCGGGTGCCAGGGGCCGGGGGCCGGGGGCCGGGGGCCGGGGGCCGGGGGCCGGCAAGGCAAGTCCGGTCCACGGTGCTTGCATTCCATGCCCCTAACTCGCTCGCTGCATGCCCTTTCCGTCGTCCCCGCGGAAGCGGGGACCCAGGCTGTGCACATGCGAGGATCTGGATCCCCGCTTTCGCGCGGACGACGACACTTGACAGGCAGGGCGCTCGAAGCCCGCGTGGAGCGCGCCGCCGAGAATGGGCCAGATGCAAGGAAGGCGAGGCGGCCACACCGGAGCGTACCCGGAGGGTACGTGAGGATGTGAGCCGCCGCAGCCTGACGCCGCAGATGGTCCGTTATCGGCGGCGCCAGGTCAGCGAGCGGCGAGGAAGGCCGCGCACGCCTCGAGGATCCGCCCCGTCGCCTTCCCGTCCCCGTACGGATTGTGCGCCCTCGCCATCGCCTCGTACGCCGCGCGGTCCTCGAGCAGCCGGCTCGCCTCCGCCACGATCGTCTCCTCGTCGGTGCCGACCAGCTTGACGGTCCCGGCGATCACCGCCTCCGGCCGCTCGGTGGTGTCGCGCATGACCAGCACCGGCTTGCCGAGCGAAGGCGCCTCCTCCTGCACGCCGCCGGAATCCGAGAGGATCAGCGTCGAGCGGTGCATCATCGCGACGAACGGCAGGTAGGCGAGCGGCTCGATGAGGTGGACGTTGGGCGTGTCCGCGCCGCGGAGGATCTGGTCGACCGGCCGCCGCACGTTCGGGTTCAGGTGCACCGGGTAGACGAACGCGGTGTCGGGAAAACGCCGCGCCAGCCGCGCGATCGCGTTGCAGATCGACTCGAACCCGGCGCCGAAGTTCTCGCGCCGGTGGCCGGTGATCAGCACCAGCGGCGGGCCGCCGGGCGCGGCCAGCTCGGGCGCGAGCCCGGGCACCGCGGGCGGGTCGGCGCGGACCTTGTCGAGGGCGAGGAACAGCGCGTCGACGACGGTGTTGCCGGTGACGACGATGCGCGCCGGGTCGACCCCCTCGCGCAGCAGGTTGTCGCGGTTGGTGGCGGTCGGCGCGAAGTGCAGCGCGGTCAGCCGCGTGGTGAGGATGCGGTTGGCCTCCTCCGGCCACGGCGACTGCAGGTTGCCGGTGCGCAGGCCGGCTTCGACGTGGCCGACCTCGACGTGGTGGTAGAACGCCGCCAGCGCCGCGCAGAACGTGGTGGTGGTGTCGCCCTGGACGAGGACGAGGTCGGGCCCGCGCTCGGCGAGGTAGCGGCCGACCGACTCGACCGCGCGCGCCGTGAGCCCCTCGAGCGTCTGGTTCGGCGTCATCAGGTCGAGGTCGGTCTCCGGGACGATGCCGAACACCTCCAGCACCTGGTCGAGCATCTCGCGGTGCTGGGCGCTGACGCAGACGTCGCAGCGGAAACGGCGGTCGGCGCGGAGCGCGAGCACCACCGGCGCCAGCTTGATTGCCTCCGGGCGGGTGCCGAAGATGACCGAGACCGTCCGCGTCATCGCGCCTCGACCATCGATCCCGCCGCACCGGCCGGGGCCGGCCGCGCGTGCCGCCCGCTCAACGCTCCGCCCTGACGGCGCGTCCCTCGACCGCCTCGGCGAGGTCGCTCTCGACCATCATGCGCACCAGCTCCGCGAAGCCGACGCGCGGCCTCCAGCCCAACCGGGCGCGCGCCTTGGCGGGATCGCCGATGAGGTGCTCGACCTCGGTGCGGCGGAAATAGCGGCGGTCGACCTCGACGAGCGCGCGGCCGCCGGGGCCGATCCCGCGCTCCTGCAGGCCGCTCCCCTCCCACGCCAGCGGCAGGCCGGCGTGGGCGAACGCGAGCGAGCAGAACTCGCGCACCGAGTGCGTCTCGCCGGTGGCGACCACGTAGTCGTCGGGCTCGCTGGCCTGCAGCATCATCCACATCGCCTCGACGAAGTCGCCGGCGAACCCCCAGTCGCGGCACGCGTCGAGGTTGCCGAGGTAGAGCCGCTCCTCGAGGCCGTGCTTGATGCGGGCCGCGGCGCGCGTGATCTTGCGCGTCACGAACGTCTCGCCGCGGCGCGGCGACTCGTGGTTGAAGAGGATGCCGTTGACGGCGAAGATGCCGTACGCCTCGCGGTAGTTGCGGGTGATGTAGAAGGCGTACGCCTTGGCCGCCGCGTAGGGGCTGCGCGGGTAGAACGGCGTGGTCTCGCGCTGCGGCACCTCGAGCGCCTTGCCGAACAGCTCCGACGAGGACGCCTGGTAGAAGCGGGCGTGGAGGCCGAGCTCCCGCATCGCCTCGAGGACGCGGACCGCGCCGACGCCGGTGACCTCGGCGGTGTACTCGGGGACCTCGAAGCTGACCTGGACGTGCGACTGCGCGCCGAGGTTGTAGATCTCGTCGGGGCGCACCACCTTGAGGATCTTGTTCACCGACGAGGCGTCGTTGAGGTCGCCGTAGATCAGTTTGAGGCGCACGTCGGCCTCGTGCGGGTCCTGGTAGATGTGGTCGATCCGGCTGGTGTTGAACGACGACGAGCGGCGCCGGATGCCCCACACCTCGTAGCCCTTCGCGAGCAGCAGCTCGGCGAGGTAGGAGCCGTCCTGCCCGGTGATGCCGGTGACGAGGGCGCGCTTGCCGTTCTTGGCGGGCCATTTCTGCATGGCTCAGTCTACCTCCCACGTGAGCGCCCGTGCGCGGTGGCTCCGGCACGCTCAGTCGAGGTCGCGCGCCGCGACCTCGGCGGTGCGGGTGCCGCCGACCATCGCGAGGAGCAGGCGGACGCGGTCGCGGCTCGGCAAGTAGCGCGCGACGATCCCCTCGTAGCCGGCGAGCGGGCCCCGCACGACGCGGACGCGGCTCCCCGGCTCGCGCGGGCGGCGAACCTCGCCGACGACGAGGAAGCCGCGCTCGCCCTCGCGCCGCCGGAGGTCGGCGACGAACTCGTCCTCGACCGCGCCGAGCGCGTCGCCGAAACGCACCAGGCCCGCGACGCCCGGGCAGTAGTGCGCGGCCGCCCGCTGCTCCGCCGCGACGACGTGGGCGAAGACGTACGACGGGAACAGCGGCACCGGGCCGCGGGGCGCCCGGGCGTGCGAGCGCGGCTCGAGCAGGCGCGGGAAGTAGGCCTCGATGCCCCGGCTCGCCAGCGCACGCACCGCCGCGGCCTCCTGCTTCGGCTTGGTGCGCACGAGCAGCCAGAGCAGGCGCGGGTCCGAGGGCTGCACCAGCATCGGCGCGAATCTGCCAGAGCCGCCGCCGACGCGTCAAGCGAATTCCCCGACCCGCTCGCGTGTTCCTTGTCCCCGGACCCCGGACCCCGGTCTCTCAGGCGTGCAGCTCGACCACGTCGCGGTCGCGCAGCTCGAATTCGCGCGCGACGCGCTGCCCGTCGAGCCTGCCGCCCCAGACGCGGGCGAACTGCAGCTTCTCGCCGATCTCGCGATGGACGCGCTCGGCGAGGTCGTGGACCGTACTTCCAACCGGGAGCACGAACGGGTCGTGGCGGTCGGCGGGCTTGCCCGGCGGCTTGGCGTACACCCGCACGAGCTGCAGCATCCGCCACAGCGCCACCTTGAGCGCCTCGAGGCCGGTGTGCGTCGCGGTCGAGATCCGCAGCAGCGGATAGGTGGCGCCGTAGAGCTCCTCGAGGACCTTGACGTCGTCCTCGCGCGCCCGGTCGGCCTTGGTGACGACCATCAGCGTCGCGAGGTGCGTCTCGCGCGGGTCCGAGTCCTCCGGCAGCGCGCCGACAAGATGGATGTGGCTCGCGACGAGCTTCTGCCGCACCACCTCGACGTCCTCGGGCAGCTCGAGCGACGTGGGGTCGACCAGCAGCAGCGCCGCGTCCGCGCCGTGGACGACGTTCGGCAGCCACGGCTCGAGCGCGGCCGCCGCGATCGGCGGCATGTCGACGAGCTGCACGTGGACGTCCTCGAAGGCCATCATCCCGGGCTGCGGCCGGGTGGTGGTGAACGGGTAATCGGCGATCGCCGGCTCGGCGTGGGTGAGCGCGGCGAGCAGCGAGGACTTGCCGCAGTTGGGTGGGCCGAGCAGCACGACCTGGGCGGCGCCCTCGGGCTCGACGCGGATGACGTGCCCGTGCTTGCCGCCGCGGGTCTCCTCCTCCTGCCGCAGGCGGGCGAGGCGGCGCTTGAGGTCCGCCTGCATCTTCTCGGTGCCCTTGTGCTTGGGGATGGTGGCGAGCATCTCCTCGAGGGCCGCCCGCCGCTCCGCCGGGGTATGCGCCGCCTTCCATTTCGCCTCGGCCGCCTTGTACTGCGGGGTCAGGTTCGCCGGCATTCCAGGCGATTGTAAACTCCGCGCATGCAACCGGAAAAGAGCGTCGCGGGCGGGGCCGTGCCGGCCATCGCCACCGCCGCCGCGGCCGCCTACCTCGCGGCGTGCGCCTTCCCCGTCCCGCTCGCGGGCGCCGTCGTGCTCGCCTCCGTCGCCGGCTGCGCGCTCGTCCTCGCGCGCCGGCCGAGCCCGGCGCTGCGGCGCGCGCTCGTGGGTATCGCCGTGTGGCAGACGCTCGGCCTGGCGGGCGCGTTCGCCCTGCGCGCGCGGCCGCTCGGCGGCCTCGCCTGGGTGCTCCTCTTCCTCTACTTCGCGCCGCTGCCGGTGATCCCGTGGATCTACCACCTGACGTTCCCCCGCGAGCCGCGCACCGCGCCGCCCGGCGGGAACGGAGCCGCGTCGTGATCGTCCTCGCGCTAATGCTCGTCGCCGCCGCGGCGATCGCCGTGTGGGGCGCGCGGCACAGCGGCACCGCCTCGGACTACTTCGCCGCCGGGCACCGCGCCGGCGCCTGGCTGGTCGGCGTCGCGGGCACCGCCGCCGCGGTCTCCGCGTTCACGTTCGTCGGCGGGCCGGGGCTCTTCTTCGCGGTCGGGATCGGCTCGCTGTGGATCACGTTCTCGGCGCCGCTCACCGGCGCGCTGCAGTGCTGGGCGGTCGGCGAGCCGGCGGTCGAGGCCTCGCTCGCGCGGGGGCTGCTCACGCCGCAGGAGCTGATCGGGGCGCGCTTCGGCACCGCGGCGCGCGCGATCGCCGCGCTGATGATCGTGATCGGTTGCGTCGCGAACCTCGCCGGCCAGGCACGCGCGGCGGCGGTGCTCGGCGAGGACTTCCTCAAGGTCCCGGGCGTGCTCGCCGCCGGCGCCGCGCTGCTCGCCACCACGGCCTACACCGCGCTCGGCGGGATGCGCGCCGGGCTGCTCGCCGACGCCGCGCAGGGCGCGGTGATGGCGGCGTTCGCGCTCGTGCTGGCGGGCGCGGCGCTGGTCGCCGCCGGCGGCCCGGCCGCCGCGATCGCGGCGGTCGAGCGCTCGCGGCCGGCCCTTCTCGGCAGCTTCGGGAGCGCAGCCCCGGCCCGGGCCCTCGCCTGGTACCTGCTCTTCTGCCTCGGCACCTGCGCCCAGCCGCAGTACCTGCAGAAGTTCTTCTTCCTGCGCTCGCGCTCGCAGCTGCGGGCGCTGCCGGCGGTGCTCACGCTCGCGCTCGCCGTCACGCTCTCGGTCTGGCTCGGCGTCGGCCTCGCGGGCACCGCGCTCGCCTCGCGCGGCATGATCGGCCTCGGGCGGCCCGACGACCTCGCGCCGCGGACCATGCTGCTGCTCGGCCCCTGGGCGGAGCTGCTCGCCGGCGTCGCGATCCTCGCCGCGCTGATGTCGACCGCCGCGTCGTTCCTCAACCTCGCCGCCGCCGCCGTCACTCGCGATCTCCCCGCCGCGTTCGGCCGGCCGCCGCGCGGCCTCGCCGCGGCGCGGGTCGTGACCGTGGCGGTGGCGCTGGTCGCCGCCGGGCTCGGCGCGACCAGCCCGCGGACGGTGGCGCTGATGTCGATCACCGGCTGGGGGTTCTTCACCGCGGCGTTCCTCCCCGTCTTCACCGTCGGCCTCGCGTGGACGGGGGGTTCCGGCGCGGCGGCGGGCGCCGCGATGCTCGCCGGTGCGGCGGTCGACCTCGCGCTCGAGCCGCTGCGCGGCCGGCTGCCCGCCGGCCTCGAACCGGGCCTCGCCGGCGCCGCGGTCGGAATGCTCGTGCTGGTCGCGGTCTCGCTCCTGGCCCGGCGTCCCGCGGCGGCCGGCTCCGCGGTCGAGCCGGGCGGGGCCGGCACGGCGGCCGGCTCCGCCGGGGGCGTGCGATGACGCCGGCGCGCCGTCGGCTCGACCTCGAGTGGCTCGTCGGCGAGCTCGCCGCGGTCCGCGCGGCGGTGCGCCCAACCACGCTCGCCGAGGTCGAGCGCAAGCGCGACCCGTTCCGGCTGCTGGTCGCGTGCGTGATCTCGCTCCGTACCAAGGACGCGGTCACCGCCGCGGCGAGCGCGCGGCTGTTCGCGGTCGCCTCGACGCCGGAGGCGGTGGCGAGGCTGGCGCCGGCGCGGATCGCGAGGCTGATCTTCCCGGCCGGGTTCTACAACACCACGGCGAAGCAGATCCGGGCGATCGCCCAGCGCGTCGCGCGACTCCACGGCGGGCGCGTCCCGGCCGACCTCGACGCGCTCCTCGCCTTCCCCGGGGTCGGCCGCAAGACCGCCAACCTCGTGCTCGGGCTCGGCTTCGGCATCCCGGCGATCTGCGTCGACACGCACGTGCACCGGATCTCGAACCGGCTCGGCCTGGTGCGGACGAAGACCCCTGAGCAAACCGAGCATGCCCTCGAGAAGGTGCTGCCGGAACGGTGCTGGATCGACATCAACGACCTGCTCGTGACGTTCGGCCAGCAGGTGTGCCAGCCGGTCTCGCCGTGGTGCTCGCGCTGCCCGCTCGCCGAGCGCTGCCCACGCATCGGCGTCACTACCCACCGTTGAGGTTGTGTGGTCCGGGTCTGGTCTTTCCCGGACCCCAGACCCCTGACCCCGGTCCCCGGTTCCTACACCGTCCGGGGCGGGGCGTCGGGGATGTTGTCGCGGCGCTTCGCGTCGGCCGCCTTGGCCGCCACCTTCGCCGGGCACTTGCTCTTGTGCAGGCGGAGGTAGTCGAGCACCAGCTCGCGCTTCATGAGCTGGATCGCCTTCGCCGGGTCGACGCCCTTGGGGCAGACCCGCGAGCACTCGCCGGCGTAGTGGCAGCGCCACGGTCCCGCCTCCCCGGCCAGCACCTCCCGCCGCTCGGCGAAGCCGCCGTCGCGCGAGTCGGTGTTGTAGCGGTGCGCCTGCGCCAGCGGCATCGGCCCGGAGTAGCGGGCGTCGGTCGCGAACGTCGGGCACGCCGCCATGCAGCACCCGCACTTGATGCAGTAGGTGAACTGCAGGTACTGCTCGAGCTCGTGCGCGGACTGGAAGAACTCGCCGGTCGGCGCCTCGCGCTCGGCCTCGTCCGCGCGGATCACGTACGGCTTGAGGTCCTGGTGCGTCGCGAACATCGGCGACAGCTCGGGGACCAGGTCGCGGACGATGGCGAAGTTGGGCAGCGGCGCCACCACCACGCTGGTCGAGGCGAGCTCGGAGATCTGCGTGTTGCAGGCGAGCCGCGGCCGGCCGTTGATCAGCATGCCGCAAGACCCGCACACGCCCATGCGGCACGACGAGCGCCACGCCAGCGTCGGCGAGAGCGTCTCCTTGATCTTCCACAGGCCGTCGAGGACGGTCATGCCCGGCGCGTAGGGGACGCGGTACTCCTCCCAGTGCGGCGCCGGCTCGCGGTTGGGGTCGAAGCGGCGGATGCGGTAGGTGACCTCGTTCGTCGGTTGCGCGCTCATCGTCCCCCCCTACCTGCCGCTCGCGAGCTTGGCGAGGTTGAAGCTGGCGACCGCGGCCCAGGTGCCGTAGGCGAACAGCGCGAGCCCGCCGAGCAGCAGCACGACGCTGACGGCGCCCCGCAGCCAGCGCGCCGGGTTGAGCTCGAAGAGGATGTTGCGCAGCCCGTAGAGGCCGTGGAACAGCGCCGCGCCGAGCAGCAGGACGTACGAGACGGTCATTCCGGCGCCCTTGGCGCGCGCCACCACGTTGCTCCAGTCGATCGGATGCCCGCCCGCCGGGTTCAGGCCGGCGAAGTGGACGACCGAGTCGAGGTGCATCACCGTCATGTGGAGGCCGAGGAGGAAGAGGATCACCACGCCGGCGGCGAGGTGCCAGGTCCAGAGCTTCTGATCGCGCATCATGGCGGCCTCCTACTCCAGCACCCAGAAGTTGAGGGTGCCCATCACCACCAGCACCGCCGCCACGAGCAGCGCGGCGATCGCGAGCGGGCGCTGCGTGTCGAGCGAGGTGCGGTACGGATAGACCGGCTCGATCGGCGGCCCGACGGCGAACCCGAGCTCGATCAGGCCGAGCCGGATGCCGTTGACCGCGTGGAACGCGAAGGCGAGGAAGACGAGGTACTCGCCTAGCTTGAACAGCGGCCCGCTGACGCTCGCCATCGCGCTCTGCCACGGCCCCTGCCCGAGCGCCCGCGAGGACGTGACCACGATGTGGAGGAGGAAGTAGGCGAGCAGGCCGAGGCCGGTGACGCGGTGCAGCGTGTAGAGGTAGCGCTCCACGCCCCAGCGCCCGCCGCCGAGCCAGCCCCACAGGCCGAGTCGATTCGGATGTCCCTTGGTCTCCAGCATGGCTTCTTCTCCCGGACCCCTGACCCCGGTCCCCTGGTCCCGGCTTCTCAGTACTTCCGCTCCACCGGCTTCCAGGTGTTGATCGTGACCGGCTTGTAGTCGAAGCGCGGCGCGCCGCCGGTGTGGAACGCGAGCGTGTGCTTGAGCCACCTCTCGTCGTCGCGGGTGGCGAAGTCGCGCCGCGCGTGGGCGCCGCGCGACTCCTGCCGGGCGAGCGCGCCGGCCACCGTCACCTCCGCGAGGTCGAGCAGGTTCTCGAGCTCGAGCGCGTGGAACAGGTTCGAGTTGTACTTCGTCCCCTTGTCCGCCACCGGCGCGTGGAACGACGCCTGGCGCAGGCCGCGGATCATGGTGAGCGCCTCGGCGAGCTTGTCGCCGGTGCGGAACACGCCGACGTTGCGGTCCATCGTCGCGCGCAGCTCGCGGCGCAGCTCGTAGAGGTTGTCGCTGCCGTCGCGCGCGAGGACCGCGGCGACGTGGTCCTGCGCCGCCTTGACCTTGACGGCGGAGGGCGGCAGCGCGGCGAGCTTCGGCAGGTGGTTGGCGATCTCCTCGCCGGTGATCGCCCCCCACACCAGGCACTCGGCGGTGGAGTTCGAGCCGAGCCGGTTGGCGCCGTGGAGGCTCACCGCGGCGGCCTCGCCCGCCGCCCAGATCCCCTCGACCCGGGTCTTGCCGTTGATGTCGGTCTCGACCCCGCCCATCGAGTAGTGCGCCACCGGGCGGATCGGGATCGGCGTGGTGATCGGGTCGAGGCCGAGGAACTTGATGCACACCTCGCGGATCAGCGGCAGGCGGGTGTTGATCCGCTCGGCGCCGAGGTGGGTGAGGTCGAGGTGGAGGTAGTCGCCCCACTCCGGCGTCTTGAAGCCGCGGCCCTCGAGGATCTCGGTGGTCTCGGCGCGCGAGACCATGTCGCGCGGCGCGAGCTCCATCAGCTTGGGCGCGTACTTGCCCATGAAGCGCTCGCCAGTGTTGTTCCTGAGGTAGCCGCCCTCGCCGCGGCACGCCTCGGTCATGAGGATGCCCGACGGGACCAGGCCGGTGGGGTGGAACTGGAGGAACTCCATGTCCTCGAGCGGCAGGCCGGCGCGGTACGCCATCGCCATGCCGTCGCCGGTGACGGTCTGCGAGTAGGTGGTGAAGCCGTAGAGCGTGCCGCCGCCGCCGGTCGCGATCAGCAGCGCCTTGCCGCGCATCACCACCGTCTCGCCGCTGCCGGCGTGGATGCCGACCAGGCCGACGAAGCGCCCGCCCTCGACCAGGACGTCGGTGACGAAGAGCTCGTCGTAGCGGGTGAAGCAGCGGTAGCGCAGCAGCGTGTCGTAGAGCGTCTGCATCTCGAAGAAGCCGGTCTTGTCGGCCGCCAGCGTGGCGCGCGGGAAGGAGTGGCCGCCGAACGGGCGCTGGTCGATCCGCCCCTGCTTGTCGCGCGTCCACGGGATGCCCCAGTGGTCGAGCTGCATGATCTCGCCCGGCATCGCGCGCACGAAGCGGTGCACGACGTCCTGGTCGGCGAGGAAGTCGGAGCCCTTGACCGTGTCCCAGGCGTGGAGCTCGAACGAGTCGCCCTCCTCCGGACGCAGCACGGCGGCGGTGCCGCCCTCGGCGCACACCGAGTGGGCGCGCATCAGCTGCACCTTGGAGAGGATCCCGATGTCCGCCTTGCCGCCGGAGCGCCGCGAGATCTCGACCGCGGCGCGCAGGCCGGCGAGGCCCGCGCCGAGGATGAGGACATCGTGCGTCAACGTTTGCGCCATCACGACCTCCGTGGAAACTGAGACGCCATCAAAACGAAGCGGCCGGGGTGGAGGCCCCGGCCGCCGAGGAAGCTCGTGTGTCGCCGTCGGCTCATGCCTTGCCCATCTCCGCCGGCAGCTTTCCCATCTGCGACTTCACGTCCGCCGCGCTCTTGTGCAGCAGCGCCTTCTCGTCGTCGGAGAGCTTGAACTGGAACACGCCCTCCATCCCCTTCGCGCCGAGCTTGCAGGGCACGCCGACGAACACGTCGTGGAGCCCGAACTCGCCCTGCAGGTAGGCGGCGCAGGGGAGGATCTTCTTGCGGTCCTTGACGATCGAGTCGACCATCTCGAACACGCCGGCGGCCGGCGCGTAGTACGCCGAGCCGGTCTTGAGCAGCTTGACGATCTCGCCGCCGCCCTGCGCGGTGCGCTGGACGATCGCGTCGACCCGCTCCTTGGGGAGCAGCTCGGTGATCGGCACCCCGCTCACCGTCGTGTAGCGCGGCAGCGGCACCATGCTGTCGCCGTGGCCGCCGAGGACGAGCGCGAACACGCTCTCGGTCGAGACGTGCATCTCCATCGCAATGAAGGCGCGCATGCGGGCGGTGTCGAGGATCCCCGCCATGCCGATCACGCGCTCGCGCGGGAACCCCGAGACGCGGCGGGCGACCTCGCACATCACGTCGAGCGGGTTCGTCACCATGATCAGGATCGCGTCGCGCGAGTGGCGCGCCGCCCTCGCGATGCAGTCGCCGACGATCTTGGCGTTGGCGTCCTGCAGGTCGTCGCGGCTCATGCCGGGCTTGCGGGCGAGGCCGGCGGTCATGACGATGATGTCCGACCCCGCGGTCGCCTCGTAGTCGTTGCTGCCGACCACCAGCCCGTCGTGGTGGACGACCGGCGCGGCCTGGTAGAGGTCGAGCGCCTTGCCCTGCGGCAGCCCCTCGACGACATCGACGAGCACCACGTCGCCGAGATGCCCCTCGGCGAGCCGGTGGGCGGTGGTGGCGCCGACGTTGCCCGCGCCGATGACGGTGATCTTCGGCTTCCTCATTCGTCCCCCCTTGGTCGCCCGGCCGCGAGCAGCCGGCCGCTCCCGTGACAGCTTTCGTACAATAGCACCCCGAGGCGCGCCCGACAACGCGGCGGGCCCGGGCCACTTGCGCTTGCAAAACGCAGCGGCGCGGGTGTATAAATAGCCGGACGCTGCTTTCGAAAGAAAGTGGGACCACGGTCCCACTTTTTTTTCGGAGCCGAAAGGGAAGATGACGCGCTTGCCGCAGGATCTCGTCGCCCGGCTCGAGCGCCTCGCCGCCGGCGAGGGCGCCGAACTGTTGGCGGTGGAGATGGGCGGGACCGCCCACAAGCCGATCGTGCGCCTCGTGCTCGACCGGGAGGGCGGCGTGCGGCTGGCCGACTGCGAGGCGGTTTCCCGCCAGGCGAGCGTCCTCCTCGATGCGTACGACCCCTTCCCGGGTCCGTTCACGCTCGAGGTCACGTCTCCCGGGGTGGACCGGAAGCTATACGGTGAGAAAGACTTCGCCCGGTTCGCCGGGCGTGCGGTGCGGGTCCGCATGCGGCCGAGCTGGCCGTCTCCGCGGTCGTTCGACGGCACCCTCGAGGGATGCGGCGAGAGCCGGGTGCGGGTGCGCGACGCGGAGGGGACGCTCCACGAGCTGCCGGAGGCCGAGGTGTTCGAGGTGCGCCTCGCGCCGCAGCCGGAGCCGTCGGTCGAGAGCTCGAAGCGGCGGGGAAGGAAGTAGACGATGAAGATGGAACTGGGCACTCTGATCCGGCAGGTGTCGCACGAGCGCGAGATCGAGCCGGGACGCCTCGTCACGGCGCTCGAGGACGCCATCTCCCAGGCCGCGCGCAAGCACTACCGCGAGCGCGGGGTGCGCACCGTGATCGACCCGGAAACCGGCGAGATGACCTGCCTGCGCGTGCGCAAGGTGGTGGCGACGCCGGAGGAGGTCACCGACCCCACCGCCGAGGTGCTGCTCGAGGAGGCGCTCACGCTCGACCCCAAGGCCGAGATCGGCGCCGAGATCGTGCTCGGCGAGCTCGACACCGCGCAGCTCGGCCGCATCGCCGCCCAGGCGGCGCGGCAGATGCTGTTCCAGCGCGTCCGCGAGGCGGAGCGCGACAACATCTTCAACGACTACATCGGCAAGGTCGGCGAGCTCGTCAACGGCATCGTCAAGCGCTTCGAGCGCGGCGACATCGTCGTCGAGCTCGGCCGCACCGAGGGCGCGATCCCGCGCCAGCACCAGGTGCGGCACGAGCGCTACAGCCAGGGCGACCGCATCCGCGCGGTGATCGTCGACGTGACCAAGGACGCGAACAAGCCGCAGGTGGTCCTCTCGCGCACCGCGCCGCAGCTGCTGATCAAGCTGCTCGAGATGGAGGTGCCGGAGATCTACGACGGCACCGTGATGGTCAAGGGCTGCGTGCGCGAGCCGGGGGAGCGCGCCAAGGTCGCCGTCTCCTCGCGCGACCGCGACGTCGACCCGGTCGGCGCCTGCGTCGGCATGAAGGGGTCGCGCGTCCAGGCGATCATGCGCGAGCTCAAGGGCGAGAAGGTGGACATCATCCCGTACAACCCCGACGTCGTCACCTTCGCCCAGAACGCCCTGGCGCCCGCGAAGATCAACCGCGTCGCGCTGCGCGAGCAGTCGACCAGGGTGCCGATCACCGACAGCGAGGGCAACCCCGCCCTCGACGAGGCCGGCCAGCCGCTCGTCCACGAGCGCGTCGAGACCGTGCTCGACGTGATCGTCTCCGACGAGCAGCTCTCGCTCGCGATCGGGAAGCGCGGCCAGAACGTCCGCCTCGCCTCGCGGCTGCTCGGCTGCCGCATCGAGATCAAGAGCGAGGAGGCGGTCAAGGACGAGGTCGCCGCCGCTCTCGCGGCGATGCTGCGGCAGGTCGAGGGCGTGGCCGAGGAGGCCCCGGTCGAGCCGGAGGCGCCCGCCGCCGCGATCGACTACGACACCCACCTGCCACTCGAGGAGCTCCCGGGCATCGGCGAGAAGATGCGCGAGCGCCTGCTCGAGCACGGCTTCTCGCACGCCGGGGCGCTCGCCGTCGCCGACCCCGCGAAGCTGATGGAGATCCCCGGAATCGGGCCCCATTCCGCCGCCAAGCTCATCGCCGCGGCGAAGGCGGCGCTCGCGGCGCAGACCGCCGCGAGCCCCGAGGAGTAGAGCATGCCGCAGGTGTTTCGTGTCGGTGACCTCGCCCGGCAGATGGGCGTCAGCGTCGACGAGCTGATCTTCAAGCTCCGCTCGATCGGCGTCGACGTCACCACCGCCGAGAACACGCTCGACCTGTCCACCGTGCGCGACATCATCACCGGGCAGACGCTCGTCCGGCGTCCCCGCGAGGTGATCGTCCGCCAGGGGACCGGCGGCGGCGAGGAGCAGAAGAAGACCCAGGCCGCGCTCGTCGAGCGCCCGAAGCGCCGCCGGCCCGCCCGCCACGCGAGCCTCGACGAGGAGCTCCCGGACGAGGTCCCGAACCTCGCGGCGATGGCCGTCCCGGCCTCGAGCAAGCCGGCGGTCAAGCCCGCCGACGAGGCGGAGGCCGTTGCCGAGGAGGGCGCCGACGAGGCCGCGGCCGAGCCCGCGGTGGTCGAGGCCGCCGAGCCGGTCGCCGCGCCGGTCGCGGTCGCGGCGGCGCCGGCCGCCGCCGCCGAGACAGCGGTCCCGGTCGAGGTCGGCGCGACGCCCGCTCCGACTCCGCCGCCGGCGCCCAAGCCGGCTCCGAAGGCGGCCGCGAAGGCCGAGGCCGCGGCGGCGGCGCCCCGTCCGGCGCCGCGTCACGCTCCGGCAAAGGAAGCCAAGGAAGCGAAGGAGCCGAAGGAGGCCAAGGAAACAAAGGAGGCCAAGGAGCCCAAGGCCGCGGCCAAGAAGGAAGCCAAGACCCCGCTCGAGTCGCAGCTCCGCGAGCTCTCCGACGACGAGGTCCGGCAGCGGATCCTCGCCGCCAAGCAGGCGGCGGCCAAGACCGCCGAGAAGCCGGCGACGCCCGCGCGCGGGAAGTCGTCCCGCAAGGCGAAGGCGGCGGCCGACGCGGACGAGATCCGCGACCTGCTCGCCAAGTTCGAAGAGTCGAAGGTGCGGGCCAAGACCGAGGGCGCGGCCCCGACGCCGTCCTCCGCCCCGGCCAGCCGCGGCGGCGGTCGCCCGTCGCACCGCCCCAGGCGCGAGCGCGGCGAGGCGCCCGCCGAGGTCCGCTCGCCGGCGGTGACGTTCCGCGACGGGCTCCGGCCGGAAGGACCGATCTACCTCTCCGAGGCGGTCACGGTGCGCGAGCTCGCCGAGAAGCTCAACGTCCTGGTCAAGGACCTGATGGCGTACCTCATCTTCAAGAAGATCTTCGTCACCGCCAACCAGGCCCTCCCCCAGGAGCTGGCGGAGCAGATCTGCGAGGAGCTCGGCGTCGAGGCGATGGTGGTGAGCTTCGAGGAGGAGATCGACCTGCAGCAGGAGGAGGCCGCCGAAACCACCGCCAAGCCCGAGCCGCGCCCGCCGGTGGTGACCGTGATGGGCCACGTCGACCACGGCAAGACCTCGCTGCTCGACGCGATCCGCTCCACCCGAGTCGCGGCCGGCGAGGCCGGCGGCATCACCCAGCACATCGGCGCCTCGCGCGTCGTGCACAACAACAAGCCGATCGTCTTCATCGACACGCCCGGCCACGAGGCGTTCACGCAGATGCGCGCCCGCGGCGCCAAGGTCACCGACCTGGTGGTGCTGGTGGTGGCGGCTGACGACGGCGTGATGCCGCAGACGGTCGAGGCGATCAACCACGCGCAGGCGGCGCACGTGCCGCTGGTGGTGGCGATCAACAAGATCGACAAGCCGGGGGCCAACCCGGAGCGCGTCAAGCAGGAGCTGGCGCAGCACGGCGTGCTGGTCGAGGGCTGGGGCGGCGAGGTGCCGGTCGCCAACGTCTCGGCGATCAAGAAGACCGGCATCGACGACCTGCTCGAGGTCATCCTCCTCGTCACCGAGATGCAGGACCACAAGGCGGCGCGCGAGGGGATGGCGCGCGGGACCGTGCTCGAGGCGCGCAAGGAGCGCGGCCGCGGCGTGGTCGCCAGCGTGCTCGTCCAGCAGGGCACGCTCAAGCAGGGCGACTGCTTCTTCGCCGGCGCGACCTACGGCCGCGTGCGCGCGATGGTCGACACCAACCGCAAGCCGGTCCGCGCCGCCAAGCCCTCCGACGCGGTCGAGGTGATGGGCCTGGAGGACATCCCGGAGGCCGGCGACACCTTCCAGGTGGTCGAGAACGAGGCGCGCGCCCGCGAGGTCGCCGGCCACCGCCAGGCCAAGCAGCGCGAGGAGCAGATGGCGGGCAGCCGCAAGGTCAGCCTCGAAGGCCTGATGGAGAAGATCAAGACCGACGAGGTGCGGGCGCTCAACATCGTGCTCAAGGCGGACGTGCAGGGCTCGGTCGAGGTGCTGCGCGAAACGCTCGGCAAGCTGTCCACCGACGAGGTGGCGATCAACGTCCTGCACGCCTCGGCGGGAGCGATCAACGCGAACGACATCCTGCTCGCGTCGGCCTCGCAGGCGGTCGTGATCGGCTTCAACGTGCGGCCCGAGCGGTCGGCCAAGGAGCTGGCGGAGCGCGAGCAGGTCGACGTCCGGCTCTACTCCGTCATCTACAACCTCACCGAGGAGCTGCAGAAGGCGATGGTCGGCATGCTCCAGCCCACCTTCCGCGAGGAGGAGCTGGGTCGCGCCGAGGTGCGCGAGACGTTCAAGGTCTCCAAGGTCGGGACGATCGCCGGATGCCGCGTCGTGGACGGCGTCATCCCGCGCACCGCGAAGGCCCGCCTGCTCCGCGACAACGTCGTGGTGTGGGAGGGCAGCCTCTCCTCGCTGAAGCACTTCAAGGACGACGTCAGCGAGGTGAAGTCGGGCTTCGAGTGCGGGATCGGGCTCGAGCGGTTCCAGGACGTCAAGCCCGGCGACGTGATCGAGGCGTACCGCACGGTCCAGGTGACCCGCGAGGCGTGATGCGAAGGCGGGGTCCGGGGTCCGGGGTCCGGGGTCCGTTGGGGGGCCACGGATGAGCGAGAAGGCGCCGCTGTTCGTGGCCGTCGGGGAGGTCGAGCTGCACCTGCCCGGCGCACGCAGCCTCAAGGACAAGCGGCACGACCTCCGCTCGCTGATCGAGCGGCTGCGCCACCGGCTGACCGTGCTGGTGGTGGAGACCGACCACCAGGACCTCCACCAGCGCGCCGGCATCGCGGTGAGTGCCCTCGCGACCGACGCCGCCGCCGCCAAGGGCACGGTGGAGCGGGCGGTCGACGTGATCCACGAGACGTTCCCCGGCGTGGTGCTCGAGGAGCGCGTCAACGTGGTCCAGGTCCGCTAGGAGGATCGACGTGCGAGACGCACTGGTGCGGCGCGAGCGGCTGGCGGAGGCGATGCGGGAGGTGCTCTCCGAGCTGCTCCTCACCGAGATCAAGGACCCCCGCCTGCACGGCGTGGTGGTGTCCGCGGTCGAGCTCTCCGGCGACCTCAAGCTCGCCCGCGCCTACTTCTCGGTGATCGGCGACGAGGAGCGCGAGCGGCAAGCCGCCGACGGCCTCGCCCAGGCGCGCGGCTTCCTCCGCCGCGAGGCCGCCCGCCGCATGCGGATCCACAACCCGCCCGACCTCGAGTTCCGCCGCGACAAGGGGTTCGAGCGGGCGGACCGCATCGCCCGGGTGCTGGACCAGATCCACGGGGGCCGGGGTCCGGGGGCCGGAGTCCGGAACGACCACGATGGACCCGCCGAAACCGACGAGGGGGAGCCGGATGCCTGACGCCACCCTCGACCCGCGCGCGGCGGTCGCCCGCCTGCGCCGGGCCACGCGGGTGCTGGTCACCTCGCACTCCGCGCCGGACGGCGACGCGATCGGCTCGGAGCTCGGCCTCGCCGAGCTCGCGCACGCGCTCGGCGTCGAGACCACGATCATCAACCGCGACCCTCATCCGGCCTCGCTTTCGTTCCTTCCCGGTCTGGAGACGATCCGGGTCGAGGAGTCGCTGCCGCCCGACCTCCCCGGCCGCTTCGACCTCGCGGTGGTGCTGGAGTGCCCCGGGCTCGACCGCCCGGGTTTGGCGGGCATCGACCGGATCCCGATCCTCAACGTCGACCACCACCTCGACAACCCGAACTACGGCGAGGTGAACTACGTCGACACCGACGCCCCGGCGGTCGGCGAGCTGGTCCTGGCGATGTTCGGCGCCGCCGGCGTCGCCCTCACGCCCGCGGCGGCGACCAACCTCTACACGGCGCTCGTCACCGACACCGGAGATTTCCGCTATTCGAGCGCCACGCCGCGGGCGTTCGCGGCGGCGGAGAGGCTGGTCGCGGCCGGTGCGAGGCCGCACGAGATCGCCGAGGCATTGTGGGAGCACAACCCGGCGCGCGTCATCCGGCTCACCGCCGCGGTGCTCTCGACGCTCGAGCTGCTCGCCGACGGCCGGCTCGCCGTCGTGCAGTGCGACCGCGCCACGCTCGAGGCGGTCGGCGCCCGCCCCGAGGACAGCGAGAACCTGATCAACATCCCGCGCTCGATCGACGGCGTGCGGGTGGCGGCGTTCTTCAAGGCGTTCCGCGACGGCGTGGTGCGCGTCTCGCTGCGCTCGCGAGACGAGGTCGACGTCCAGGCGGTGGCGCGGGAGTTCGGCGGCGGCGGCCACCGCAACGCAGCGGGTTGCTCCGTGCCGGGGACCCTCGCCGAGGCGCGGGAGCAGGTGCTCGCCCGGCTGCTCCCGGTCGTGGAGTCGTCATGAGCCAGCCCGGCAGCGGCTTCCTCCTCGTCGACAAGCCGGCCGGCCCGACCTCGCACGACGTCGTGCAGGCGGCGCGCCGTGCGCTCAAGGTGCGGCGAATCGGACACACCGGCACGCTCGACCCGGCCGCGACCGGCCTGCTCCTGCTCTGCATCGGCAAGGCGACGCGGCTGCAGCAGTACCTCCTGGCGTGGGAGAAGACCTACGCCGGCGAGATCCGCCTCGGCTGGTCGACGACCACCTACGACGTCGAGGGCGAGCCGCTCGGCGCCGCCTGCGCCGTCCCCGAGATCCCGCCCGAGCGCCTGGCCGGGCTGCGGTCGCGGTTCTCGGGCGAGATCGAGCAGCTCCCCCCGCCCTACTCCGCGAAGAAGAGCGGCGGGCGCAAGTTCTACGAGCTGGCGCGCGCCGGCGAGGAAGTGCCGCGCGAGCCCAAGCGCGTGAGCATCCACCACATCGAGCTCGCCGCCACGGCCCCCGACCGGCTCTCGTTCGTCGTCACCTGCTCGTCCGGCACCTACCTGCGCTCGCTCGCCCACGACATCGGCGCGGTGCTCGGTTGCGGCGGGCACCTCGCCTCGCTGCGCCGCACCCGGATCGGCCCCTGGCAGGTGGAGAACGCGGTCAGCGCCGAGCGGCTCGCCAACCGCCCGGGCGAGATCGATCCGCGCGCCTTCGTCTCATTGAGCGAGGCCACGCTCCCGTTCCCGGAGGTGGCGCTCAACCCCACGGCGCTCGACCACTTCGCCCACGGGCAGGAGGTCGCGGTGCGCGAGGTCGAGGGCAGCTTCGTGGCCGGCGAGCCGGTGGCGGTCCGCGACCGGGGCGGCGAGCTGGTCGGGATCGGCGTGACGCTCGCGTTCCTGGCGCGGGCGCGGACCCTGAGCCTCGCCCCCAGGATGGTGCTTGCGGAGGTTGAGACCGCGGCGAATCCGTGATACCATCACACCCCTCCTCTGAAAGCAGAGGAACGACGTGGAGCAAGGACGATGAGCGAACGCGAATACGTAGCCAGCAAGGAGCACATCATCTCGGAGTACCGCCGTCACGACCGTGACAACGGCTCCCCCGAGGTGCAGGTTGCCCTGATCACCAAGCGCATCGAGTACCTGACGGAGCACTTCAAGGCCCACGCCAAGGACCATCACTCCAGACGCGGCCTGCTGATGCTCGTCGGCCAGCGGCGGCGACTGCTCGAGTACCTGCGGCAGAAGGACGTGAGCCGCTACCGCGCGCTGATCGAGCGGCTCGGGCTGCGCCGCTAGGGCCCGCCGTCCGCCTCCAAGTAAGGAGCCTCATGGAAGTCACCGAGAAAGTCGGAATCGAAGGTAGAACTCTGGAACTCGAAGTCGGGAAGGTCGCCAAGCAGGCCGACGGGGCCTGCTTGGTGCGTTTCGGGGAGACTTTCGTCCTCGTCACCGCCTGCTTCCGCAAGGAGGCGCGCGAGGGCGTCGACTTCCTCCCCTTGACGGTCGACTACCGCGAGTACACGTACGCCGGCGGTCGCATCCCGGGCGGCTGGTTCAAGCGCGAGGGGCGGCCGACCGAGAAGGAGATCCTCACCGCGCGCCTGATCGACCGGCCGTTCCGCCCGCTCTTCCCCAAGGGCTTCACCCAGGAGACGCAGATCGTCGGCACCGTGCTCTCCGCCGACGGCGCGAACGACCCGGACATCCTGGCGATCAACGGCGCCTCGACCGCGTTGCTGGTCTCCGGCTGCCCGTTCGACACCGCGGTCGGCGCGGTCCGCGTCGCGCTGGTGGACGGGCAGATGGTGCTCAACCCGACCCACGAGCAGCGCGCCACCGCCGCGCTCGAGATCGTGGTGGCGGGGACCGAGCAGGCGGTGGTGATGGTCGAGGCCGGCGCGCGGGGCGTCGCCGAGGCGCAGATCCTCGACGCCATCGACCTCGCGCACCGCGAGATCAAGACCATCATCGCGGCACAGCGCCGCGTGCAGGCGCAGGTCGGCAAGGCGAAGCCGCAGTGGACGCCGCCCGCCCCCGCCTGGCCGGCGGAGTTCGCCGCCGACGTCCGGGCCCGCCTCGCGGCGCCGCTCGACGAGGCGCTGAGAGTGCGCGGCAAGCTGGCGCAGGGCGCGGCGATCGACGCGCTCGAGGACGGCGCGGTCGCCTCGTTGCCCGAGCCGGAACAGGCCGAGAAGGGACCTTGGCTGCGCGGCGTCCTCCACGAGATGGTCAAGGACCAGTTCCGCCGCGCGGTCCTCGACAAGGGCGAGCGCCTCGACGGGCGCGCCTTCGACGAGATCCGCAAGGTCACGTGCGAGGTCGGCCTGCTGCCGCGGACGCACGGCTCGGCGCTGTTCACCCGCGGCGAGACCCAGGCGCTCGTCACCTGCACGCTCGGCACCTCCGAGGACGTCCAGGTGATCGAGGCGCTCGAAGGCGAGAGCCAGCAGCGCTTCCTGCTCCACTACAACTTCCCGCCGTTCTCCGTCGGCGAGGTGAAGTTCCTCCGCGGCCCGGGCCGGCGCGAGATCGGCCACGGCAACCTCGCCCGCCGCGCGCTCACGCCGCAGATCCCAGACAAGGACACGTTCCCCTACACGCTCCGCGTGGTCTCGGACATCCTCGAGTCGAACGGCTCGTCGTCGATGGCGACGATCTGCGGCGGGACGCTCGCCCTGATGGACGCGGGCGTGCCGATCGCCGCCCCCGTCGCCGGGGTGGCGATGGGCCTGGTGTCGGACGGCAGCCGCCACGCCGTGCTCAGCGACATCGCGGGCCAGGAGGACCACTACGGCGACATGGACTTCAAGGTCGCCGGCACCCGCGAGGGCGTGACCGCGCTGCAGATGGACATCAAGATCGCCGGCCTGCCCCGCACGGTCATGGAGCAGGCGCTCGAACAGGCGCGCCGCGGCCGCCTCCACCTGCTCGACCTGATGCAGGCCACGATCGCGTCGCCGCGCGCGGACATCTCGGCCTATGCGCCGCGCATCATCACCATCACCATCGACCCGGACAAGATCCGCGACGTCATCGGACCGGGCGGCAAGACGATCCGCGCTATCTGCGAGTCCACCGGCGCCCGCATCAACATCGAGGATGACGGCCGGGTCGAGATCGCGACCTCGGACGAGGAGGCCGCCGCGAAGGTGGTGCAGATCATCGAAGGCCTCACCCGCCTGCCGCAGATCGGCGAGATCTTCGAGGGCACGGTCAAGCGGATCGAGGCGTACGGAGCGTTCGTCGAGATCCTCCCCAACCGCGACGGACTGCTCCATATCTCCGAGCTCGCCTGGGAGCGCACCCGCGAGGTAACGGACGTGCTCAAGCTCGGCGACAAGATCAAGGTCAAGATCATCGGTATCGACGGCAGCGACCGGATCAAGCTCTCCCACCGGGCGCTGCTCCCGCAGCCCGAGGGATACACGGGCGATTCCGGCGGCGAGGAGCGCCCCCGGCGCAGCCACTCCGAGCGACCCGGCGGGCGACCCCCGCGCGACCGCGGACCGCGCCGCGACCATCGCAGCTGACATCGGATTCGGATCTTCGACCACGGCGCCGGCTTTCCGGCGCCGTTCGTGTTTCTGTCGCGAGTGTGAGCAGATGTGAAGGCCCGCCCTCCTCCGCCCACCACCCGTCCGCCGCGGGCGGGGCGCGCTCGCGACAGGGCCGATGCCGGATCCTCGCGCGCCCTCTCAACTTCGTCTCCAGGAGCCCGGCGCACTTGACGCTCTTCCCGATCCGTCGTAGTGTTGTTTTCAAGCAACGACACGGGAGGCGCGAGATGGTCTTCGAGAAGTTCATCCCGCCGCGTAAACAGAAGCCGCCGCAGGTTTCGATCAAGCGAACCGGGACGATCACGCTCGACAACGCCCTGGCCGATGACGTCGGATTGGCCGACGTGTCACACGTGACGCTCTACTTCGATACAGCCAAGAAGCTCGTCGGAGTGAAACCGGCGCAGGATTCCAAGGAGGAAGGCGCGATGAAGCTCTCCCACCGGAAGCGGGTGAGCTCGGTGCGCGCGCGCGCCTTCTTCGAGACCTATGGGGTCAAGCTCGAGCGCACCAACCGCTGCGACGTCAGCCTCGACGGCCACGGCGACATGGTCGTGATCGACCTCGGCGAGGTCAAGCGCCGCCGCGGCCCGCGCCGGAAGAAGTGACGCCGCGCGGCGCGGGCTGGGCCGTCCGATCGGATCAGCGCTGACAGCGGGGACAGAAGTACACCGACCGCCCCCCGGCGTTACGGCGCGCGATGCGAGCGCCGCAGCGCGGGCAGGCCTCACCTTCGCGCCCGTAGACCATCAACTCGACCGCGAAGTAGCCGCCCCGTCCGTCGGCGTCGACGAACCCGCCGTCGTCGAGCGTCGTGCCGCCCGCCCGCAGCGCCGCCTCCAGGACCTCCCGCACCGACTCGGCCAGGCGGTCGAGGCGACGCGTGGAGATCGAGGATGCGGCGCGCAGCGGGTGGATCCCGGCGCGGGCCAGCGCCTCGTTCGCGTAGATGTTGCCGACCCCCGCGAGGACGTTCTGGTCGAGCAGCAGGTTGCGGATCGCGACCCGCGACCGGCCGGCGCGGCGCCGGAGAGTTGCCGCCGCCTCGGCCAGGAGGGGGTCGGTGCCCAGCTTCTGGAGCCCCGGATGCAGCGCGACGGCCTGATTCGAAAGCACGATCGCCACGCCGAACCGGCGCGGGTCGACGAGCCGCAGCTCGCGGCCGTGATCGAAGCGGAGCACCAGGTGGGTGTGCGGCTCGCGCGGATCGTCCGGGAGAGCGACGACCAGGCGGCCCGACATGCCGAGGTGGAAGAGCGCAGTCGAGGCCTCGAAGCGGGCGAGGATGTACTTCGCCCGCCGCTCCAGGCCGAGCAACCGCCGCCCGACGATGCCCGCCTCCCACTCGCCGGGCTCGATCCCCTCCCGCAGCCGGATCTTGCGCGCCTCGGCCCCGACCACGCGGTGCCCGACCAGGCGCGCCTCGAGCGAGCGGCGGACGGTCTCGACCTCGGGAAGCTCCGGCACGGGAGCGGACATTAGCACGGCGGCCGGCTTCGGCACCGGGACAAACCGCAAGCCGCGTCGCGCCGCGCCGCGGGGCGCCTCCAGCTCTGCCATGGATCGCCGCGACATCGTCCAACAGATTTGACAGCAATGAGTTAACCCAAACCGCGGGGGCACCATAAACAATTCCGCCCGAAACCCCGTATTAATGGGCGAGCCTGGTTCTCCTCCTCCTCCTTGCACCCGGCCCGGCGATCCTGACGCCGGGCCGCGGTGCGCTTGTGGGAGAGAACCGTGGCCCGTGGCCTGTGGCCCGTGGCCTGTGGCCCGTGGCCCGTGGCCCGTGAAGGCGAGATCGCCCAGCCCCCGGATCGTCATTCCCGCGCAAGCGGGAATCCAGTCTTCGACCGTTGGAGACGCCGTGTGGCTTGATGAACCCCTCCATCACATCATTCCTGTGCTGCGCGACGCTCACGCGGAGATCGCTGGTCACGCCGATGTCGATGGTGCCGTTGCGGCGACTCGCGAACATGCAGACGGCAGACGACCCGGACCTCCGGGGCACGCGACTGGATCCCCGCTTCCGCGGGGATGACGAAGGTAGGGCAGCGCGACGGAGGCACGCGTGGAGCGCGCCGCCGAGAATGGGCCAGATGCAAGGAAGGCGAGGCAGCCCGACCGGAGTGGAGCCGGAGGCACCATGAGGATCTGAGGCGCCGCAGCCTGACGCCGCAGATGGTCCGTTATCGGCGGCGCCCCGAAGGGTTACATGTAGAGGCCGCCGGAGACGTTGATCACCTCTCCGCTCACGTACGACCCCGCCGGCCCCGCGAGGAACAGCACCACCGCCGCAATGTCCTCCGGGGTGCCGAGGCGCGGGATCGCGATGTTGGCGAGCA
>DATIYW010000006.1:0-7707 GCA_035517415.1 Thermoanaerobaculaceae bacterium
CACCGCCCGGGTGAGGGGGCGATCTGCGTGCTACCATCACGTCGTGGCGCCCCCCCACGAGAGAATGCCGAAGCCTGCCTGGCAAGCCCAGGTTCGCTGAACCCGAATGCACCCGCGTCCCACCTTCGTCCGCACCGCCGCGTCTCGCGTCGCGAGATGGGCGGCGCTCGCCACCTGCCTCGCGACCTCCGCAGCAGGCGCGACGGCGCCGGCGGCGAAGACCGTGTTGGTGCTCTACGAGCCCGGCCCGGTGGCGGTCGCGAGCGGCCTCGGCGACGCCCGCCAGCTGCGCCAGCTGCTCGGGCACTTCCACGCCGACGTCACGCTGCAGTCCGCCGACACCTACCGGGCGGGCGAGCTCGCGGCCTTCGACGTGGCGTTCTACATCGGCTGGCGCAAGGACTTCCGCCGCGAGTACGCGCCCGCCCCGGCGCTCTATCCGGACGTCTTCGAGTCCGACAAGACGTTCGTCTGGATCAACAGCGGCCTCGATCAGTTCGCCCGCACCTGCGACCTCGAGTCGCGCTTCGGGTTCCGCTTCCTCGCGTTCGACACCACCTCCGGGTACGACCAGGTGGATGCCGGCGGCAACCGCTTCACCAAGACGGAGCCCAACGCCAACGTCATCGAGGTGACGGACAAGGCGCGCTGCCAGGTGCTGGCCACCGCGACCTCGACGCGGCGCCGGGTGACCATCCCCTACCTGGTGCGGAGCGGCAACTTCTGGTGCGTCGTCGACTCGCCGTTCTCCTACGCGACCGAGGCCGACCGCTACCTCTACTTCGCCGACCTCCTCCACGACATCCTCGGCGAGGACCACCCGCGCTCGCTCTCCGCCGCGATCCGCATCGAGGACACCAACCCGCTCTCCGACCCGTCGAGCCTGCGGGCGGTCGCCGACGTTCTCGCCGCGCGGAAGATGCCGTTCATGGTCGGGGTGATCCCGTTCTACGTGAACCCGGCCGCGGGAATGCGGGTGGCGATGTCGGAGAAGCCGGACTACGTCGACGCGATCAAGTACATGATGGAGCACGGCGGCACCGTCGTGTTGCACGGCACCACTCACCAGTACCACGGCGAGAGCGCGAGCGACTACGAGTATTGGGACGAGAGCCGCGACAAGGTGCTGCCCTCCGACTCGCAGGAGTTCGTCGCCCACCGGCTGCGCGAGGGCGTGGTCGAGTGCGTCAAGAACGGCATCTATCCCCTGCTGTGGGAGACGCCGCACTACTCCGCCTCGGAGGTCGACTACTCCGCCTTCGCCCAGGTGTTCTCCGCCGCGACCGAGCAGCGCCTCGTCCTCGACCGCCTCGACTACAGCCAGTTCTTCCCCTACGTGATCTACAAGGACATGTACGGGCAGAAGATCTACCCCGAGAACCTCGGCTACATCCCGCTCGACGCGGACCCCGCGAAGGAGCTCGAGACCGCGGACCGGCTGGTCTCGTTCGCGAAGGCCAACCTCGCGGTCCGCGACTCGTTCGTGTGCGCGTTCTTCCACCCCTTCGTCAAGATCGAGGCGCTCGAGCGCCTCGTCGACGGCATCCGCGCATTGGGCTACACCTTCGTCGACATCCGCGACAACGCCAACACCGTCACGCTCGAGGACCGCGCGATCGTCAGCGGTGGCGCCAAGGTCGCGCTCAACCTCACCGACCAGTACCTGCTCGAGCAGACGTTCGACGAGAACGGTCGCCTCGTCCGCCGCGAGCTGTCGACCGACCGCTTCGCCGGCCCGGTCGAGCGCGACGTCAAGCTGCCGCCGCGCTGGATCTGGGTCGCCGAGCCGCGCGAGTACCGCGAGCGCACGCTCTCGCTGTGGGAGCGGGCGCGCAGCCATGCCTCGGAACTCATCCACCAGCTGGAACGCAAGGAGGAGTCCCACCGCCCCGCCGACGCGCTGTTCCTGTTCGACCCGCACGCCACCGCCGGCGCCGCCAACGACCAGGCGAGCCTCGCGGCGCCGCTGCTCGCGCTCGGCATCCCGGTCGAGCAGGTCGCCCTCACGCCGAGCCTCGCCCTCGACTTCCGCGAACACAACCTCGTCCTCGTCCCCTACAACGTCGCGGAGGCGCTCACCGACCGACAGCTCGAGTCGCTCAAGGGCTTCGTCGCCGGCGGCGGGAACCTCGTCACCGACTTCCGCAACCCGCTCGCCGAGGCGCTCGGCGTGCACTTCCTCGCCTCGACGGTGCTGATCGAGCGCGTCCGCGACCGCCTCTTCCCGGAGGAGACGCTGCACTGGGGCACCGGCGAGGTGATGAACAAGTTCGACACCGTCGACGGGGACGACGTCCTCGCCAGCGACGAGGTGAGCGAGTTCCCGGTCGCCTTCGCGCGATCGTTCGGCAAGGGGAAGTTCATCTTCTTCGGCACCCGTTTCGACCCGGCCTCGACCGGCGGCTTCTCCCGCTTCCCCTACCTCGCGCACGACCTCCGCCGCGTCTTCGCGCTCACGCCGCTGGTGCGGCGCGAGGAGCTCGAGATGTACTTCGACCCGGGCTTCCGCCACACGGTGAGCGTCGAGCAGCTCGCTTCTCGCTGGGCGGCGCAGGGGGTCCGCGTGATTCACGTCGGCGGCTGGCACGAGTACCCCAAGTACACCTATGACTACGCCCGGCTGATCCGCCTCTGCCACGCCAACGGCATCCTCGTCTACGCCTGGCTCGAGCCGCCGCAGGTGAGCCAGAAGTTCTGGCTCGACCACCCGGAATGGCGGGAGAAGAACTTCAAGGGCCAGGACGTCCAACCCTCGTGGCGCTACCCGGTGGCGCTCACCGACCCGGCCTGCCTAGAGGCCACGCTCGCGTTCTACCGCAAGCTGTTGCGCAGCTTCGACTGGGACGGCGTGAACATCGCCGAGCTCTACTTCGAGGCCGGGCGCGGGATGAGGGACCCGCAGTTGGTCACCCCGATGCATCCCTCCGCCCGCGCCGAGTTCCGCAAGCTGGCGGGGTTCGATCCGATCGAGCTGTTCGAGCCGACCGCGGTCCACTACTTCCGGCGCGACCCCGGCGCGCTCGCCGCCTTCACCCGCTACCGGGTGGGGAAGATCGTCGCGCTCCACGACGCGATGCTCACCCTGGCGGACTCGATCGCGAGCGGACGGCCGGGGTTCCAGGTGATGGTCACGGTGCTCGACAACCTCGCCGCACCCGAGCTCAAGAGCTACCTCGGGGTCGACACCCGCCAGATCGCGGCGCTCCACGCCAAGCACAACTTCGTGCTCCAGGTCGAGGACCCCGAGACGATGTGGTCGAGCGATCCGCGCCGCTACGAGGCGATCGCCGCCCGTTACGCCGGCCTCGTCCCGCCGCAGGACCTCGCCCTCGACCTCAACATCCTGCCGTTCCGCAAGGACACCGCGATCACGCCCTTCCCGACCCGCGTCCAGACCGGCGCGGAGAGCTTCTGGCTGGTCAACTCGGCCGCCCGCGGCGCCCCCCGCGTGACGATCTACTCCGAGGCCCACGTCAACCCCCAGGACCTCGCCTTCCTCTCGTCGGCGTACGCCGCGCGGACCAAGCTCACCAAGGTCGAGGACGGCTGGGCCGTCGTCACCCCGACGCCGATCGTGCTCCAGCTTGCCTCCGACGTGACCGAGGTGTGGCGCGACGAGCAGCGCATCCGCACCGTCGGCGACGGCCGCTTCCTCCTGCCCGCCGGGTCGTACACCGTGCTGGTGGTCCAGCCGGCCGTGCGCGCGCTCCAGCCGGAGGTGCCGGAGGCGCGCCTGCTCTCCATCACCGGCGACCTGCTGGCGCAGAAGAGCTCGCTGCGCAGCGTGCAGTTCCGCTACCGCTCCGGCACCCGCTGCATCGCGAGCCTGACGCGGGAGCCGTTCGCCGTCTTCGTCGACGGGCGCGAGACCGCGTTCGACGCGCTCAAGGGCGACGGGCGCGAGTCGCTCCTCCTCCCGCCCGGCGAGCACGAGGTGCTGGTGGTCACGCAGAGCACCGTCTCGTACGGCGTGGACCTGACCAGCTTCTGGTCGTCCTACGTCATCGCGCTGTTCGGCGCGGTCTCGGTCGGCCTGCTCGCCACGCTCTACCTCGTGGTCCGCCTCCGCCTCCACACCGTCGGCCAGGCGTCATGAGCGAGACCGCCCTCCAGCTCGACCTCTCGATCATCTTCGTCCTCGCCGTCATCCTCATCTGGTTCATGATCGCCTACCAGCTCGTCCTCACCGTGGCCGGGTTCTTCCACGTCGTGCGTTCCGCGCGCGAGAAGCGGCGCGTCGACGCGATGACGTTCGACTTCCCGCGCGTCGCCGTGCTCATCCCGGCGCACAACGAGGCGAGCGTCATCCGCCAAACGCTCGAGGCGATGCTGGCGTTCGACTACCCGGCCGACCGCTACGAGGTGCTGGTCGTCAACGACGGGTCCTCCGACGAGACCGGCGCGATCGTCGCCGAGTTCGCCGCGCGCGACCCGCGCATCCGCCTGATTGACGTCGCGCCCGGCGAGGGCGGCAAGGGCAAGTCGCGCGCCCTCAACATCGGGCTATCGCACACCGACGCCGCCTTCATCGCCGTCTACGACGCCGACAACACCCCCGAGCCTCCCGCGCTGCGCTACCTCGTCTCGCAGCTCCTGCTCCACCCCGAGCTCGGCGCCGTCCTCGGCAAGTTCCGCACCGTCAACAAGAACCGCAACCTGCTCACGCGCTTCATCAACGTCGAGACGCTCTCCTTCCAGTCGATCGTGCAGGCGGGCAGGTGGGCGCTGTTCCACATCTCGACGCTGCCCGGCACCAACTTCGTCATCCGCCGCGAGCTGATCGACACCCTCGGCGGCTGGGACGAGAACGCCATCACCGAGGACTCGGAGATGTCGATCCGCGTCTACATGGAGGGGTACCGCATCAAGGTCATCCCCTACGCGGTCACCCACGAGCAGGAGCCGGAGACCTGGAAGGTGTGGTTCAAGCAGCGCACCCGCTGGGTGCGCGGCAACAACTACGTCGCGACCAAGTTCGTCCGCCAGATCCCGCGCTTCAAGTCCAAGCGCCTCGCCGTCGAGGTGCTCTACCTCGCCTCGCTCTACTACGTCTTCTTCGTCGCCATCGTCGTCTCGGACCTGCTCTTCCTGCTCGCCGTCGCCGGGCTGGTCGCGATCCCGCTGCCGGGGCCGTACACCGCCGTCTGGGTGCTCGCGTTCCTGCTCTTCATCATGGAGATCCTGCTCGCGCTCTCCTACGACCGCGAGGACTCGCTCGCCAAGATCGGCCTCATCGTGCTGGCGTACTTCACCTACTGCCAGCTCTGGATCGTCGTCGTCGCCCGCGCGCTGTGGCTGGATTTTGTCAAGCGGGAGAAGCAGACGTGGGTCAAGACGGTCCGCTTCCAGACCCCCGCCGCGAAGTAGGGCGCCGCGGATATCGGACCATCTGCGTTGTTGTGCTCGGCGGCGCGCTTCACGCGTGCCCCCGTCGCCCTGCTTGAACATGTTCTTGCGGGCCACGGCCGCTCCGGCGGTGCGTGTCACGCGTGCTCCCGCCGCGCTGCTCGAACCTGTCCCTGCCGACCACGGGCCGCGGACGACGGGCCACGGAAGATGTTGCGCGAGCGGGAATCCAGAGGCGCGCGCTGCCGTCTACCTGGACAGCGGCTACCCTTGGATGCAGCACCGTCGCTTCGAAAGGGGGTCTCCATGTCCCGTCCCGTCCCTGCCGCGCGGTTCGTGGCTGCGGCCGTCGGCCTCGCCCTCGCCTCGGTTGCCGCAGCGGGCGCGCCGGCCGCCGCGATCACGCTGGAGGTGGACGCGCGAGAGGCGCCGCGCAAGATCCTCCACGCCACGCTCGCGATCCCCGCCCGGCCGGGGCCGCTCACGCTCTCGTACCCGAAGTGGATCCGCGGCGAGCACGGCCCCAACGGGCCGATCGCCGATCTTGCCGGCCTCGTGTTCAGCGCCGCGGGCAAGACGCTGGCGTGGCGGCGCGACGACCTCGACATGTATGCCTTCCACCTCGACATCCCGCCCGGCGCCGACCGCGTCGAGGTCGCGCTCGACTACCTGATGCCGTCCACCGGAGGGCGCTACGCGTCCGGGGTGTCGAGCACCGCGCAGCTCCTCGTGCTCAACTGGTTCCAGGTCCTGCTCTACCCGCAGCACGTCGCCTCCGACGACCTCACCTACGCGGCGCGGCTGCGGCTGCCCGCGGGCTGGAGACTTGCCACGGCGCTGCCGACGGCGCGCGAGACGGTCGACGGCGCCGAGTTCGCCCCCGTGTCGCTCACCACCCTCGCGGACTCGCCGGTGCTCGCCGGCGCCCACCTCCGCGCCGTGCCGCTCGGCGAGGTGGACGGCGCCGCGCACGAGCTCGACGTCGCCGCCGACAGCGAGGCGGCGCTCGCGATCGCGCCGGAGACGGTGGTGCGCTGCAAGCGCCTGGTCGCCGAGTTCCAGACCCTGTTCGGCGCGCACCACTACCGCAGCTACCGCTGGCTGCTCGCCCTCACCGACCGCATCCGGCGCGCCGGCATCGAGCACCACGAGTCGAGCGACGACCGCTTCCCGGAGCGCGGCCTCCTCGACCCGGGCCTGCTCGAGCTGCTGCCCGGCTTGCTCGCCCATGAGTACGCGCACTCCTGGAACGGGAAGTACCGACGGCCGGCGGGCCTCGCCGGACCCGACTTCGACACGCCGATGCGCGGCGACCTGCTGTGGGTCTACGAGGGCCTGACCACCTACCTCGGCACGATCATGCCGGTGCGGGCGGGGTTCAACTCGGCGGAGCTGTTCCGCGAGCGGCTCGCCGGCGCCGCCGGCGCGATGGCGCACCAGGCGGGGCGCGCCTGGCGTCCGCTCGAGGACACGGCGGTCGCGGCGCAGGTGCTGTTCGGGTCCGCAGAGGGCGGGCGCTCGTGGCGGCGCGGCACCGACTTCTACGTCGAGTCGATGCTGATCTGGCTGGAGGCGGACGTGCGGATCCGCCAGCTCACCGCCGGTCGGCGCTCGCTCGACGACTTCTGTCGCGCCTTCTTCGGCGGCTCCGACACGCCTCCGCAGCTGAGGACCTACGCTTTCGACGACGTCGTCGCGGCGCTCGGCGCGGTGGCGCCGTACGACTGGCGCGGGTTCTTCCAGACCCGCATCATGGCGCTCGCGCCCACGCCGCCGCTCGCCGGCATCGCCGCCGCCGGCTGGCGTCTCGACGAGACGCCGGCGCCGAACGAGTGGCAGCGCCTCGAGGAGGCGGCGTGGAAGTTCGCCGACGAGAGCGCCTCGATCGGGCTGCGCCTCACGCCCGGCGGCACGATCGTCGACGTGACACCCGGCACGGCCGCCGCCCGCGCCGGGCTCGGGCCGGGGATGAAGCTGCTCGCCGTCAACGGCCGCGACTTCACCACGCAGCGGCTGCGCGAGGCGATCGCGGCGAGCCGGGCGCCGGACGCGCGAGTCGACCTGCTCGCCGACAACGACGGCTTCGCGGCGAGCTATGCGCTCGACTACCACGGCGGCGCACGCTACCCGCATCTCGAGCGCGACGTCGCGCAGCCCGATCTCCTCGGCGAGATCATCAGGCCGCGCGCCGCCGCCGGGGCCGACGGCACACACTGAAGCCGGCTCGGGCGGTTACGGGGCGGCCGGCGGGTCGCCGGGCGCCAGGCGCAGCTCGAAGAACTGCGCTCCGGCGATCGGGTTGTGGCGGTAGGGGGCGATCGGCACGAAGCCGAGCGAGCGGTAGAGCGCGACCGCGTCGCG
>DATIYW010000007.1:0-13098 GCA_035517415.1 Thermoanaerobaculaceae bacterium
GTCATCAGCTCGGCGCGCTCGCTGGAGATGGTCGGGACCGCGTCGAGGCTCTCCTGGCGCAGCCGCGCGGTGCGCTCGTTCATCGCGTCACCCTCCGATCCGGACCGCGACCCCGGCCGCCTCGAAGCGCGCCGCGATCGCCTCCAGGCGCTCCTGCGACGGCCGCGGCGTGTCCGCGAGCGTCCCGGCCCGGCCGAGGCGCGCGCGCTTGCCCGCCGCGGTGGCGTGGTACGGCAGCAGGCAGACGCAGCGCACCGCGCGGTTGCGGCAGGAGAGCCTCGACGCGGTCCCGACGATCTCGAGCGAGCGGGCCGAGCTGCTCACCGAGTTCTACCGCGACAACCTCGGGCGCTGGTCGGCGCCGGTGATGCGCGCCCGCGCCTTCCGCCACCTCTGCGAGCGCCAGTCGATCTGGATCGGTTCCGGCGAGCTGATCGTCGGCGAGCGCGGACCGCGGCCGAAGGCGGTGCCGACGTTCCCCGAGCTGACCTGCCACTCGCTCGAGGACCTCCGCATCCTCGACTCGCGGCCGAAGACCTCGTACCGCGTCCCGCCGGAGTGCCGCGCGGCGTACGAGTCGACAGTGATCCCGTTCTGGCGCGGGCGCTCGCTGCGCGACCGCATGTTCGCGCTGCTGCCGCGCGAGTGGCGGGCCGCCTACGACGCCGGCGTGTTCACCGAGTTCATGGAGCAGCGCGCCCCCGGCCACACCGTGCTCGACGACAAGATCTACCGCAAAGGGCTGCTCGACTTCAAGGCGGAGATCGCCCGCGCCGCCGCCGCCCTCGACTTCGCCGCCGACCCGCGCGCCTACGACCGG
Organism: Thermoanaerobaculaceae bacterium; assembly: GCA_035517415.1. GTDB lineage: Bacteria > Acidobacteriota > Thermoanaerobaculia > Thermoanaerobaculales > Thermoanaerobaculaceae > DATIYW01. The sequence goes on from DATIYW010000007.1 coordinate 821, forward strand.
CTCGAGCAGCTCACCGGGATGGACATCGCCTGCGACGCGGTGATCCTGTTCGCCGGCCGCCACGCCGACCTCGCCGAGCGATTGGCGGCGGAGGAGCGCGACGCGCGCCGCCGCGCCGAGCTCGAGCGCATCGCCGCGGTCTGCCGCCGCGTGCCCGCCCACGCCCCGCGCGACCTCCACGAGGCGCTGCAGTCGTACTGGTTCTGCCACCTCGCGGTGATCACCGAGCTGAACGGCTGGGACGCGTTCAACCCCGGCCACCTCGACCAGCACCTGCTGCCGTTCTACCGCCGCGGCCTGGCCGACGGCTCGCTCACCGAGGACGGCGCGCGCGAGCTGGTCGAGTGCTTCTTCGTCAAGTTCAACAACCACCCGGCGCCGCCCAAGGTCGGCGTCACCGCGGCGGAGAGCGGCACCTACACCGACTTCGCCAACATCAACCTCGGTGGGCTCCTCGCCGACGGCTCCGACGGCTCCAACCCGGTGACGCACCTGCTGCTCGACGTCATCGACGACATGCACCTGCTGCAGCCCTCGTCGAACCTGCAGCTCTCGCGCAAGACGCCGGACGCCGTGCTCGCTCACGCGCTGCGGGTCGTGCGGCAGGGGTACGGCTTCCCGTCGCTGTTCAACGCCGACGCGGTGGTGGCGGAGCAGCTGCGCCAGGGCAAGTCGCCGGAGGACGCGCGCGCCGGCGGCTGCTCCGGCTGCGTCGAGGTCGGCGCCTTCGGCAAGGAGGCGTACATCCTCACCGGCTACTTCAACCTGCCGAAGGTGCTCGAGCTGGCGCTGCACGACGGCGTCGACCCGCGCACCGGCGCGCGCCTCGGCCCGGCGACCGGCGCCGCGACGTCGCTCGGCTCGTTCGAGGAGGTGTTCGCCGCCTTCGAGGCGCAGCTCCGCCACCTCGTCGACGTGAAGATCCGCGGCAACCAGCTGATCGAGCGCCTCTACGCGAGCGAGATGCCGGCGCCGTTCCTCTCCGTGCTGACCGACGACTGCATCGCCAACGGCCGCGACTACAACGCCGGCGGCGCGCGCTACAACAACACCTTCATCCAGGCGGTCGGCATCGGCACGATCGCGGACTCGCTCGCCGCGCTCCGCCGTTTCGTGTTCGAGGAGCGGGCGCTGGCGCTGCAGGACCTGGTCGCGGCGCTCGACTCCGACTTCGCCGGCGGCGAGCCGCTGCGGGCGCGGCTGGTCAACCGGATGCCGAAGTACGGCAACGACGACGACGCGGCCGACGAGCTCATGCGCCGCGTGTTCGACGCCGCCTTCGCCTGCATCGACGGGCGGCCGACCGCCAAGGGCGGGACCTACCGTCTCGAGATGCTGCCGACGACATGCCACGTCTACTTCGGCTCGGTGTGCGGCGCCACGCCGGACGGGCGGCACGCCGGCATGCCGCTGTCGGAGGGGATCTCGCCGGTGCAGGGCGCGGACCGGCGCGGCCCCACCGCGGTGTTCCGCTCGGCCGCGAAGATGGACCACATCAAGACCGGCGGGACGCTGCTCAACATGAAGTTCGCGCCCTCCCTGCTCGCCGGCGAGGAGGGGATCGCGCGGCTCGCGCAGCTCGTCCGCACCTACTTCAAGTCCGACGGCCACCACGTGCAGTTCAACGTCGTCTCCGCCGACACGCTGCGCGCGGCGCAGGCCGACCCGGAGGCGCACCGCGGGCTGATCGTGCGCGTCGCCGGCTACTCCGACTACTTCTGCGACCTCGGCGAGGCGCTGCAGGACGAGATCATTGCCCGCACCGAGCACGGCGAGCTCTGACCGCCGGGCGCGCCGGGCGCGGCAATCACAGTCATCTGACGTCCGTCGTGGCGTCTGGCGTCATCCCGAGCGGAGCAAGGGACCTGCTTTTCGATCGGCATGGGGTCGATGGAGGAGAAGCGGATTCCTCCTCGCGGCACTCGTCGGAATGACATCCTGTTTGGGGGCCCATCCGTATCAGGCTTGGCGATCGACGCTGCGCGGCGCCGGCTCGCCCCGGTCGCGCATCCGCTCCTCCACGAGCTTCACCACCATCTCCACCGCCAGCTCGAGGCCGGTCGCGCTGGTCTTGATCGCGAGGTCGTGCTCGAGCAGCACCGCCTCCAGCGTCGGCCGGCCGGTGACGGCGCGGACGAAGTGCGCCCGCCGCCGGTCCGACTCGTCGATCAGCGCCTCGACCTTGCCCGGGTCGACGGCGGGGTAGGTCTCGCGGACGCGGCGGACGCGCCAGTTGCGGTCGGCGTGGACGAGCACGGCGACGCGGCCGGGATGGGCGGCGAGGATGTGGAAGCCGGCGCGGCCGACGATCACCGCGTCGGAGCGTTCGGCGAGGTCGCGGATGATCGTGCTCTCGAGGCGGAAGACGTCCTCCGCGTAGGCCGTGGGCAGCACCGGCGCGACCGCCGGCGCCTCGGGCGGGCCGAACGTGAACGAGCGCAGCAGCGCCTGCCACGGCCCCGCCGTGCGCTCCTCGCCGCTCTCGATCTCGCGCTCGTCCGCGCCGCTCTCGCGCGCCGCGCGCTCGAGGATCTCGCGGTCGAGATACTGCATCCCGAGGCGGGCCGCGACGGCGCGGCCGATGAAGGCGCCGCCGCTGCCGAGCTGGCGCGAGATGGTGAGCACAGTGGGGCATCGATCCGCCATCGCATCCTCCTCGGGCCCAACCACATGCCATGCGTCCTGGGCCCGGAGGTCGCCCGGAGCGCTGCGGGTGGCGCCGGTCGCGCCCGCGGGAGCACGCGACCGACGGGGTCGGGCACGTAAGAAATTTGTCACAGGGTACGCTACAATCGTGCCGGTCGGAAGTCCCCTCCGGCCGAGCGGCGCCGGCAGCCCCGAGACCACCGCGCTGGCGCCAGGGAGGAGCCACCGTGATCAACGAGACCCTCACCATGATCCCCGGACCCACGCCGGTGCACCCGCGCATCCTCGCGGCGCTGGCGAGGCCAACCGTCTCGCACGTCTCGCCGCCGTTCGTGAAGGCGTTCCGCGCGGCGCTCGACGACTTCAAGGCGCTGTGCCAGAGCGCCGCCGGCCAGCCCGTGATCGTCGGCGGGGGCGGGACGCTGGCGATGGAGATCGCGCTCGTCAACGTGGTTGCGCCCGGAGAGCGGGTGCTGGTGATCTCGCAGGGCTACTTCGGCGACCGCTACGCCGAGCTCGCCGGCGCGTTCGGGATCGAGTGCGACGTGCTGCGGTCGGAGTGGGGCAAGGCGGTCGCGGTCGAGGAGGTCGCCCGCCACCTCAAGGAGAACACCTACGCCGCGGTCACGATCACGCACGTCGACACCTCGACCGGCACCCAGGCGCCGGTGGCGAAGTACTGCGAGCTGCTGCGCGGGCGCAAGGAGCTGGTGATCCTCGACGGCGTGTGCGCCACCGGCGGGATCGACGAGCCGTGCGACACCTGGGGCATCGACGTGCTGCTCACCGCGCCGCAGAAGGCGATCGCGGCGCCTCCGGGCGTGGCGCTGTGCATGTTCTCGCCGCGGGCGATCGTCCGCCGGCAGTCCCGCAGCGCGATCCCGGCCTACTACGCCGACCTGATGCGCTGGCTGCCGATCATGCAGGATCCCGGCAAGTACTACTCGACGCCGTGCGTCAACGAGATCTTCGCGCTCGGCGAGGCGCTGCGCATGGTGCACGAGGAGGGGCTGCCGGCCCGCTTCGCGCGCCACGCCCGCACCGCCGACGCGTTCCGCGCCGGGCTCGAGGCGGTCGGACTGAAGCTGTTCACCGCGCCCGAGTGCCGCGCCGACACGCTCTCGGTCGTGCGGCACGCGGCCGGCGTGGACGACGCGGCGTTCCGCCGCGAGATGGCGGCCCGCGGCGTGGTGGTCGCCGGCGGGCTCGGCCCGATCGCGGGCAAGGCGTTCCGCATCGGCCACATGGGCAACATCGGCGCGGCCGAGGTGGCGGCGACGCTCGACGCCGTCGAGGGCAGCCTCCACGCCGTCGGCGTGAAGGTCGAGCCGGGCACCGCGGTTGCCGCGGCGGCGAGTCACTTCGCCGCGGCGCACGTGGGATGAGGCGCCGGATCGGCTGGGCGGGCCCGCTCGGCGCCGCGCTCGTGCTCGCGGCCGCGGGGTGCGCCAGCGTCGCGGTGCACGGCGTGGTCAGGACCACCGACGGGCACCCGCTCCGCTTCGCCACGCTCACGCTGCAGCTGCCGGCGGCCAAGGCGGGGTGGTTCTCCACTTCGCCGGACTCCGCCGGCTGCTTCAGCATCTACGAGAGCGCCCGGCGCGGCCAGACCGACTACGAGGTCGTCGTCACCGCGCACGGCTTCAAGCCGCTGACGATCCCGGTCGAGGCGCGCCGGCCGCGCCTGATCGTGGTGACGATGGCGCCCGACACCGGCGACGACGAGAGCACCGCCCGCTCGATCGAGCCCGAGGAGCGCAACCGGTTGTACCAGATCCCCTGCGAGCCGGTGGGCAGGCCCGGCGCGCTGACGCTGCACTAGACCCACGCAGCGACCTGTCGGCCGGAGCGGACCCGGACGCGCCGGGCGCTCCGGCCGAGTCGCGCTCCCGACCCGGCGGCCCCGACCTCGCCGGGCCGTCTGCTGCGCGTCAGGTCTGGGCGGACGCGGCGGAGCCGGAGCGCCCGATCGCGGCGAGCAGGTCGTCGAGCATGTGCAGCGTGAGGCCCCAGATCACCCGGCCGCGGTAGCGGTAGCAGGGCATCGGCAGGGGGACGCCGCGCCCGTCCCAGACGAACGTGCCGCGGTTCGCGCGGTCGAGCAGGAACGGCAGCGGCACCCACAGTGCGGTCTTGACCTCGTCGTTCGGCGCCAGCGGAGGATCACCGCGCAGCTCGAACACGAACGGCGCCACCCAGAGCGGTCCCGGCCCCTGCGCGAGGTGGGTGCGCACCGGCGGGAGGGCGCCGAGCGGCGCGGCGTCGCGCTCGAGATCGAGCGCGAGCTCCTCGCGCACCTCGCGCAGCGCCGCCGCGCGGGCGTCGGGATCGTCCGGGTCGACGCGCCCGCCGGGCCACGCCATGTGGCCGGACCACGGGTCCTGGGGATGGTCCGCGCGCTCGATGAAGAGCAGCTCGACCCCGGCCCCGGCGTCGCGCAGCACCGCCGCCACCGCCGCGACGTGGTCCGGCGTGGCGGGCGGGTCCCCGGCCGGCCCGAGGGCAGCCAGGGCGCGCCGGAGGTCGTCGATCGTGGGAGTGCCCGCCACGGCGGCGATTCTCGCACGCCCGACCGCGGGTGTCGGCGCGGTGCGGTGCGAGGGCCGGCGCACCTCCGCTAGAATCCGACCGCTGGAGCCCGATGCGAGAGCATTTCCTGCTCGACCCCGACGTCGTCTTCCTGAACCACGGCTCGTTCGGCGCCTGCCCCGCCGAGGTGCTCGAGGCGCAGCACGCCTGGCAGCGCGAGATGGAGCGCAACCCGGTCGAGTTCCTCGGCCGCCGCTCGGGCGCGCTGCTCCGCGACGCCCGCGAGCTCCTCGCCGCGTTCGTCGGCGCGCGGGCCGACGACCTCGTGTTCATGAGCAACGCCACCTCGGCGGTGAACACGGTCGCGCGCTCGCTCGCGCTCGAGCCGGGCGACGAGGTCCTTACCACCGACCACGAGTACGGCGCCTGCGACGCGGCGTGGGAGCACGCCTGCCGTGCGCGGGGCGCGCGCTACGTCCGCGCCCGCATCCCGCTTCCGTTCGTCGCGTCCGAGGCCGCCGGCCGTCTGCTCGCCGCGGCGACGCCGCGGACGCGGGCGATCTACCTCAGCCACATCACCTCGACCACCGGCCTGATCCTACCGGCCGGGGAGGTCTGCCGCCGCGCCCGGGAGCTGGGCATTCTCACCGTGGTGGACGGCGCGCACGCCCCCGGCCACATTCCGCTCGACCTCGATGCGCTGGGCTCCGACTTCTACGCCGGCAACTGCCACAAGTGGATGTGCGCGCCGAAGGGCGCCGGCTTTCTCCACGCGCGCCCGGAGCACCACGCGGAGCTCGAGGCGCTGGTGGTGAGCTGGGGCTACTGCGCGGAGGTCGAGGGGCACAGCGGGTTCGACGCCTACACCGGCTCGACCGTGCTCGAGCGGCGCCACCAGTGGCAGGGGACGCGCGACGTCTCGGCGTTCCTGGCGGTGCCGGCGGCGATCGAGTTCCAGCGCCGGCACGGCTGGGAGGAGGTGCGCCGCCGCTGCCACGCGCTCGCGGCAGAGACCCGCGACCGGGTCGGCGCGCTCACCGGCCTCGGGTCGATCTGCGCCGACGGCGACTTCGGCCAGATGGCGGCGATCGCGCTCCCGCCGTGCGATCCGGAGGCGCTGCGGGCGGCGCTGTTCGAGCGCTTCCGCATCGAGGTGCCGGTCACCTCGCACGGCGGCCGGCAGTTCGTGCGCGTCGCGTTCCAGGCCTACAACACCCGGGCGGACGCCGACGCGCTGCTCGCCGCATTCGCGGCGCTGCTGCCGCGGCGCGGCTGACGGCATCGCGGCGGCGGGCGCGCCCGCGCCCGCGGCTCACTCCGGCGAGATCACCACGAACGCGCCGCTGCCCTGGCGGACGATGCGCAGCAGCACCTCGCCCTTGGCGCCGGCCGCCAGGCGCTCGAAGTCGGCGGCGTTGTTGACCGGGTGGCGGTCGATCTCCTGGATCACGTCGCCCGCCTGGAGCCCGCCCTGCGCCGCCGGGCTCGACGGGTCGATCGAGGCGATCACCACGCCGCGCGCGCCCGCCGGCAGGTCGAGCTGGTCGCGCAGCTGCGGCGTGAGGTTCTGCACGCTGACGCCGCGCAGCGTCCCCTGCGTCGGCGCCTTCCCGGTGCCGCCGCGCGCCTCCAGGTCGGCGGGGCGCGTGCCGAGCGTCACCGCGACGGTCTCGAGCTTGCCGTCGTGCAGTACGCCGAGCGTCACGACGGTCCCGGGATCGCGCGAGGCGACCTGCGAGATCAGCCTGTCCTTCGAGCCGAACGACTGGCCGTCGAACGTCCGGATCACGTCGCCCGCCTTGATCCCGGCCTTGTCGGCGGGGGAGCCCGGCGTCACGTCCTCGACCACCGCGCCGGAGACGTCGGGGACGCCGAACTGGTGCGCCAGCTTGTCGGTGAGGTCGCCGACCGTGATGCCGAGGTAGCCGCGCGCGACCTTGCCGGTCTTGATCAGGCTCTCCATCGCGTGGCGGACGATGTCGGCGGGGATGGCGAGGCCGATCCCGTTCGAGCCGCCCTCGCCGCCCATCCCACCGTTCCCGGTGACGATCGCGGTGTTGATCCCGACCAGGCGGCCGTGGACGTCGACGAGCGCGCCGCCGGAGTTGCCGGGGTTGATCGCGGCGTCGGTCTGGATGAAGTCCTCGAACCCCTCGATGCCGAGGCCGGCGCGCCCGACTGCGGAGACGATGCCGCGGGTCACGGTGAAGCTGAGGCCGAACGGGTTGCCGAACGCCATCACGGTGTCGCCGACCCGCAGCGCGGCGGAGTCGCCCCACGTCACGATCGGGAGCTTGCTCGCCTCGATGCGGATCACCGCCACGTCGGTGTCGGGGTCGGCGCCGACCACCTTGGCCTTGAACACCCGCTTGTCGGCGAGCATCACCTGGATCTCCGACGCCTTGGCGACCACGTGGTTGTTGGTGACGATCGTCCCGTCGGCGCTCACGATCACCCCGCTGCCCAGCGCGTGCTCGCGCTGCTCGCGCGGGATGTTATAGGGCCCGAACATGTTGCCGAAGAACTGGCGGAAGAACGGGTCCTGCGTGAACGGCGACTGCTGGACCTTGATCACCTGCGTGGTCTGGATGTTGACGATCGCCGGCGTGACCGCCTCGGCGATCCGCTCGAAGGCACGGTTCTGCGCCTCGAGCACGGAGATGTCGTCGCCCTCGAGGCCGCGGCCGGAGGCGAGGGCGAGGCTCCGGCCGCCCGACGAGCTGATTGCGACGGCAACGGCGAGAACGATCACGGCGGCGGTGCCGAGCCAGACGGCGGCGTCGGCGGAACGCGCACGAGCGGGCGAGGGGCGGTTGGCGCGCATCGACGGTCCTTTCCTTGCACGGATGTCGCGGGGGGTACTGTCCAGAACGTCGCCGGCGGGCGTCGTATGCCATCCCGCCCCGATCCCGGAGCGCCGGGGACGCCGATCATCGGCGCCGAGCGTCACCGCGGGCGGGATCGGTGGCAAGATGGCCGCGGAGAAGCGGCACGGGGGCGCGGCGCCGGGAACGCCGCGAGGGCGGGGAGGGCGACGGGATGCGCTGGAGGGCAGGAGGCGGTGGGATCGACTGGGGGCACGCGGCGGTCCTCGCCGCGCTGATCGTCCCGATCGTGCTGCTGTGGCCGACCTGGGCGGTCTACCCGCTCAAGATCCTCGTCGTCTACTTCCACGAGCTGAGCCACGGGGTCGCGGCGATCCTCACCGGCGGTGCGGTCGACCACATCGAGGTCGTGGCGGAGCAGGGCGGCTTGTGCGTGACGCGCGGCGGCAGCCGCTTCCTGACGCTGAGCGCCGGCTACCTCGGCAGCCTGGCGTGGGGCGGTGCGGCGCTCGTGCTCGCGATCCGCGGCCGGCGCCACCGCGCCGCGGCGTTCGCGCTCGGGGCGCTGGTGCTGCTCGGCACACTCGCGTGGGTGCGGCCGCTGGCGAGCTTCGGCTTCGCCTTCCACCTCGGCGCCGGTCTCGCGATCGTCGCGGCCGCGCTCTGGCTGCCGGGGGTCGTCAGCGCCGGACTGCTCGAGGTGTTCGGGCTGACCAGCTGCCTCTACGTCGTGCCGGACATCTACTCCGACACCATCGCCCGCTCCGGCGAGGTCTCCGACGCGCGCATGCTCGCCGAGCTGACGCACGTGCCGACCGTGGTGTGGGGCGGGCTCTGGATCGTGACCGCCGTCCTGCTCACGGCGGCCATCCTCGGCTGGAGCCTGCGCGCGCGCGCCGCCGCGCCCGCCCCGCCGCCGGCCCCCCTCATGCCGTCGGGCTCGGTCCGGTAGCGAGAGGTCGCCCCGGCGCCGCGCACGCGCCGCTCGTGAAGGGGCGCGCAAGCGGCCGCGATCCGTCCCAGTCGACGCCGCGGCGCGCCGCCAGTTGCGACTCGAACCTAATCGCGCCCGCGGCGTAGACTTGCCGGAACGAGAAAGGAGAACCCGATGCAGCAGACTCGCGCGTGGATCGCAGCCCTCGCATTCGCCGGGGCCGTCGCGGCGCCGCGCCCGGCGGCGGCCCAGGTCGTCACACTTCCGCCCGACGGGGCGAACCAGAAGGCCTCGGTGTCGCAGTGGATCGGCCCGGTCGAGGTCAACGTCACGTACAACTCGCCGAAGGTGACCGCGCCGGACGGGACGGACCGCACCGGCAAGATCTGGGGGAAGCTGGTGCCGTACGGCATGGCGAGCCTCGGCTTCGGCACCTGCGGCGACCAGTGCCCGTGGCGCGCCGGCGCCAACGAGAACACGGTGTTCCGCGTCTCGGGCGACGTCAAGGTCGAGGGCCAGCCGCTCGCCGCCGGCTCGTACGGCCTGTTCATGGTCCCCGGGCAGGACGAGTGGACGGTCATCTTCTCGAAGAACTCGACCTCGTGGGGGAGCTTCTTCTACAACCCCGCGGAGGACGCGCTCCGGGTCAAGGTGAAGCCCGCCAAGTCGGAGTACAACCACTGGCTCACCTACGAGTTCACCGAGCGCAAGCCGGACCGGGCCACGGTCGCGCTGAAGTGGGAGTACCTCCAGGTGCCGTGGGTGGTCACGGTCGACAACGTCAACGAGCTCTACGTCGAGAACATGCGCCGCCAGCTGCGGACCACGCCCGGGTTCAACTACCAGGGTTGGGAGCAAGCGGCGCGGTTCTGCCTCGACAACAAGATCAACCTCAAGGAAGGCCTCACCTGGGCGCAGAACGCCGTCAGCCTGCCGTTCATCGGCAAGGAGAACTTCACCACGCTGCGCACGCTCGCCGACCTGCAGGAGGCGAACGGGATGAAGGCCGAGTCCGAGACGACGATGGCGAAGGCGCTCGACCACCCCACCGCCGACGTCATGGACCTCCACCAGTACGGCCGCCAGCTCCTCGCCCGCAAGGAGAACGAGAAGGCGCTCAAGGTGTTCGAGCTGAACGCCAAGAAGCACCCCAACGCCTGGCCGGTCAACGTCGGACTGGCGCGCGGCTACTCGGCGGTCGGGCGGCTGAAGGACGCGCTCAAGTACGCCAAGCTCGCCGTCGAGCAGGCGCCGGACGCGGCGAACAAGAAGAGCCTGCAGCAGATGGTGGCGGACCTCGAGGCCGGCAAGCCGGTCAGCTGAAGCACTCCACTCCCGGAAGGAAGCCGTCGGCGCATGGAGAGGAGCGGGGCTCGACCCCGCTCCTCTCGTGTCCGGGGCACCCGGGCCGTGGGGGCCGGATCACGCCTCGGCGGGGCGCGCGCGGCCCCCTCGTAGCCGCGCCTGGAACCCTTCCATGTACGTGAAGAACACCGGCGTGATGAACAGCGTCAGCGACTGCGAGACGACCAAGCCGCCGACCACGGCGAGGCCGAGCGGGCGGCGCGCCTCGGCGCCGGCGCCGAAGCCGAGCGCGATCGGCAGCGTGCCGAACAGCGCCGCCATCGTCGTCATCATGATCGGCCGGAAGCGCACCACGCACGCTTCGAAGATGGCGTCGGCGGGGCTCTTGCCGTCGCGACGCTGCGCCTCGAGGGCGAAGTCGATCATCATGATGCCGTTCTTCTTGACGAGACCGACCAGCATGATGATGCCGACGTAGGCGTAGATGTTGAGGTCGCTGCGGAACACCAGCAGCGTGGCGATCGCCCCCGCCCCGGCGAGCGGCAGCGCGGAGAGGATCGTGATCGGGTGGATGAAGCTCTCGTAGAGGATGCCGAGCACCATATAGATCACGAGGATCGCGAGGGCGAGCAGGAGGCCGAGGCCCTGCAGCGATGACTGGAACGCCTGTGCCGTGCCCTGGAAGATGGTCGTGACCGACGCCGGGAGGGTCTCCCGCGCGGCGCGCTCGACCTCGGCGACCGCGGGGCCGAGCGGCGCCCCCGCCTCGAGGTTGAACGAGAGCGTGACCGAGGGGCTCTGCCCCGAGTGGTTGACGGTGAGCGGGCCGACTCCCGGCACGAGGCGGGCGAGCGAGTCGAGGCGCACGAGCTGGCCCGACTTGGCGTGGACGTAGAGCAGCGGCAGGTCGGTCGGGTCGGTCTGGAACTCCGGCAGCGTCTCCATGATCACCTGGTACTGGTTCTGCGGCGCGAAGATCGTCGAGATCTGCCGGGTGCCGTAGGCGGTGTAGAGCGCGTCCTCGATCTGCGTCGCGCTGACCCCGACCGCGGACGCCTGGTCGCGCTGGATCATGACGTTGATCTGCGGGTTGGAGAGGCGCAGGTCGCTCGTGACGTCGACCAGCCCGGGCGCGTTGCGCAGGCGCGCCTCGAGCTCCGGGGCGGCGCGGTAGAGCTCGTCGGTGTCGGGGCCCTGGAGCGTGAGCTGGTACTGGCTGCTCGTCATGCGCCCGCCGACCTGGATCGCGGGCGGGCTCTGCAGGTAGACGCGGATGCCCGGGATCTGGGCGAACTTCGGGCGCAGGCGGTCGATCACCTGGTCGGCGGTGGCCGCGCGGTGGGCCCGCGGCTTGAGCCGGACCCAAACGCGGCCGAGGTTCGCCGCGCCGGTGCGGGCTCCCGCCGACGACAGCAGCGCCTCGACGTCCGGGTCGGCGCGGATCACGTCGGCGACCGCCTTCTGGTGCTTGACCAGCGCGTCGAACGAGATTCCCTCGACGGCCTCGGTTTGGCCGAACACCATGTCGATGTCCTGCGACGGGATGAACCCCTTGGGGATGACCGCGAACAGGACGACGGTGAGCGCGGTGATCGCGGCGGTGCCCCCCATCATCGTCCGCCGGTGGCCCAGCGCCCACCGCAGCCCACGCCGGTAGGCGTCGAGAAGGGCCGCGAACATGCGTTCCGAAACGGCGTAGAGGCGGTGGTGCGTGACCTCCGCCGGAGGGCGGAGGAAGCGGCTCGACAGCATCGGCGTGAGCGTGAGCGAGATGAACCCGGAGATCAGCACGGCGAGGCCGATCACCACCGCGAACTCGCGGAACAGGCGCCCGACGATGCCGCCCATGAAGATCAGCGGTATGAAGACTGCCACCAGCGACACGCTGATGGAGAGCACCGTGAAGCCCACCTCGCGCGTACCCCGCAGCGCCGCCTCGAAACGGCTCATGCCGGCATCCAGGTGGCGCGAGACATTCTCCAGCACGACGATTGCATCGTCGACGACGAAACCGGTGGCGACCGTCAGCGCCATGAGCG
>DATIYW010000008.1:0-12970 GCA_035517415.1 Thermoanaerobaculaceae bacterium
GGCCGCGGCCGGCCTGCTCGCGCCGGCACCGGCGCACGGCCAGGCGGCCACGGGAGCCATCGTCGGCACCGTCGTCGACGCCAACGGTGGCGGCCTGCCGGGGGCGAGCATCACCGTGTCCAACCCAGCGACCGGGTTCACCCGCACCGCGGTCGCCGAGGAGGGCGGCATCTACCGGTTCCCGTCACTCCCGACGGGGACGTACTCGCTCAAGGTGGAGCTGTCGGGCTTCGCGACCGTGACGACCGAAGGCGTGATCGTCAGCGTCGCGACGACGCGCACGATCAACGTGACGCTGAAGCAGGCGAAGGTGAGCGAGAACCTCACCGTCACCGCCGAGGTGCCGCTGGTCGAGACCTCGCCGGCGATCGGCACCGTGGTCGATCAGCAGCAGCTCGAGAGCCTGCCGCTCAACGGCCGCCAGTTCGCCAACCTCGGCGTGCTGGCGCCCGGCACGATGCTGGGCTACAACACCGACCCGACCAAGCCGAACCAGCTCGTCGTCGAGTTGGACGGCGGTAGCGGTCGCAACGTCAACTACGTCATGGACGGCGGCGACAACACCGACGACACCATCGGCGGTGCGCTGCAGAACTTCAACCTCGAGTCGGTGCAGGAGTTCAAGATCCAGACGATGCAGTACAAGGCCGAGTACGGCCGCTCCTCGGGCGGCGTGCTCACCGTCATCTCCAAGACCGGCACCAACGAGTTCCACGGCAGCGCCTGGGAGTTCGGTCGCCGCAAGAGCCTCAACTCCGAGACGGAGAGCGAGAAGATCGCGGATGCCGCAGCGGCGGCAGCTGGGCAGCCTGAGCCGGGCAAGGCCGACTACAGCCGGGACCAGTACGGCGCCTCGTTCGGCGGTCCGATTATCAAGGACAAAGTTCATTTCTTTGCCACCTATGAGAAGACCACGATCGACCAGAACTACATCGTGAACAGTGGGGGGCTCTACCCTGACCTGGACGGCAAGGCGGTTCCGATCCCATCTCACGACGACCTGGCAACGGCGAAGGTCACCTACGACATCGACCCGAAGAACTACGTCCAGGTACGCTACGGCTACCAGAAGAACGACACGAAATACGGACAGAGCTCCCTGGCCGCGGCAAGCAACCTCGGCACCGTCACCAACAAGTACTCGTCGATTCTCGCCGGGTACACCGCGCAGCTCAGCGCCGACATGCTCAACGAATTCGTCTTCCAGTACACCAAGTTCAACAACGCGATCACGGCGGATTCGGCTGACCCGTTGCTCTACTATCCAAATGGGTTCGCGATTGGCCGGAACATCAACACGCCGCAAACCACCAACCAGGTCAAGTACCAGTACAAGGACGACTTCAGCTTCTCGAAGGACATCGCGGGCCACTCCCACGATTTCAAGGCCGGCATCGGCTTCATCAACGAACCGACGCTCGACGGTACGTTCAGCACCGGGTTGACGGGGCAGTTCAGCATGATCCCGGGGCCGCCGGGAGGTCCTGCCTATGTCGTCAGCGACATCACGAAGTACGGCGGGTTCTCGGGCAATGCCACGCCGACGAAGCAGTACAGCGCCTACTTGCAAGATGATTGGCGGGTGACCTCGAGGCTGACCTTCAACATCGGGCTGCGCTACGACTACTACGATGCCTTGAGCCTCGATCAGTCCACTAACCCGCTCTGGCAGTTGCTCTCGACGCAGACCTTGTACGACTACAAGGAACTGACGCCGTTCAAGAACGGCGGCGGTCGGGTGCTCAAGAACGACAAGGACGACTGGGCACCACGCCTTGGCTTCAGTTGGGACCTTACCGGCAACGCCTCGCAGATCCTCCGCGGTGGCGCAGGTCGTTTCTACGACTTCCCATATGTCAACGCGACCATCCTGTTCCCCGCGCAGGCCGTGCAATCGAACTACGGCATCATCTATGAGATCTCCGATGCAAATGGGATCAGGAACCCGGACGGCTCGTTCTACCAGCCGGGGCAGCCCCTTCCGGATTGCTCCTTGTATCCCGGCGCGACCTGCGGGCTGGCCGGGGGGCTACCTGCGGACGTCGCTTCGCCTACCCTCAAACCACCGCATTCCGATCAGGTCTCCCTCGGATATTCCTGGCAGGTAAACGCCTCCCTAGGCTTCAACGTTGACGCTGTCCGGCAGTGGTACCGTGACCTTCCCTACCGCTACCGCGCCAACCCATACATCAGTGCGACGGATCGGCTGTTCACGCCGCTCGGCATCTCGAACAACTTCCGCATCTGGACCGGCGACGGCTTCGCCGATTACCAGGGCGTCAACCTCGGGGTCCACCTCCGCGGGGAGAAATACGAGCTGCAGGGCTTCTACACGCTCTCGCGCGCGACCGGCAACGTGCTCGGCGGGGCGGACGAGTTCCGCCTGACCCGCCTGGAGTACCAACCCGATTTCAAGTCGTACCGCGACCAGTCGGTCAACCCGTACGACCCGACCTGCGGCGGGAAATGCGTTGGCCCTCTCGACACCGACGCGCGACACCGAGTCACTCTGGCTGGGAGCTATCGCCTGCCGGCTGGGTTCACCGTCTCGGGGATGTTCCGCTACCACTCCGGCACGCCATACACGCTGCTGACCGCCGACCAGTTCGGTAACGTCGCCTTGCCGGCTGGAGTCTCGCACGTCAACAGCGCCACCGGGGCGAGCTTCTCGCAATTTGACCTCAGGGTCGCCTGGGCATTCGACTTCGCGAAGGATCTCGGCGCGGAGGTGTTCGCCGAGATGTTCAACGTCTTCAACGAGAAGAACCCCGCACTCTACACTTCCAACGGGCAGCCGAACGCGTATGCCGGCGACCCGTATCAGGGCGAGCAGCGCCTCATCCAACTCGGCGCCCGGTTCCACTTCTGATTCCGAGTTCGAGGCAACATGAAGCGGGGCGCCTTCGGGCGCCCCGCTTGCTTCTTGGGAGCCAAACGCTCTCAGCGGCGGGTGTAAGCGATCTCCAGCATCTTCACCTCGTGCCCCGACGGGTCGGGGCCGTACATCTCGTACACGTGGTGGCTGTTGTCGATGACCCTGGTCACCGAGCGGAGGTGCGCCGGCTTGCCGCTCATCGCGTCGTCCATCGTGCCGGCGAACTTGAACGTCTTGCCGCCGTCCTCGGCGCTGCCGGTCATCCACAGCGTCATCGTGCCCATGTTGTCCATCCACACCGCGGTGTATTCCTTCTTGAAGTTGTCGTAGCCGGTGAAGCCGATGCCGTGGAACGGCTGGCCCATCTCGGTGCCGTCCATCACCTGCTGCACGAAGCGGCCGCCGAGGACCCAGGTGTTCGTCGACACCCCGGTCGTCACCTCCGGCGGCTGGCCCGGACCCGCCCACGAGGTGACCTTCGCGTCGAACGTGCCGACCATCGGCTCGAGCGCCTTGTGGTTCTCGTTCGGTGTGGCGAGCTTCGACCACACCTCCATCATCTTCTGCTGCTCGGGCGTGAGCTTGCTCTGCGCCGGCTTGTCCTCGCCCGCGGCTGTCAGGCCGGCGACGAGCAGGCCGGCGAAGACCGCGAGTCCGCCCGCTCGCACGATTCGGTTGCGCATGTCGTCTTCCTCCTTGGGAAGGATTCTACGTCTCACCTGGGGGCGACTTCCAGTGCCGGCCGCAAACCCCTGCCGGGCCTACCGGCGGCGACCGCGCCGCCGCCCCGCCGCCGGATCAGTTCGCCGGGGCGCCGATCCCGGCCAGATCGGGGTCGCTCTTCGCCTGGAACGCGAGCTTCGGGTTGAGTGCGACCGCGCGATCGAGCGCGGCCCGCGCGCCCTTGGCGTCGCCGTTGGCGAGCCGGATCACCGCGAGGTCGTAGAGCACCTCGGGCAGCATCGAGGGCTGCTTCTCCGCCCGCGCTGCCGCCCGTTCCTGCCAGGCGAGCGCCTCCTTGAACCGCTTCGCGACGAACCCGCTCCAGCCGCGGTTCCAGTCGTCGTTGACGAGCGCGAGCCCGAGCAGCCGGCCGATCTCGCCGAACGGGTCGGGGCTGTCGTCGACGCGGATGTCGACGGCGTGGTCGGTGAAGCCGTTGTAGCCGCCGCCGGCGCGGCAGACGAGGATCGCCGCCGACTCGCGGCCGCGGCTGTCGCCGCCCGCCGCGTCGCCCGCCGACAGCGCCGCGAACAGGCGCTCCGCCAGCGGCTTGCCGCTGCTCGCCAGGAACGACCGCTCCATCGCCGCGACGACCGGCTCGCCGACCAGGATGTTGCCCTGCACCGCGTAGCTCGGCCCGCTGCGTCCGCCCGCCCACTTCTGGCATCCCGGACCCGAGTAGGTGACCGACTCGCCGCCGGCGGCGACGATGCCGACCTGCCGGCGGTCGCGCCCCTCGTCAGCGCGGAGGAGCAGCTTGAGCGCCTCCTCGGGCGTCGCGCCGAGCCCGAGCAGCTCGAGGCCGCGCGGCCCGAACGTGGTGTTCGCGTTCGCCTGCGTCGCGACCGCGCCGACGCCGGCGCGCGCGTGCGGCACCACGGTCCCGACCGCGAAGAACCGGCTCGCCACCGCGACGCCGACCTCGCCGGCGGCGGGGTCGGCCGCGGCGATCGAGAACGTCGCCGGTGCCGGCGGCGCCGCCCCACCGTTTCGCGCCGGTGCGATCAGGCACGCCCCGGCCGCGACCATCATCGCAACGCCGAATCGCCTCATGTCGCCTCCCCTGCCCGCGGGTCTCTCCCGGGGGCGCTCCTCAGATGGCCGACCGTCTCGGGCCCGGTCACGGCCGCCAGGCGAGCGACAGCCACGCCTGCGTGCTGTCGCGGAGCGGCGGATCGAGGACCCGCGCCACACCGAGGCGCAGGTGGCCGGCGGGCAGCCGAATGATCGGCCACGGCCCGCTCGCGATGTCCCACTCGACGCCGGCCAGGCGCAGCCAGTTACCGCGCGTCTCGTCCGCGCTCCAGACGCGGTGACGCGCGAAGAAGAGCGGGAGGCCGTTCACCGTCAGGGTCACGGTCTGCGACTCGTGGTCGTCGCCGATGCGCGTGCCGACGGGGAGCGCGGGGACGACGACGCGAGCGCCGGCGGCGACCTCGGGCTCGATCGAGGTCGCGACGCCGCCCACCTGGATCCGGTCGAACGCGAGCGCGGCGTCCCGCACCGCGTCGCGCTGCCACGCGAGGCGGAGCCCGGAGCTGTCGCGGTCCACACCGACCGCGACCGCCGCGCCGTAGCGCCGCCACCCGACATCGTCGGTGCTCCCGCTCGTGAACGACGTCACGAGCGACTGGGGGAAACGCCAGCGCCCGAACGTGGGCGTGCGGCTCAGCCCGGCGCGCACGAACGCGGCGCGCTCGCTCACGGATGCCGCATCGACCGGCTCGACGCGCGACGCGAGGAGCCCGGCGCCGAGGGCGAGCGCCGTGACCCGCCACTCATGGCGCCAGCCGGCGGACACGAGCGCGCCGAGCCGGTCGACGTCGAGCGACGCGCCGAGGCCCGCCACCTCGCGGGGCTGCCGCGAGGGCCGCACGTCGGCGCTGAATAACTGCAGCGACACGCTCACCGGCCAGCCGCGCCAGGTCGCCGCGAGCGTGCCCCCGCGCGGCCCAGCCGCATCGCCGAGCGCACCGAGCGCAAGCACGTCGACCCGACCGACCACGTCGCCGATGCGCGCGCCCAGCTCCGCGCCGCGCCCCGACGGCGATAGGAACGCGCCGGCGATCGGCAGCAGCTCCTGATGCCCGAGGCCGTACGGCGCGCCGGCCCGGACCTCGGCGGCGGCGAACGGCGCCGGCGCCGGAGGCGGGGCCGGCCGAACGGCGGGCGCAAGGTCGGCGACGAGGTTCGCCGCCGGCTCCCGGGGAGCGGCGCCGGCGAGCTCCAGCCGCCGCAGCGTGAGGCCGTCCGCCTCGAGCGCGAGGAAGAACACCGCCTTGCCGTCCGGTGCCGGCGCCGGTGCGAGCGCCGCGCCGGCCGTCACGGTCACCGCCTCGATCCCGCCCGCCTCGGGGGCGAGCCGGACGAGGTCGATGAACCCGTTGCGCCCCAGCGAGACGAACAGGTGCGCGCCGTCGGCGCTCCACGCCGGATACGTGACGAGCGCGCCGGGCGGCGTCGCCACCACGGCCTCGCGCCCGCTGGCGAGGTCCCGCACGACCAGCCGCCACGCCGCATTCTCGTGCCGCACGTAGGCGAGGCGGCGGCCGTCCGGCGCGATCCGCGGCAACGCGTAGACGACGTCGAGCGAAGGCGGGGTGAGCGCGGATACCGCGCCGCTCGCCAGGTCGACGCGCACCAGCTGCGAGAGGCCGTCGCGGTCGCGCACCGCCGCCGCCCAGCTCCCGTCCGGGGCCGGGTCGGGGTCGCGGACGTCGGCGAGGCGCGTGACGCGCGCCACGCGGCTGGTTGCCGGCGTCCAGCGGAACAGATCGGGATGGAGGAAGCCCTCGCCGTCGGGCTCGAAGCGGACGAACACCAGCGACCGCCCATCGGCAGTGAACCGCGGCGAGAACGGCTCCTCGCGGTCGCGGGTGACGAGCTGGAATACGGGCTTGCGTGCGGCCGGCCGCGCCTGCACCGCCGGGAAGTCCTGCGCGTCCCGCGCGCCCGCGCGTCCCGGAACCCCGGCCGGCGCCCGCTCCGGCTCCCCGTCCGGCGCCGTCGGCAGCAGCACCAGGCGCGACGGACGCCGGCGATCGCGGAGCACGATGGCGAGGAGGGTGCCGTCGGGCGATACCTCGGGCTCGCCGGTCGTCCACTGCAGCACCTGCCACGGCTCGCCCTCGCGGCGAAACGGCGCCAGGCGCCGCTCGACCTCCATCGCCCGCCACGTCAGCTCCGCGGTGAAGCGCCCGTACAGCTTCTCCGGCGCCTCGCCGAACACGCCCTCGAACGCATCGTCGAAGCTGCGGTCGGGGCGAGCCGTCATCCGCGCCCACAGGTGTTCGAGGCTGTGCGGCCCGGCGCGCTGCTCGAGCCACTCGAGGTAGGCCGAGCCGGCGAGGTACGCCATCGACATCCCGAGCCAGGTCTGCGAGTCGCTCGCCATCTGGCCGTAGCTCGGCAGCTTCCCGGCGCGGGCACGCTGGCGCAAAACCGCGGCGCGGAGGTCGCCGTTGGGGCGGCCGGAGCCGGTGAGCCGGCCCTCGACCAGTGTCGCGTAGCCCTCGTGGACCCAGCGCGGCGCGCGCAGCGCGATCGGGCCGACCGGGAGCAGCGCCTCGATCACGCGCTGGAACGGGCTGCGCGACGGGCGCAGCAGGTGGACGAGGTGCGTCTCCTCGTGCACGACGAGCAGCTCCGACCAGTCGGTGTAGTCGGACAGGCCCGAGCCGGGGCCCGGCGGCGAGGTCCACAGCATCAGGCGGGGCCAGCCGAGCACAGGGAAGGCGGCGCCGTTCGATTGCGCGAGCGGGTCCGCGACGATCACGTCGACGGTCTCCGGCGGTGCGTAGCCGACCTCGGCGATGACGCGCTCGCGGATCGCCTCCAGGCGGGAGGCGGCGCGCAGCGTCCAGGCCTCGGCCGGCGCGGTGTAGTGGACGCGGAAGTGCGGCGTCGTCAGCGTCCGCCACTGGGCGTCCGGTCCCTGCGCGAGCGCGGGCGCGGCGGCCAGCCAGCACGCCAGGACGACGCCGTGCAGTCGCGGCATGGCCTCACGGTAACACGCCGTTCCGCCGGGCTGAGACGAAGACGGGACGCGCGATCGCCGCGCGTCCCGCCGGGACCCCTCGGCGCCGGGGCGAGGATCAGCGCTTGCGCAGCCTGACCGACCCGGAGAAGCTGCTCACCGCCACCCGCGCCCCGCCGCCGCCGGTGGAGAACGACAGCTCGCGCCCGGGTCCGTACTCGCTGGTGCGCTTCGCCTCCGGCCCCAGCTCGTTGGCGATCGAGCCCGAGAACGTGCTCACCTCGTAGTCCGCCGCCGCGTCCGGCGGCAGCGCCAGCTCAACCGTCCCGCTCATCGACTTGGCGCGCAGGCTCGCGTCCTTGGCCAGGTCGCCGTCGAAGCGGATGTCCCCGGAGGTCGTCTCCAGCTCGGCCTCGGTGAACCGGGTCCCCTTGACCACGACCTTGCCGCTCACGCTGGACGCGTCGACGCGTCCGGTCAGCCCGGTGAGGGTGAGCTCGCCGCTGACGCTGCGGGCGCGCACCGGCGCGGCGACCGCGCTGACCGAGACCTCGCCGCTGACGGTCTTCGCCTCGACCTCGCGCGGGTTGCCGGCGGCGGCGATCCCGCCGCTCACCGATTCCAGGCGCAGCGGCCCGGTCACCTTGTCGGCGTCGATCGTCGCGCTCACCGTGTTCACCTCGACGCGGCTGCCCGCGGGCACGTGGACCTCGAGGTCCGACCCGTCGACGTTGTGCGAGTGCTGCGGCAGCACCACCTTGATCCGCGTCGTCGAGCCGCTCCCGGTGAACTCGAGCCGGTCCGTGCCCCGGCCGAGCGTCCCGGTCACCTCGACCTCGTCCCGGTCCCAGCCCAGCACCTTCACCGAGCCGGACACGTTGTGGACCTCGACCAGGCCGTCCCGGCTCGCGGGCCGCTTCTCGCTCACCTGCTGCTGGGCGAGCGCGCTCGCCGCCGCCACCAGCCCCGCCGCCATCACCACTCCGAGCTTTCTCATCGCGTCCTCCCTTTCCCTTCCACCGCTAGCTCGCGGCCGGCAGCGTCGCGGTCCGCTGCAGCAGGTCGATCTCCTGCTGGTACGCCGTCAGGAGCAGCGCGGGCAGCGCCGGGTCCGCCGGCTCGCGCGCCAGCGCCGCTTCCATCTCCCGCACCGCGCCGTCGATGATCTGCAGGTTGCGCTCCACCACCGCGGCGGTGCGCGGCGAGAGCGAGCCGCGACGCGCCTCGACGGCGGCGAGCAACTGCCGCCGCGCCGCCGCGAACGTCGCCTGCGCGCGGGCGAGATCGAGCGAGGCCGCGACGGCGCTCCCGCCGACGGCCGCCGGCTGCGGCCGGCTCGCCGTCATCCGCACCGTGACGACCGCGGTGATCGCCGCGATCGCCGCCGCGACGGCGAGGATCGCGCCCCAGGCGCGCCACCGTCGCGGCGACCCGACGCCGGAGCGCGGCAGCCCACGGTTGATCCCGTCCACGATCCCGGGCCACAGGTCGCGCTCCGGGGCGATCCGGTCCGGCAGCTCCGCCGCTGCGTCGACCACGCCCCGCAGACCGTCGGCGAGCCGGCGGCAGGCGGCGCACTCGCCGAGGTGAGCCAGCACGCGCTCCTGGTCCGCCGCGGCCAGGCACCCGTCGACGAAATCGTCCAGCAGCAGGTCGGCATCGTTGCAGGTCATCGCTCCAGCACCTCGCGCAGCAACCGTCGCGCCCGGTGCAGCTGCGCCTTGCTCGTCCCCACCGCCACGCCGGTGAGGCGCGCGATCTCCGCGTGCTCGTAGCCCTCGACGTCGTGGAGGACGAACACGCGCCGCGCGCCCTCCGGCAGCGCCGCGATCGCCCGCTCGAGGTCCATCGCCACCGCCGGATGGCCGCCCGGCGCGGCGCCGGCGATCGGCTCGAGGTCGGCGGGGAACGTGAGCCGGTCGTCGCCGCGGCGGCGCCGGCGGCGTTCGGAGAGCGCCACGTTGACCGCCAGGCGCACGAGCCAGGTCGAGAACGCGCTCTCGCCGCGGAACGTCGCGAGCCTCTCCCAGGCGCGCACGAACGCGTCCTGGGTGAGCTCCTCGGCGCGCGCCGCCTCCGCGGTCATGCGCAGGCAGATCGCGTAGACCATCGCCGCGCTCGCGCGGTAGAGCGCCTCGAACGCGGCGAGGTCGCCGCCCTGCGCGGCGCGCACCAGCGCTTTCTCCGCGACCGGCACCGTCGCCGGCCGGCTGGCCGCGGATCCGGTCGCGCCGCGCCGGTCGCGCCATTCGAGGAGAGCCGCTTTCACGCCCCATTAGACGCCTTCCGGTCGCGCCGGGTTTGAACCGCCGGCGACCCGCGCCGCCGGACCGGAACAAGCAACTCGGGTACGATGGTTGGCGTATACGAACCGCCGGCCCGCCGGAGGTGGCCGAAACCGATGTCGAGCCAGGTGTGGAAGGAACGCCTCATGAAGTTCTGGCAGGAGTGGGTCAAGTCGCTCCTGATCGTGATCCTCGTCGTCGGCGGCTTCCGCTCCGCGGTCGCGGACTGGAACGACGTCCCCACCGGCTCGATGAAGCCCACCATCCTCGAGGGCGACCGCATCGTGATCAACAAGCTGGCGTACGACCTCAAGGTGCCGTTCACCTCGTGGCGCCTGATCCGCTGGGGGCGCCCGGCGCGGGGCGACATCGTCGTGCTGTTCTCGCCGGCCGACGGCAAGCGCCTGGTCAAGCGCGTGGTCGGCCTGCCCGGCGACACCCTGGTGCTGCGTAACAACCGCCTCCTGATCAACGGCGCGCCGGTCGACTACGAGCCGCTCGCCGCCTCGAGCGTGGGACCGTTTCAGCGCGGCGACCGGCCGCGGCGCATCCTCGCCAGCGAGCGCCTCGGCGCAACCGAGCATCCGGTGATGATCACGCCCGACCTGCCGGCGATGCGTTCGTTCGGGCCGATCCGGGTGCCCGACGGCGACTACTTCGTGATGGGCGACAACCGCGACGAGAGCGGCGACTCGCGCTACTTCGGCTTCGTCCCGGAGGACCGCATCGCCGGGCGGGCGACCGCGGTGGCGGCGTCGGTCGACCCCTCGGACCACTACCTGCCGCGCTGGAAGCGGTTCTTCCGCTCCCTCCACTGATCACGCCCATCACGCAGCGACGACGCGGCGCCCGGCCCGCTCAGGGCTGGCGCAGCCGCTCGGCCAGGTAGCGCGGCAGCGCCACGCCGCGAAGTTCCGCCGCCGCCTTGGCGTCCTCGAAGCGGACCGGCACCGCCCGCGCGGCCGACTCGAACCACGGGTCGAACGGGAGCTTCGCGACCACCGCGGCCTCGAGGCGGGCGCGGTCGCCGTCGCGGCGGAGGAGGCGCACCACCATGAAACCGCCCCGCTCCTCGACAACCTCGGGATGCACCTTCCCGACGGCGAGGCCGGCCAGGAGCGCCGTGAGCGCGTCGCGGTCCGGGACCCCTCCAGGCAGCGCCGCGGGGAAGCTCGGCCGCGTCCCGGCCGGCGCGTCGAGCGGCCGCACCTGCCCGCCGGCGATGTCGAACGTGCGCAGCTCGGCGCCGTAGCGCGTGGCGAGCGCCGCAAGCGGCGCTCCCGGCGCGAGGGCGGCCGCGAGCAGCTCGCGGGCGCGCGCGAGTGGGGCGGCCTGGATCTCGCGGCTGGCGTCGAACGCGGCGTAGAGGCGCTGGTTGACGAGGACCGGCTCGAGCACGAGCCGGCGGTATGCGCCCTCGTCGCCGCCGAACACCGCGCGGATGCGCGCCAACGTCGCCGGATCGCGGCTGGTCGCGCTCACCCTCGCCGCCTCCGTCGCGAGGTCCGCCGCCGTCACGGCGACGCCGTGGGCGCGCCCGACCTCGCGCATCATCGCCTCCTCGAGCAGCTGCACCAGCGCCTGGGGCGCCGTCGCGTCGGTCCCCGAGCGGACCGCCAGCATCGCCCGGCGGAAGCGCACGTCCTCGCGGGTGATCGCCGACTCTCCGACCCGGGCGATCACCACCGGAGCTCGCGTGCAATCGCTCCCGGCGAGCGCGGCGATCGTGAACAGGAGCCCAAGCCGCCGAGACGCGCACGCCCGGCTCGGACCGGCCCGCGCGGACGGGATCGGCCGCTCCGGCACGCCTAGTTCTTCGTGTAGACGTACAGCGGCGGCGTGTACGCCTCGTTCCTCGTCTCGTAAGCGCTGGCGGAGGAGCTGCCGCCGACGGCGAAGATCATACCGTTCGGAGCCGCGATCGCGAGGCCGTACCTGCCGGTCGCGAGCGCCGCGCGCCCGCTCCACGAGTTCGCCGCCGGGTCGAACGACTCGGTGGTCGTCTCCCAGGTGTTCGCGGCCGACGTGCCGCCGACCGCGTACACGAGGCCGAGGAGCGGCGCCGCCGCGAGCAGGTTGCGCCCGGTCGGCATCGGCGCGCGCGTCGTGTCCCAGCTGTTCCCGACCGGGTTGTACGCCTCGTTGACGGTCTCGAACTGATTCGCCACCGACCAGCCGCCGACCGCGTAGATCAGCCCGTTCACCGCCGCCGAGGCGAGGCCGAAACGGCCGGTGGGCATCGCCGTCCTCGTCATCCAGCTGTTGGGCCCGGGGGTGTACGCCTCGTTGCGGGCCTCGTTGGTGACCGTCGACGAGGTTCCGCCGAGCGCGTACACGACCCCGCTCACCGCCGTCGCGCTGAGGTAGCGCCGCCCGGTGGTCATCGCCGTCCGGGTCGTGTCCCAGGTGTTCGCGACCGTGTCGTACGCCTCGTTCTTGGTCTCGAAGTTGCTCGCCGCGGACACGCCGCCGAGCGCGTAGATGATCGTCCCGACCGGCGCGGCGGCGAGCCCCCAGCGCCCGGTCGGCATCGAGGCCTTGGTGCTCCACGAGTTCGTCGCCGGGTCGTACGCCTCGACCGTGGTCTCGTAGTTGGCCTTGCCCGACCAGCCGCCGATCGCGTAGACGACACCGTTGACCGGCACCGCCGCCAGGACGTACCGGCCGGTCAGCATCGGCGCGCGGGCGCGCCAGCCGTCGGTGGTCACGATCCCGGCGTAGGTGAACCCGGCGCCCGTCAGGCTGGCGTCGCTCGGCGAGCTGTCGAGCACCATCGCACCGCTCGGGACACCGGCGCCGGAGCCGGTCGGCCCGGTCGCGCCGGCGGGCCCGGTCGGCCCGGTCGCTCCACCGACTCCCGGCACGCCCTGCGGTCCGGTGGGACCGGTCGTTCCGGCGATGCCGGTCGGGCCGGTCGGACCCGCCGCGCCGGTCGCGCCGGCAGGTCCGGTCGGACCGAGTGCGCCGGTCGCACCACCAGGTCCGGTCGGCCCCCCGACGCCGGTCGGACCCGCCGCACCGGTCGCACCCGCCGGACCCGTCGGTCCGAGTGCGCCGGTTGCGCCGCTCGGTCCCACGGCGCCGGTCGCGCCGGTGGATCCGGCGGGTCCG
>DATIYW010000009.1:0-6332 GCA_035517415.1 Thermoanaerobaculaceae bacterium
CGCCTGCCCGCTGTCCGAGAGCTGTCCGGTGCAGCGCGCCTGGACGTCCGCCACCGTCGCCCTCGAGGGGCAGCTCGACGGCGTCCGCTTCGACGCCCTCGCCGACGCGCTCGAGAACCACGTCACCAGGGCCGGCTACCCGCACCGGCCGGCGCGCGCAGTCAGCCCCGCGCGGCCGCGCCGCCGCGTCCCCCCCGGCTAGAAAAGGAGGCTCGGTTGAACGTCCTCACCCTCTCCCGGCTGCAGTTTGCGGTTGCCACGTACTTTCACTTTCTCTTCGTCCCGCTGACGCTCGGGCTCTCGATCCTCGTCGCGATCATGGAGACGATCTACGTGCGCTCCGGCGACGAGGACTACAAGCGCATGGCGAGGTTCTGGGGCAAGCTCTTCCTCATCAACTTCGCGATCGGCGTGGTCACCGGGATCACGCTCGAGTTCCAGTTCGGCACCAACTGGTCGCGCTACTCGGCGTTCGTCGGCGACGTGTTCGGCGCGCTGCTCGCGGTCGAGGCGACGCTCGCCTTCTTCCTCGAGTCGACGTTCATCGCGGTGTGGTTCTTCGGCTGGCGCAAGCTCTCGCCGAGGGCGCACGCGGCGACGATCTGGCTGGTGGCGATCGCGTCGAACGTGTCCGCGTTCTGGATCCTCGTCGCCAACGCCTGGATGCAGCACCCGGTCGGTTACGTGTTGCGCAACGGCCGCGCCGAGCTCGACGACTTCCTCGCCATCGTCACGCAGCGGTTCGCGCTGCTCGAGTTCGTCCACACCGTCGGCAGCGCCTACATCCTCGCCGGCTTCTTCGTCGTCGGCATCTCCGCCTGGCACCTGCTGCGGCGGCGCGAGGTCGAGTTCTTCCGCAAGTCGTTCCGGGTCGGGATCGCGTTCGCGCTGGTGTTCTCGCTGTTCGAGATCCTCCAAGGGCACATGAACGCGGAGATCCTCGGCACCGCACAGCCGGCCAAGCTCGCGGCGATGGAGTCGCACTGGGACACCGTGCGCGGCGCCTCGCTCAACCTCGTGCAATGGCCGGACAGTGCCGGCGAGCGCAACGCGGTCCAGGCGCTGCCGGTGCCGAAGCTGCTCTCGCTGCTCGCCCACTACGACGCCGACGCGGAGGTCAAGGGGCTGCGCGACTTCCCGAAGCAGGACCGGCCGCCGGTGCTGCCGGCGTTCCTCTCCTTCCGCGTCATGGTCGGGCTCGGCTTCCTGTTCGTCGCGCTGACGGCCTGGGCGTTCCTGCGCCGCGAGCGGATCCTCGAGTCGCCCGGCCTGCTCAAGCTGCTGGTCTGGTCGATCCCGCTGCCGTACGTCGCGATCCAGACCGGGTGGACGCTCGCCGAGGTGGGCCGCCAGCCGTGGATCGTGTACGGGCTGATGCGGACCTCCGACGCGGTGTCGCCGCTCGCCGTCCCGCAGGTGGCGATCAGCGCGGCGGCGTTCATCCTCGTCTACCTCCTGCTCGGGATCGCGGATTTCTACCTGCTGTTCAAGTTCGCCCGCAAGGGCCCGGCGCCGGTGGCGGCGTGAGGAGGCGGTGATGCTCGCGACGATCTGGTTCGTGCTCTGGGGCGTGCTCTGGGCGGTGTACTTCGTGCTCGACGGGTTCGACCTCGGCATCGGCATGCTGCGCCCGTTCCTCGCCCGCGGCGAGGACGAGCAGCGGGTGGCGGTCAACGCGATGGGGCCGTTCTGGGACGGCAACGAGGTGTGGCTGCTGACCGCCGGGGGCGCGACGTTCGCCGCGTTCCCCGGCACCTACGCGGTGATGTTCTCCGCGCTCTACACGCCGCTGATGCTGCTGCTGTTCGCGCTGATCCTGCGCGGCATCTCGTTCGAGTTCCGCGGCAAGCTCGAGGCGGCGTGGTGGCGGCGGACGTGGGACGCCTGCATGTGGCTGGGCAGCTTCCTCCCGGCCCTGCTGCTCGGCGTCGCGTTCGCCAACATCTTCGCCGGGGTGCCGATCGACCGCGCCGGGGTGTTCCAGGGGAACCTGCTGACCCTGCTGAACCCGTACGGGCTGCTCGGCGGCGCCTTCTTCGTGCTCCTGTTCGCGGTGCACGGCGCGCTGTGGCTGGCGATCCGTGCGGAGGGCGCCCTGCGCGAGCGCGCCGCGAGCGCCGCGAAGGCGCTATGGGTCGCGCTGCTCGTCGTCGCGGTCGGGTTCCTGGGCGCCACCTGGTTCGCGACGCGCCTGTGGCAGCACGTCCTCGCCCGCCCGTACCTGCTCGTCCTCCCGCTCCTCGCCGTCGCCGGACTGCTGGCGAGCCGTGTCTTCGCCGGCCGGCGCGAGTGGTGGCGGGCGTGGGTCGCCTCCGGCGCGACGATCCTCGGCGCGGCCGGGTTCGGCGTCGCCGGCCTCTACCCGGCGCTGCTGCCGTCGAGCCTCGACCCGGCCGCCTCGATGACCGTGACGAACTCGGCCTCCACGCCGCTGACGCTCTCGATCATGCTCGCGGTCGCGCTGGTGATGGTGCCGATCGTGATCGGCTACCAGGCGTGGGTCTACCGGCGGTTCTCGGATCCGATCGACGTCGCCTCGCTCCTCGCCGACGAGGCGTACTGAAGGCAACCGGGGGAGATCGTCTGGCGGAGCCGGAGGCCGTCGCCTCCGGCTCCCGCCGTCCCCGGCACACGCGCGCTGGCGCGAGCAGGATCCGCCCGACCCTCCAAGGCTTGGGCCGACCTTGTCTTTTCCCGGCGGGACCGCTACGCTCGTGACGCCCGGAACCACCGGGAGCTGGAGGCGAGATGAAGATCTCCCACCGCGCCACCTCCATCCAGGAATCGCCGATCCGCAAGCTCGCCCCCCTGGCGCAGGCCGCCCGCTCGCGCGGGATCTCGATCTACAACCTCAACATCGGCCAACCCGACGTGCCCACGCCGCCGGAGTTCCTGCGCGCCGTCGCCGGCTTCTCCGACAAGGTGCTCGCCTACGGCCCGTCCGACGGCCTGCCCGAGCTGCGCGAGGCGATGGTCGACTACTTCGCCCGCTACGAGATCGCGCTCGAGCCGCGCGACGTCCTCATCACCAACGGCGGCTCCGAGGCGATCCTGTTCGCCTTCAACGTCGTCGCCGACGAGGACGAGGAGATCATCATCCCCGAGCCGTTCTACACCAACTACAACGGCTACGCGGCGATGGCGAACCTCAAGGTGGTCCCGGTCCGCACCCACGCCGAGGACGGCTTCCACCTCCCGGACGACGCGGTGCTGGAGGCGGCGGTCACGCCGCGCACCCGCGCGGTCCTGATCTGTTCGCCGAACAACCCGACCGGCACCGTGCTGTCGTGGGAGGAGCTCGAGCGCCTCGCCGCGTTCGCCCGGCGGCACAACCTCTTCCTCATCGCCGACGAGGTCTACAAGGAGTTCACCTACGACGGCCGCCGCCACCGCTCGGTGCTCGAGCTGCCCGGCATCGAGGACCGCGTGATCGTGGTGGACTCGATCTCCAAGCGCTTCTCCGCCTGCGGCGCGCGGGTCGGCGCGGTGATCTCGCGCAACCGCGACGTGATGGCGGCGGTGCTCAAGTTCGGCCAGGCGCGATTGTGCCCGCCGACGCTCGAGCAGCTGGGCGCGATCGCCGCCTACCGCCTCGACGAGAGCTACTTCGAGGCGGTGCGCGAGGAGTACCAGCGCCGCCGCGACGTCACCTTCGCCGGGCTCACGCAGGACCCCGGGATCGTGCTGCGCCGGCCGCGCGGCGCGTTCTACATGATCGTCAAGATGGCCGGCGTCGAGGACTCCGACGACTTCGCCGCCTGGCTGCTCGCCGAGCACCAGCTCGACGGCGAGACCGTCATGGTCGCGCCCGCCGGCGGGTTCTACGCCACGCCCGGCGCGGGCCGCGACGAGGTGCGCTTCGCCTACGTCCTCGAGGTGCCGAAGCTCGAGCGCGCGGTCGAGGTGTTCCGCGCCGGGCTCGACCGTTACCGCGCCCTGCGCCCCGCCGCGGCCGGCCGGGGCCGCTGACCGGCGGCGCCGCGGGAGCGCGCAGCGTGCCCGCCGACCCCGAGATCGTCGCCGGCGTGCCGGTCGGGGAGATGCCGATCGCCTGGACGCTCGCCGTGGTCGGCTGCGCCGCCGGCTCGTGGATCACCGCCGAGTGGAACCAGCTTGCGATCCGCATCGCCGCGCCGGTATTGCTCGCCGGCGGCCTGCTCGCGCTCGCCTCGGTACGCGCGCTCGGCCGCGCCCGCGAGCTGGTCACGAGCGGGCCGTACCGCTGGGTGCGCCACCCCTACTTCCTCGGCATCCTGGTGATGCTGGTCGGCGTGATCGTCGCGGCGCGCTCGATGCCGGGGCTGATCCTGCTCTACCCGGCGGTGCGCGTCACGATCGCGCGCGCCCGCCGCGAGGAGCACAACCTGTCGATCCGCTACGGCGAGGCGTACGACGCGTACTGGGAGCGCGTCCCGTTCATGCTGCCGCTGCGCCCGCCGCTCCCCCGCCCCGCCTGACCCGCACCGACCTCGGGCGTTGACCCCACGCTCGCGCCCGACGCCGGCCCTCGCCGATTGGATCGGGACTGATTCCCCTCCACGCCCGTTCCTGGTCTGTCGGCGCTACGGCACGGAGCAGTATGGTGGACATGGAACCGAGCTGCGCGGCGCGCCCCCAACCGAGCCCGGGATGACGGAGACGAACTCCGGATCATTGAGCGGCGAGTAGATCATCGACGCGTACGCGAAGTACGGAGCCTGCAGGTCATTTGGTTCGACCTCGAGAAAATGCAAGCCGTCATCATCGGCGCCTACACAACCGTTCAAGTCGTTGCACCACACAAGCTTCGAGAAGATATCATCAACCTGGCGCCAGCCCCATGGTGGCAAGGTCACAACCAGTGGCTGTAGAGCGATGCTGTCAAGCCAGTAGCGCGGGTCCTGGGTATAAGGGCCGGAGTACGCCGTCGAGAGCTTCGACGTGAAGACGCGAAGCGTGAGCGGAGCCGGACTCGGGTTGACCCAGCCGACGCTCATCCGGAATTTCGCCGACCCGGCTGTCGCCCACGGGATTGTCACCGGGCCGGCGAAGGGCGATGAGCTGCTTTGAATGAGCTGGCCATTCCCGAGCAGGGGTCCGTCTTGACCGCCCCGGCCGTTGACGTTATGGAGGTACACGGCGACCGCGCCAGGAATCTCCAGCCCGACCGCTGCGTGGGTGGCTGCAACCCCTTGCAGCAGCTCGCTGCCCTTGAGGACGATCATCCTAGGCTGCGCCGGCGGTGGCGATGGTGGGAAGCTCCAAGTTGGCGCCGTGGTCGGATTGTCGACAAAACCGCCCCCGGCCAGTGCGACCCATACGCGCCGCACGACGATATCTGGTTGCGGGGACAGGAGCAGAATCCTGACCTCGCTGTCCCAGAAGCTGCCATTCAGGCCCGGTACGCCACTTACCACGACCGGGAGCACATAGGTCGCTGCGCTGGCTGCGCCGGCAATCGCCACCGATAGAACGGCGACCGTGAGTACGTCACTGACCATACGACTGACCTTCATCCTTGCCTCCCATCGCGTTGTAAATCTAGAGCGACCTTATGTGTGCCACAGACTCGCCGCGTCTCATGCGCTGCTCGCTCGAATCCGGTTGCCGTGGGTTTCCTCACCTAGCGAGTCTAAGCCCCAGCCGATGAACTCACGACTGATGCGGCCAACGTCTGATGCATACCGCGCACGCGATGGCTGTGCTTGGAGGTTCCGTTGCGGCGCATGGAAGTTTCTCGCCGGGGCGCGCATGACCTGCAGCGCGAGCGGGGCCAACACTTACGAGACCACGCCATTCCGACGCGCACCCGCCGCGGTTGCGGGTTCTCCACAGGCCAGGGCTGACAGGCGGGGCCGTTCCGCCTCCTGCCGGGGTGCGTGCCTGGGACCGACCGGCGGCGGTGGGCGGTCGCTACTTCTTGCCGCGCAGCACGTTGAGCGCCGAGCCGGCTCTAAACCAGGCGAGCTGCTCGGCGTTGAAGCTGTGGCGGCAGGCGATCTCGTCCCTCGACCCGTCGGCGTGGGCGAGGATGACCTTGACCGGCTTGCCCGGCGCGAGGTCCTTCAGTCCCACGATGCTGACGCGGTCGCCCTCGCGGATCTTGTCGTAGTCCTTCGGCTCCACGAGGTGCAGCGGCAGCAGCCCCTGTTTCTTCAGGTTGGTCTCGTGGATGCGCGCGAAGCTGCGCGCGATCACCGCCAAGCCGCCGTGGAAGCGCGGCTCCATCGCGGCGTGCTCGCGCGAGCTGCCCTCGCCGTAGTTCTCGTCGCCGACCGCGACCCAGCCGATGCCGCGGCCGTGCAGGTCGCGCGCGATCTTCGAGAACTCCATCACCTCGCCGGTGAGCGGGT
>DATIYW010000010.1:0-5127 GCA_035517415.1 Thermoanaerobaculaceae bacterium
CGTGCCCGTCGAGGGTGAGGCGGCCGCGGGTGGCGCGGTAGACGCCGGTGACGAGGTTGAAGACGGTGGTCTTGCCGGCGCCGTTGGGACCGATCACGCCGATCAGCTCGCCCGCCTCGAGCGCGAGGTTGAAGTCGGAGATCGCGCACAGCCCGCCGAAGTAGTGGCTGACGGACTCAGCGCGCAGCAGCATCGCCGCCGTCCTCCCCGCGCCCGCCCTCGCCGCGCGCCTTGGCCTCGGTCTTGGGCACGAACCAGCGCAGCTCGCGCATGCCCATGATCCCCTTCGGCCGGTACAGCATCAGCAGGATCAGCACCAGCGGCATCATCACCATGCGCCAGATCCCGAGCGGCCGGAGCACCTCGAGCAGCACGGTGTAGAGCGTGCCGCCGACGATCGACCCGGCGATCGAACCGATCCCGCCGAGGTAGACCATGATCAGGATGTCGGTCGACTTGAGGATGTCGAACACGCGCGGGTTGATGAACTGCAGCAGGTGGGCGAACAGCGCGCCCGCCACGCCCGCGAAGAACGCCGAGACGACGAACGCGAGCAGCTTGGCGTGGCGCGTGTTGATGCTCATCAAGTCGGCCGCCACCTCGTCCTCGCGGATCGCGAGCACGGCGCGGCCGTAGCTCGAGTAGATGAAGTTGCGGATCACCCACACCGCCAGCACCGTCCAGGCGAACGTCCACGGCAGCGTGGTCAGCTTCTCGATCCCCGGGATGCCGCGCGGGCCGCCGATCGCCTCGACGTTCTCGATCACCGACTTGACGATCATGTTGAAGGCGAGCGTGACGATCGCGAGGTAGTCGCCGCGGGTCTTGAACGAGGGGATCGCGACCACCACGCCGACCAGCGCGGCGCCGAGGCCGCCCGCCAGCACCGCGAGGGGGAAGAGCCAGGCGCCGAGCTCGGGCGGGATCACCCGCATCGTGAGCAGGGCGGCGATGTAGGCGCCGATCGCCATGAAGCCGGCGTGGCCGACCGAGAACTCGCCCATGTAGCCGTTGATGAGGTTCAGGCTGACGGTGAGGATGATGTTGATGCCGACGTACATCACGATCAGCTGCACGTACGGGTTGAGGAGCCCGTAGCGGGGGATGAGGAACGAGGCGACGCCGCCGGCGACGAGCAGCGCCGGCAGGATCCGCCGGTTCGCCATCAGCGCGTCCCAGCCGCGGCCGACGCGGGCCAGGAGCGAGGTCCCCGAGGAGATCTCGGCCATCGCGCCTACACCTTCTGCGGCCGCGGCTTGCCGAGGATGCCGTGCGGCCGCAGGATGAGCAGCGCGAGCAGCAGCGCGAACGCCACGAAGTCGCGGTAGGTCGAGGGCAGGAACGCCGCGACCAGGATCTCGACCGCGCCGAGGATGAACCCGCCGATCATCGCGCCGCGCACGTTGCCGATGCCACCCACCACCGCCGAGATGAACGCCTTCCAGCCGATGATGATCCCCATGTAGGGGTCGATCACCGGGAAGGCGAGCGCGTACATCGTGCCCGCCGCGCCGCCCAACCCGGTGCCGATCGCGAACGTGATCGAGATGATGCGGTCGCTCGGCACGCCCATCAGCGGGACGGTCGCGCGGTCCCACGAGATCGCCCGCATCGCGATCCCCACCATCGTGCGCTGGACGACGAAGTCGAGCACCACGAGCAGGGCGAGCGAGAGCGCGATGATGACGAGCTGGAGCGAGGAGACCGACACGCCGGCGACGCTCCAGGTGGTGTTCTCGATCAGCGTCGGCACGTGCAGCGGGTAGGGCGCGAACACCAGCGTCAGGTTCTCGAGGAAGATGCCGACCGCGAGCGCGGTGATGATCGCGGAGACGCGCGGCGCGGCGCGCAGCGGGCGGTAGGCGACGCGCTCGATCACCACGCCGAGGCCGGCGACGCCGGCCATCGACAGCAGCAGCGTCGGCACGAACGGGAGGTGGAGGAAGGTCGCCGCGGCGAAGCAGAGGAACGCGCCGACCATGAACAGGTCGCCGTGGGCGAAGTTGATCATGGTCAGGATGCCGTACACCATCGTGTAGCCGAGCGCGATCAGCGCGTAGATGCTGCCCAGCTGGAGGGCGTTGAGCGACTGCTGGAGGAGGTACTTCACGCCGCCGCCCGGCGCGGCGTCGGGCCGCCGGCGTCACCCGCCGGCGCGGGCGCGCGGCGAGGGAGGGGGCGCGGCTCGGCTCGCATCACGGGTTGGCGTTCGCGAACCAGACGAACTTGCCGTCCTTGATCTGCACGATCACGGCGCTCTTGATCGGGTCGCCCGAGCCCTCGTTGAAACGCATCGTGCCGGTCACCCCGTCGTAGTTCGAGATCGTGGCGAGGGCGTCGCGCACCGCCTGGCGATCGACCTTGCCGGCGGTATGCAGCGCCTGCCAGAGCAGGCCGAACGCGTCGTAGGTGAGCGCCGCGAGGTCGTCGGGCGTGTGGCCGAACTTCGTCCTGAACGCGGCGATGAACCGTTTCGCCACCGGGGTCGCCATGTCGGCGGCGAAGTGGGTGCTGAAGTAGTAGCCGTCGCAGTCCTTGCCGCAGAGGTTGAGGATCTCGGCGCTGCCCCACGAGTCGGAGCCGAGGAACGGCGTGGTGATCCCGAGGCGGTGCGCCTGCTGGATCTGCAGCGGCACCTCGCTGTAGTAGTTGGGGAGGAAGATCACGTCCGGCTGCGCCGCCTTGATCTTGGTGAGCTGGGCGGAGAAGTCCTTGTCGCCGGTGGTGTAGGTCTCGAACGCGACGACCTGCCCGCCATTGGCCTCGAACACCTGCTTGAAGATCTCGGCGATCCCCTTGTTGTACTCGGAGGCGACGTCGTAGAGCGCGGCGGCGCGCCGGGCCTTCAAATTTTGCAGCGCGAAGTTGGCCACCACGCGCCCCTGGAACGGGTCGATGAAGCAGGAGCGGAACACGTACCGCTTCGGCTTTCCGGTACGGGCGTCGAGCGTCGTCTTCGGGTTGGTCGACCACGGCGCGATCATCACGACGTGCGAGCTCTCCGCCACCTCGGAGGCCGGGATCGCGTAGCGGCTCGGGTTGGGGCCGACGATCGCGACCACCTCCTGCTGCGTGATCAGCTTCTGCGCCGCGGCGGCCGACTGGTCGGCGCGCCCGGCGTTGTCCTCGATGAACAGCTCGACCGGGAGCTTCTTGCCGCCGACCTCGAGGCCGCCCGCCCGGTTGACCTCCTCGACCGCGAGCTCGGCGCCGCTCTTGCACGACGCCCCGGCCGCCGGCATGTCGCCGGTGATCTCCGCGACCACGCCGATGCGGATCGCCGCGGAGTCGTGCGCGCCGCCGCACGACAGCAGCGGCAGCGCGAGGGCGGCGGCCGCG
Organism: Thermoanaerobaculaceae bacterium; assembly: GCA_035517415.1. Classification (GTDB taxonomy): domain Bacteria; phylum Acidobacteriota; class Thermoanaerobaculia; order Thermoanaerobaculales; family Thermoanaerobaculaceae; genus DATIYW01. The sequence goes on from DATIYW010000010.1 coordinate 3,340, forward strand.
AGCAGCGCGACGGCGGGGCCGATTCGGTATCGAGGAGCGCTGACGATCTTCATGGCGCGAGGGTACCAGCTTGAGGGGGGTGGTCAAGAGGCGTCTCCACCCTGCGTCGCCGGGGCGATGCGCCGCGGTTGCGCTCGCCCCGATTGGCAGTTAGCCTGACGCGCATGTCCTCGGGATGGCGCGGTCTGATCCGCACCAAGCCGCTCGCGATGCTGCTGCAGGAGAGCGCCGGCACGCACCTCAAGCGCGCGCTCGGCGTGTGGGACCTGATCGGCCTCGGCATCGGCGCGATCATCGGCGCGGGGATCTTCGCCACCGTCGGCACCGCCGCCGCCGGCGACCCGGCGCGGCCGGGCGCGGGGCCCGGCATCATCCTCTCGTTCGTGCTCACCGCCGCGGTGTGCGGGCTCGCCGCGCTGTGCTACGCCGAGCTGGCGGCGCTCGTGCCGGTGTCGGGCTCGGCCTACACCTACGCCTACGCGACGCTGGGCGAGCTGATGGCGTGGATCATCGGCTGGGACCTGATCATCGAGTACGCGGTCGGCAACGTCGCGGTGGCGATCTCCTGGTCGGGCTACTTCTGCGAGATGCTGCGCGGCGTCGGCATCGTCATCCCGCCGTGGCTGACCACCGACCTGCGCACCGGCCTGGCGACGCCCTCGATCGTCGCCGCCGCGCCGCACGTCGCCGGCGTGCCGATCATGATGAACCTCCCCGCCGCGGCGATCGTCCTGCTCATCACCTGGGTGCTGGTGATCGGCATCAAGGAGTCCTCGCGCCTCAACGCGACGATGGTGATCATGAAGCTGATCGTGCTCGCCTTCTTCATCGTCGTCGGGATCAACTACGTCCAGCCCTCCAACTGGAAGCCGTTCATGCCCAACGGCTGGCACGGGATCTGGGCGGGGGCGGCGATCGTCTTCTTCGCCTACATCGGCTTCGACGCGGTCTCCACCGCGGCCGAGGAGACGCGCAACCCGGGGCGCGACCTGCCGCGCGGCATCATCGGCTCGCTCATCATCTCGACCGTGGTCTACGTCGCGGTGGCGGCGGTCGTGACCGGCATGGTGCCGTGGTTCGACCTCCACACCGCCGAGCCGCTCACGGTGGCGATGAACCGCCACAACCTCGCCTGGGCCTCGGGCATCGTCGCGGTCGGCTCGGTCGCCGCGCACACCGCGGTGCTGCTCGTCTTCCAATTGGGCCAGCCGCGGATCTTCTTCTCGATGGCGCGCGACGGGCTGCTGCCGCCGTCGTTCGCCCGCGTCCATCCCAAGTACCGCACGCCGCACGTCACCACGATCATCTCCGGCGTGGTGGTGGCGGCGTTCGCGAACTTCGCCAACATCGAGGAGATGGTGGACCTCACCAACATCGGCACCCTGTTCGCGTTCGCGATCGTCTCCGCCGGCGTGATCGTGCTGCGCCGCACCCACCCGGAGGGCGTGCGGCCGTTCCGCGTGCCGTTCGTCCCCTGGCTGCCCGCCCTCTCGGTGATCGCCTGCCTGTTCCTCGCCGCCGGCCTGCCGCTCGTCACCTGGTGGCGCTTCGGGATCTGGCTGCTGATCGGCCTGACGATCTACGTCTGCTACGGCCGGCGCAAGTCGCTGCTGCGCAAGTCGGCCGCGGACTGAGCGTCGCACCGGCCTGCCGCCGCTCGGAGGGAACTGCCGTCATCCCGAGCGGTGACCGAGGTCATAGCGAGCCGCAAGTGCTGTCATCCCGAGCGGTGACCGCTGTCATGATGAGCCGCAATTGCCGTCATCCCGAGCGGCAACCGAGGTTCTG
>DATIYW010000011.1:0-3311 GCA_035517415.1 Thermoanaerobaculaceae bacterium
CTGGTGGCGCTCGAGCACGATCTCGTGGATCGGGCAGCGGTTGCCCTCGAGGATCTCGTTCTCGACCTTGAAGTCCGCGCACCGCGGGCAGTACCACCCCTCGTAGATCCCCTTGTGCGTGTAGCCGTTGTCGTGCACGCGTTCGAGGACCTGCTGCACGCGCTCCTTGTGCTCCTCGTCGGAGGTCCGGATGAAGAAATCATTGGTGGCGTCGAGGATCGGGGTCAGCGCCTTGAACTTCTCGGCGTTCCGATCGGCGAGCTCGCGTGGCTCGAGCCCGAGCGCCGCCGCCGCGTCGGCGACCGGCTCGCCGTGCTCGTCGGTCCCGGTCAGGAAGAACACATCCTCGCCGCGCTGGCGCATGTGGCGCGCGGCGACGTCGGCGGCGATCGTCGTGTACGCGTGCCCGAGGTGCGGCTGCGCGTTCACGTAATAGATCGGGGTGGTGATGTAGAAGGACATCGCTAGACCTGACTTTATGACGATGGGCCGCTGCGCGGCGTCCCTGGGGCCAGTTCCGCGCGGCATCCATGCCGCGCGGGGTGATCGGCGACCCCCCCAGCCGGGCATGGATGCCCGGCGGAAGATGGGATGGTCGGCGGCGCCTGACGGCGGCGCCTTAGGCCCCATGGATGCTGCCGCAGGCGGCCCCTACTCAGACGTCAGCGCGCGGTATAGCCGGTTGGCTGCGACCCCGGTCAGCTCCGACACGACCGACGCAGCGGGGCGCGGCTTGGCGCCGGCCTCGACCAGCCGCCGGAGCGCGTCGAGCGCCGGCCCGATCTCGTCACGGGCCGACGGCGCGCCACCGACCACGAGCGCCACCTCGCCCCGCGGCGGCTCGGACGCGTACCGCGCCGCCAGCTCGGCGGCGGTGCCGCGTACGATCTCCTCGTGGAGCTTCGTGAGCTCGCGGCACACCGCGACAGGCCGGTCGGGATCGAGCGACGCGAGCACCTCGAGCGACGACGCCACGCGCCGCGGGGATTCGAACGCGACGAGCGTCTCTGAGGTGCCGAACACCGCCTGCAACTCGCTCCGCTTGCGCGGCAGGAAGCCCGTGAACCGCCACCGGTCGGCGGGGAGCGCGCTCGCCACGAGCGCCGCCAGCGCCGCCGAGGGCCCGGGCAGCACCTCGACCGCCAGCCCGGCGGCGACGCACGCCTGGACGAGCACGAACCCCGGATCGGACACGAGCGGCGTGCCGGCGTCGGAGACCAGCGCGACCACGGCGCCGTCGCGCATCTTCGCCACCAGCTCGCCCGCGCGCTGGCGCTCGTTGTGCTCGTGATAGCTGACGAGGGTTCCTTTCACTCCGTAGCGGTCGAGCAGCACGCGGCTGCGCCGGGTGTCCTCGCAGGCGACGATGTCGGCCTCGCGGAGCGCCGCGAGCACGCGCAGGGTGACGTCCTCGAGGTTGCCGATCGGCGTCGGGCAGACGATCAGGCGCCCGGTGCTCATCCCGCCTCCGCCCGTTGGCGCAGGCCCTCGAACGCGAGCGCCGCCGCCCCGATCATCCCCGCCTCGACCCCGAACGCCGCCGGCACGATCTCGACGAGGTCGCGCGAGGGCGGCAGCGCCCGCGCCGCGACCTCCTCCCGGACCGGGCCGAGCAGCAGCTCGCCGGCGCCCATCACGCCGCCGCCGATCACCACCACCTCCGGATTGAACGTGTTCACGAGGCTCGTGACGGCGACGCCGAGATTGCGCCCGATCGTCGCGATCGTCTCGATCGCGGCGTCGTCGCCGTCGTGGGCGAGCTCGGTGACGAGCGGACCAGCCAGCTCGCGCCCCTCCGCCAGCGCCCGGCCGAGCCCCGAGCTCGGCCGCGCCCGGGCGATGCGCAGCGCCTCGCGTGCGAGCGCGGTGCCGGACGCCATCGCCTCGACGCACCCGTGGTTCGGGCAGCCCGGACCGCAGGGCGGGCCGTCGCCGTCGATGACGATGTGGCCGAGCTCGCCGGCCGCGCCGACCGCGCCGCGGTAGACCTCGCCCCGCAGAATCAGCCCACCGCCGATGCCGGTGCCGATCGTGAGCATCACCGCCTCGTTGCAACCGCGAGCCGCGCCGGCCCGATGCTCGGCCAGCGCCGCGAGGTTGGCGTCGTTGTCGACGAACACCGGCAGGTCGAGCCGCTCGGCCATTACGTCGGCGAACATGACGTTCTTGAGCGGGAGGTTCACGGCGAGGACCGCGGTGCCCGTTCGCTGATCGATTAAGCTGGGGATGCCGAAGCCGACCGCGGCGACCTCCTCGCCGGCCGCGGCGCGCGTCTCCTCGACCGCGTCGACGACGGTGTCCAGGAGGTAGGAGACGTCGAGGCGGGTGAAGCTGCGCTGCGCGCGGTGGTGGACCGACAGACCGGAATCGACCGCGCCGGCAAGCAGCTTCGTACCGCCCATGTCGACGCCGATGGTGCGCCGGCCCGGCATGCCGTCACTATATGCGCACATGCCCAGCGATCTCGAACAGCGCCCGTACAAGCTCTACCGCTCCGGCCCCAAGGGCCTGAGAGCGCGCCTGCGCGGCGAGGACGACGAGCTCCAGGGCCCGGTCGAGTACCGGAAGTACAAGGGCGGACCGGAGCGCGGCACCGGCCGGCGGATCACCCCCAAGCGGGTGATCCTCGGTCTCGTGATCGCGATCGTGGCGTGGCTGCTCCTGTCGCTGGTGGTGTTCATCATCAGCGCCTCGACTCAGTCGGGCGGCATCCCGTCCGACGCTCAGGCGGCGCTCGCGTCGGGCGGGAACATGCTGACCTCGACCGACACCGTGCTCGTGATCGGCACCGATCAGCGGCCGCAGGGGACGCACGAGGCCGGCGCGAACACGTCCGACGCCGGCAGCCGCTCGGACACGCTGATGCTGTGGCGGGTCGGCGGCGGCGTCTCACGCCGGCTGTCGATCCCCCGTGACACGCTCGTCCAGATCCCGGGACACGGCACGAACAAGATCAACGCCGCCTACGCCTTCGGCGGCCCGGCGCTCACGATCAAGACCGTCGACGCGCTGACCGGCCTGAAGATCAACCACGTGATCATCATCAACTTCGCGAACTTCCCGAAGTTCATCGACGCGATCGGCGGGGTCACGGTCAAGACCGGGCGGATCTGCTCGCAGATCAGCGGGGGCGCGAAGAACGGCGGCTTCACGCTCGATCTGCCGCCCGGCACCCACCATCTCACCGGCATCCAGGCACTGACGCTGGCGCGCACTCGCGAGAACAGCTGTAACGCGGCCAGCAACGACCTCACGCGCGAGGGCTACCAGCAGCAGATCCTGAACGCGATCAAGAGCCAGCTGCTGACGCC
>DATIYW010000012.1:0-6405 GCA_035517415.1 Thermoanaerobaculaceae bacterium
ATGTGCCGAACATCGTGAGGACTTCCTGGATCACCTCGAGCTCGTCGGCGTCGAACCAGAGCAGGCCACAGGCGTCGCAGCGGTCGAGCATGATGCGGTGCGGGAGGATCGCCTGGTAGGCGAAGCGGCGCATCGTCGCCGCGCAGACCGGGCAGCGCCGCGGCGGGCCGCCGTCCGGTAGCGCCGCGGCCGCGGGACGGCCGGCGGCGCTCTCGGCCCGCTCGCGCAGGAGCCGCACCGCGAGCGCGTGGACCTCGGGCGGGAGCTGCGGCTCGCCCCGCGCCACGATGCGGGCGAAGCGCTCGATGCCGATCAGCCGGCCGCGGCAGCCGGCGCAGCGGTGCAGCGGCACGCCCTCGTAGGCGACCTCGGCGAGCGCCCCGCCGCACGCCGGGCACGCGCCGGGATGGGAGGGCGGCCCGTCGAGCCGCTTCAGGAGCCGGTTGATCTCGGCGTGCTGCCACGCCGGCGCGGCGAGCCACGGCTCGCTCTCGGTCACCGGCGTGAACGGCCCGAACCAGGGCAGCGCGACCAGCTCCGCGGCGGTGAAGGGGCCGCGCCAGGCCTGGCCGTCGAGCGCGCGCCAGCGTTGCGGAGGCGCGGATTTGCCGACCGTGGTGTCGGCGGGCGGGGTCGGCGCCGGCCCGCCGTCGTCGAGCGCGTCGCGGCCGGCGTGGGCCATGCCGAGCAGCGCCTCGAGGCGCCGGGCGACCGGCGGGTGGGTGGAGAGCGGGCCGCTCGCGTCCTGCAGCTCGTCGGCGCGGCGGCTGCGGTCGAGGATGAACAGCGGCGCGAGCGCCTCCTCCGGGAGGAAGCCGCGGCGCGGATCGGCGGCGATCAGGCGCAGCGCCCGCGCCAGCGAGAGCGGGTCGCGCGTGAGGCGCACCGCGGTGGCGTCGGCGCGGTACTCGCGCTCGCGCGAGATCCAGGCGTTGAGCAGCACGGTCAGGCCGCGCATCAGCGCCACCACCGCGATCACCAGGCCGAAGCGGCCCGCGATGCGCACGGCCGCGCCGTGATCGCGCCCCTCGTCGGCGTCGGGGACGAGTGCGCGCAAGAGGCCGGCCCACACCGCCGCCATCGAGCACGACGCGGTGGCGAGCAGCGAGTCGCCCTCGACCAGGTGCGCCGCCTCGTGGCCGACCACCGCCTCGAGCTCGGCGCGGCTCAGGCTCACCAGCAGGCGCTCGGAGACGCCGATCACCTGGCGGCCGGTGAAGTCGGCGAGCGCGAACGCGTTCATCCAGCGCGCCGGCACCGCAACCGCCTCGATCCGCCGCCCGCCGGTCGCGACGGCGACCTCCGCGACCACGTTGCCGAGCCGCCGGTGGTAGGCGTCGGCCGGATCGAGCGGCTGGGCGCCGATCAGCTCGAGCGTGCGCCGCACCATCCCGCGCACGGAGCCGAACCAGTGGAGCAGGCACGCGCCGACCGCGGCGGTCAGGACCACGAGCGCCGGGCCGTAGCCGTGGAGGGCGCCCGCCGCACCGCCGGCGCCGCGGTTGGCGAGCCACAGGCCGAGCGGCAGCGCCGGGGGGAACAGCGCGAGGCAGACGAGCAGGGCGCCGGCGAGGTAGACGACGAGCAGCGTCGCGAACAGCAGCGCGATCCGCCTTCCCCGCCTCTCTTCGATCTCGACGAACGTGTAGGGCATCGGAGCGGCCGCCGGCGCGAGGCCGCCTCAGCCCGTGCGTGGCCGCGCGGGCGGGCTCGGCCCTCGACCCGGGTCACGTCTCGGAGGCGATCGCTGCGCCGGCCCGGATGCTAGCACGCCCGGCCGGACCTCGGCCCGCGCGCTTCGGGCAGTTCGGAGAGCGCCGCTCGTGCGGGCCGGCCGCATGCGCCGCGGGTCGGCGGTCCCAGGCCGCGGGCGGACACGCCGCGTGCCGGGCGCCGGTGACTGCGAGGTCATCGGCGTTGGCCGGCACGCGGTGGTTCCAGGTGGTGGTCAGGATGCGCGGTGGATCCTCACGCGTACGGTGGCGAGATCATCTGGCGTCGTGCTCGTGTCCCGGTCGAAGTGGAGCGGCGCTACCAGTCACCGCCGCCGATGTGCGGCCGCACCTGTCGGTTGTCGAAGCGCTCGTGCTGGTATCCGGAGTAGTGGTAGTGGTGGTAGCCGCGGTGGTGCCACGGGCGGCCGATGATGCACGAAGACAACGTGGCCGTGAGTGCCAGGACTGCGACCGCCATGGAGGCGACGCGCAGGAGTGTCCGTTTCGGGTTGCCCATGAGCTGCCTCCTTCCCGGTGGCCGGGGGGTGCCACCCGAGCAGGAGAGGACGCAATCCCGGTGCCAGGGCTCCGGGAATTCGCGGAAGTGACTTCGAATGAAGCACCTTCCAGCGCAGGGTGGGGGCCGGCCAGGGCCGGCCTACGCCCCCGACATGCGTCATCCCCGGAGGACAGAGTGCCGACACCTCCATTGAAGCGAGTCGATCCCCGGTGAGCCGGGGGCGGCCGCCGCGGCGGCAAGGGACGCAGGCAGCGGCGTGGGCGCCGCGCTACTTCCGGCCGTAGACGTCGGTGCTCAGGTACTTGAGGCCGGAGTCCGGCAACAGCGTGACCACCTTCGCACCCGGACCGAGGCGCTCGGCGACGCGGATCGCGGCGATCACGTTGGCGCCGGCGGAGGTGCCCGCGAACAGCGCCTCCTCGCGCGCGAGCCGCCGCGCCATCGCCTTCGCGTCGTCGGTCGCCACCGCCGACACCTCGTCGACGAGCGACGGCTCCCAGAGCGGCGGCGTGTAGCCGATCCCGACCCCCTCGATCTTGTGCGGGCCGGGATTGCCGCCGGAGAGCACCGGCGACTCCGCGGGCTCGACCGCGACCACCCGGACGCGCGGGTCGCGCCGCTTGAGCGCGGTGGCGACGCCGCGCGAGGAGGCGGCGGTGCCGACGCAGTGGACGAAGGCGTCGACCTTGCCGGCGGTCTGGCTCCAGATCTCCTCGCCGAGCGTCAGGTAGCCGGCGATGCTGTCGAGGTTGGCGAGCTGGTCGGTCCAGTAGGTGTGCGGCGCGCGGCTGAGCTCGCGGGCGGTCTCGATCATGTCGAGGATCAGCTTCTTGGTGGTGCGCCCGCCCTCGCTCGGCACGAGCGTGAGGTCGGCGCCGAGCGCCGCCATGTGGTCCAGCTTCTCGCGGGCGAACGCGTCGGAGGTGACGATGCGGATGCGGTAGCCCTTGGCGGCGCACACCAGAGCGAGCGAGGCGCCGGTGCTGCCGCCGGTGTACTCGACGACCGTGTCGCCGGGCTTCAGGCGCCCGGACTCCTCGGCGCGCGCGATCACCGCCTGCGCCATGCGGTCCTTCATGCTGCCGGTCGGGTTCTCCCATTCGAGCTTGACGAGGACTTCGGCGCAGCCGTCCGGGACGACCTTGCGCAGCCGCACCATCGAGGTGTTGCCGACCGCCTGGAGCACGTTCACGACCCGGCCCTCCCTCCGTCTTCCAGCGGCTCCGCTGCGCCAGCCCGCGGACGTGCGCCGCCGGCGCGCGCCGTCAGCCCTCGGCCTGCCAGGCGGCGAGCACCTCGCCGAGGAAGGCGCGGTGGTAGTCGCGGCGCGGGTAGAGGTCGTCGATCGTGGCGTCGAGGAAGCACTTCGGGTCGAGGTCGAGGGTGGCGACGACGCGGCACTCGAGCGCCAGCTCCGCCTCGCCGACGTGCGGGACGGCGATGGTCCGGCTCGGCTCGCGGGTCAGCCCGGAGACCTGCCACTTGTCGGCGGTCCGCCCCGACACCTCGCCGCACAGGTCGAGGGCGGGGCGCAGGCGGTCGGGCAGGAAGTTGAGCGTGAACGCGGGCTCGGCCGCGAGCAGGCCGAAGGTGTGGCGGGTCGGCCGCACGTAGACGGTCGCGACCGGGCGGTTCCACAGCGTGCCGAAGCCGCCCCACGACACCGTCATCAGGTTCGGCTTGGCGCTGCCCGACGCGAGCAGCGCCCAGCGCTGGTCGAGCAGGTGAAACGGCCTCAAGCTCAGCTCCGCAGGGGAGACTCGACGCACGGAAGAACCTCCCGGCCGCATCCGCGGCCCCCGGCAGCTTAGTGTTTTCTCAGCTTCGGCGAAAGTGGCGAGCCCGGCGGCCGGGCGGCGGCGCGGGTCACGCGCCCGCCGCCTCGCGCGCCGCTGGCTCCCCGTGCACCTCGAAGCCGGCCGAGACCCACGCGTCGAAGCCGCCGGCGAGCGGCCGCAGCCGCTGGAACCCTCTCGCCTTCAGCTTGCGCGCCACCCGGGCGGCTGTCGCCTCGTTGGGTCAAGTGCAGTAGAGGATGATCTCGCGGTCGAGCGGGACGTCGCGCAGCGTCTCGTCGAGCTGGTCGAGCTGGAAGCGGATCGCACCGGGGATGCGGCGCGGATCGAAGCGATGGGCGAGGGGCGTGCGCACGTCGAGGATGAGCGGATCGCGCCCCTCGTCCATCATCGCCCGCAGCTCCTCCACGGTGATCCGCGCCATCCGCAGGGCGCGCTGGAACTGCTTGATCCGCACCCAGCGGTAGGCGAGGTAGACGGGCAGGCCGACGAGGACGAGCGCCACGCCCCAGTCGCCGAGGCGATCGAGGGCGGCGACGACGTCCCCCATCGCGCCGTGGAAGAGGTGGCCGACGGCGAGGGCGCTGCCGGCCCACACCGCGGCGCCGGCGATGTCGGCGGCGAGGAACGCCGCCGCCGAGGTGCCGGAGATCCCGGCGAGCGGCGGCGCCAGGGTCGAGTAGCCGGGGACGAACTTGGCGACCACCAGTGAGGCGAGGCCGAGGCGCTCGTAGAACCACTCGGTCTGGCGCACGCACGACTCCGGCGAGAGCGAGACGCGGCAGATCGTCTTGAGCACGCGCTGGCCGAGCCGCCGGCCGGTGAGGAACCAGCCGAAGTCGGCGATCGCCGACGCGGCCACGGCGAGCGCGAGCGCCCCCGCGAGCGAGAGCCGGCCCTCGGCGGCGAGCGCCCCGGCGACGAGCAGGACCGGCAGCGCCGGGATCGGCAGCCCGACCTGCTCGAGCAGCACGTTGAGGAAGACGAACGCCAGGCCGTGGCGGCTGATCTGCTCGACGAGATGCTCCAAGTCCTGCCTCCCGGCGCCCCACCCGAACGACGGCGCTGCTGGCCGTTAACCCCGGTCCGGGCCGAAATCATCCTCGGCCCGCGCCGGCCTCATCGCCCGGCCGGTCATCGGCGGCGCTGATTCCGAGCCGGGCGATTCGTCCCGGACCCCGGAACCCGGACCGCTGTCCTCTCAGGTGCCGTACAGGCGGTCGCCGAAGTCGCCGAGCCCGGGCAGGATGTACTTGCGGTCGTTGAGCTGGCGGTCGAGCGCGGCGGTGAACACCTCGGCGTCCGGCGCCGCCTCGGCGAGCCGGGCGACGCCCTCCGGCGCCGCGACCACGGCGAGGAAGCGGACGCGCCGCGCGCCGCGCGCGCGCAGCCCCTCGAGCGCCATCGCGGCGGAGCCGCCGGTCGCGAGCATCGGGTCGAGGAGGAAGACGACGGCGTCGCCGAGATCGCGCGGGACCTTCTCGTAGTAGCAGCGCGCGACCGCGGTCTCCTCGTTGCGCTCGAGGCCGAAGTAGCCGACCTGCGCCGACGGGACGAGGTCGAGGAAGCCCTCGAGCAGGCCGAGCCCGGCGCGCAGCACCGGCACCGCGACGACGCGCGCGGCGAGGCGGCGGGCGCGCGTCGCCTCCAGCGGCGTGTCCACCGCGCCCTCCGCGGTGGGCAGGTCGCGGGTCGCCTCGGCGGCGAGCAGCACGCTCGCCCGGCGCGCCAGGGCGCGAAACTCGTCGCTCGGGGTCGAGGCGTCGCGCAGGCGGGCGAGCGTGTCCTGCAGCAGCGGGTGCTCGACGACGTGGAGCGGCATCGCGCCGCGAACATAGCACAGGGCGCGTCAGCGCGGCGCCGGCTTCCAGGCGAGGCCCTCGACGCCGAGCGCGCGCGCGTCGGGCTCCGTCCACGCCGCCGGACTCGGGGCGAAGCGCAGCTCGCACGCGCCGTCGCGCAGGTCGGCCGCGACCGGGACCTCGAGCCGGGCGAGGCCCGGCCCGATCGTCGCGTCGCCGCCACCGCCGCAGCCGCTCGTCACCCGCACCGCGCTCGGGCCGGGGAGCGGCACGCGCAGGTCGAGGCGAAGCTCGCCCGCCGCGGTGATGCCGGTCAGCGCGAGCGCGCCGGCGCCGTAGAGCCAGCGGCGCGCCAGCACCTGCTTGTCGGTCCCCGGCTCGCTCGCGTGCCAGGCGGGGGAGAACTCGAAGTGCGGCGCATTGCCCCGCACCATGTCGACGTCGACCGCGGCGAGGCGGTACTCGCCGTTGCCGAGGTCCTCGCCGGCGGTGCGCAGCGGGTAGCGGCGCCCGGTGGTCGCGTCGATCAGCCCGGCGGCAAGGTCGTAGCGGCCGGGCGCGAGGCGCTCCGC
>DATIYW010000013.1:0-6183 GCA_035517415.1 Thermoanaerobaculaceae bacterium
GCCTGCGCCCCCGCCGGCACGTAGGTCGTGTTCGTCGTCACCCCACCGCTGCCGAAGAACTTGAGCTGGACGTTGGCGGTCGTGCCGCCCACGTCGAGCATCCCGAGATCGCTCCGCCACTGGCTCTGGTTCAGCCCGTTCCCGTGACTCGCCACCGGAACCCAGAGCGCGAACGTGGTCGGGGCGGCGAAGAGCCAGGCGGCGCCCGCGTCCGTGTCGTCGGCCGGCCCGCCGACGACTGCCGTGGTGCCGTCGGCGGAGAGCGCGACCGCCGTCCCCTGCTGGGCGCTGCCGCTGGCCCCGCTGCCGACGAGCTTGTCGCCCTGCTGCGCCCACGCCCCGGAACTACGCCGGAACACCCACGCGGCGCCGTTGCCGCCGTCGTCGAGGTAGCCGCCGACGAGCGCGGCGTTGCCGTCGGCGGAGAGCGCCACCGACTGGCCCCGCTGCGCGTGCCCGACCGCGCCGCTGCCGACCAGCTTGCTGCCCTGTTGCGCCCACGCCGCGCCGGTGCGCGTGAACACCCAGGCGGCGCCGGTCGCGGAGCTGTCGCCCCAGCCGCCCACGAGCGCGGTGTTCCCGTCCGCGGACAGCGCCACCGACCAGCCGAGGTCGACGAGGCCGCCGTCGAGGTCGCTGCCGGTCAGCTTGCCGCCCTGCTGCGACCAGGAGCCGCCGGTGCGCGTGAACACCCAGACCGCGCCGGCCGAGGAGTTGTCCATCGGCCCCCCGATCACGACCGTCGCGCCGTCGCCGGAGATCGCGACCGAGGCGCCCTGTCGGGCCTTTCCGGTCGCTCCGCTGCCGCTCAGCTTGGGGCCCTGCTGCGCCCACGCTCCGGCGCTGCGGGCGAACACCCACGCCGCACCGGCGCCGGAGCCGTCCCAGGGTCCGCCGATGACCGCGGTGTTGCCGTCGGCAGAGAGCGCGACGGCGGTGCCCTGCATCTCGCCGGTCGCGGCGTCGCCGAGGAGCTTGCCGCCCTGCTGCGACCAGACGCCGCCGCTCCGCGTGTACACCCAGGCCCCGCCGTCGCCGCCGGGCGCGCCGACCAGGGCGGTGTCGCCATCGGCGGAGATCGCCACCGCCTCGCCCTGCCGGGAGGCGCCGGCGGCGACGAGCTTTGCGCCCTGCTGCGACCACGTCCCGTTGGCACGCGTGAACACCCACGCGGCGCCGCGGTTCGCGTCGTCCTGCGGCCCGCCGACGATCGCGGTGCTGCCGTCGGAAGAGACCGCCACCGCCGCGCCCTGCTCCGCCGCGCCGATCGCGCCGCTGCCGACGAGCTTGCCGCCCTGCTGCGTCCACACGCCGCCGCTGCGGGTGAACGCCCAGGTCGCGCCGGTCGAGAACCCGACGAACGAGTTATCCGCGTAGCCGCCGACGATCGCGGTGTTGCCGTCGCCCGCGATCGCCACCGCGGCGCCCTGTTGCGCCGCCCCGACCGCACCGCTGCCGACCAGCTTCGCGCCCTGCTGCGTCCACGCCGCGCCGGTCCGCACGAACACCCAGGTGGCGCCGGCGCTCGAGCTGTCGCCCGAACCGCCGACCAGCGCGGTGTTGCCGTCGGACGAGATCGCCAGGCCGATCCCCTGCGCGGCGACGCCGGTCGCGCCGGTGCCCACCAGCTTGCTCCCCTGCTGCATCCAGTTCCCGCCGGAGCGGGTGAACGCCCACACCGCGCCGGCGAACGACGCGTCGCCCGGACCGGCCACCAGCGCCGTGCTCCCGTCCGCGGAAAGCGCGACGGCGTTGCCCTGGTACGCGCCTCCGGCGGCGCCGCTGCCGATCAGCTTGCTCCCCTGCTGCGTCCATGCCCCGCCGCTGCGGCCGAACGTCCACACCGCGCCGGCGCCGGCGTTGTCGAGCGGCCCGCCGAGCAGGGCCGAGTTGCCGTCCGCGGAGAGCGCCACCGCCCAGCCCTGGTTCGACGCGCCGGCGGCGCCGGTGCCGACGAGCTTGCCGCCCTGCTGCGTCCAGACGCTGCCGCTGCGGGCGAAGACCCAGGCGGCGCCCACCTCGGAGCCGTCGGCCCATCCGCCGACGATCGCGGTGTTGCCGTCGGCCGAGAGCGCGACCGACGTGCCCTGCTGCGCGGCGCCGCTCGCGCCGGCGCCGACGAGCTTCGCGCCTTGCTGCGACCAGACTCCATTCGACCGCGTGAACACCCAGGCGGCGCCGGTGCTGGAGTCGTCCCCCGGGCCCCCGACGATCGCGGTGTTGCCGTCGGCCGAGAGCGCCACCGAGTTCCCCGCGAGTGCGGCCGGCGTCGCGTCCGCTCCGGTGAGCTTGCCGCCCTGCTGCGCCCAGGCGCCGCCGCTGCGCACGAACACCCAGGCCGCCCCGGAGGAGGAGCCGTCCGCCGGCCCGCCGACGATCGCGGTGCCGCCGTCGGCCGAGACCGCCGCCGACCACGCCTGCTGCGCCGCGCCGGCGGCGCCCGTGCCCGAGAGCTTGAGACCCTGCTGTGTCAGCCCCGCCGCCGCCGTCCGCGCAGCGAGCAGCACACCGAGGAGCACAACCAGCCGACGCATCATCGAGACCTCCCTTTCGCCGGCGGCGCACCGTGCCCGCCGTTCGCGCTCGACCCATCTCGCGGGGCGGGCTCCGGATCCGCCGCCTTCCGCCTCTCGGCCGCCGTCAGCGCGGCGAGAAACGCGAGCAGCCCCTCGACGCTCTCGAAGCCGCGCCGTTCTCCGGTCCCGGGGTCCTCGAGACTGCAGCGGTAGCGCTGCCCGGCGTCCGGCTCGCGCCACAGGCGCAGCACGAACGCCCGGTACTCGCCGCTCGGGGCCGCGGGTCCCATCGCCGTGCTCCCCTCGGCGCCGTCACCGGCACATTGCGATCGTGGTCGGGTCGTTGGTGGCGTTGTCGATCAGCGAGGCGGTGGCGATCACGCCCGCGCCGGCGGCGACGGTGACCCTTGCGTAGCCGCGGTCCATCGCCGTCTGGGCCGCCTTGTTGCGGAACGGCTGCGTCTCCTGCTTGAACTCGCCCGGGTTCAGGCTGACCGGGTAGCTGCCGACCTTCGCGCCCGCGCCGTTGTAGAGGTCGACGGTGACCGCCGCGACGGAGGCGCCGGTGTTGGTGAGGCCGATGTTGGAGCGGTAGGCGGCGTTCTCGACCAGGTGGGGCAGCCACGCGACCTGGCTCGCGCCGAGTCCCTTGTCGGACGTGGCCACGGCGTAGTCCTGGCCGAACGTGCCTCCGGCCGCCTGGTTGTAGGTGCGCGAGGTGACCATCAGCGGCTGGTCGGAGAGCACCTCGAGCGCGCCCGAACCGCTCGCGCCGAGCTGGCCGACGACGTCGACCAGGATCGACTGGCTCCCCGCCGGGACGTAGCTGGTGCTGGTCACCGTCGCCCCGCCGACGACGAGCTTGAGCTGGAAGTTGGCGGTCACGGCACCGACGTTGAGCAGGCCGAGGTCGGTGCGCCACTGGCTGTTGTTCTTGCCGGCGGCGTGGCTGGCCGCGGGCACCCATACGATCGAGCTGTAGGTGGGGCCCGATCCGGCGCCGACGGCAACGAGGCGGCCGACCGCGTCGCTGCCCGCGGCGCTGGTGACGGCGAGGCGGACGACGTAGGTGCCCGCCGCAGCGAAGACGTGGCTCGGGTTGCGGCTTGAGCTCGTGCCGCCGTCGCCGAAGTCCCACGCCCACGAGGCGGGCGCGCCGGTCGACGCGTCAGTGAACGCCACCGATTGGCCCGCGACTGGCGCGGCCGTCCCGACCGTGAAGTCCGCCACCGGCAGGCTCGCGCCGGGGCACGTGGCCGTCCCCAGCTCGTAGTGGGTCGGCGCGTTGACGTCCGAGGCCCAGTTCCCGTTGTAGCCGATCTGCGAGAAGACATCGAGGCCGCTGTCGACCCGGTAATTCCCGGAGCCGAGGTCCTGGATGCTGATCCAGCCGCTCGCGGGCTTGGCGGGGTCCTGGCGGATCGTCGCGCTGACGTCCCCCACCACGAGGGTGAACGTCATCGCCTCCACCGTCATCAGGAACGTCCCGGTCGTCTTGCCGGCCTTGCCCTTGAGCCGGGCCGTCATCGAGCCCGGCAGGTCCATCGGCCGCGGCGGACTGACCGGGGTGCCGAGCAGGATCTCGACCGCGCCGACGTGGAGCGTCGCGCTGAACGTCGTGACCACGTCGTTGCCGTCGTCGTGCATCTGCGGCGTGCCGATGTTGGAGAGCACGACCTGCTTGGCGAGGGCGAACGTCCCCTTCCACTCCTGGCCGCCGTTGGTCCAGTCGGCGTAGTAGCTCACCTCCTTGCTGCACGGGTGGTCGACCCAGCCGAGGCTGTTGCCGGGCGGCGGCAGGAGCGACGGGTTGGAGACCACCACGCCGGCCGTTGCCACGTCCGCGCCCGTTCTGGCAAGGCTTCCCGCCAGGCACGGCAGCGCCGCGACGACCGCGAAGAGCCAGATGAACCGCAGGGACCTGATCGTTCCGCTCACCTTCCACCTCCCGAAATCGCTTTCGTTCGTGGGCCTATGACGGCCCGTTCATTCGCGACGCCGTCGCAGGATCTGCATCGCTCCAGAGTGACGTTCCGCATCACGCTTGCTAGCATCGGGAGCGATCGTTGGAGGATCGTTGGAGGCCGGTGACACAACCCGACGACCAGGGCCGGAGACCGACGCTCCCGCCGGCCGCGCCCCCGACGGCCTCGTCCTCCGCTTCCTCGGCGGCTGCGAGATCGCCGTCGCCGGCGCGACGGTCCGCCTCGAATCGACCAAGACCACCGGCCTCCTCGCGTTCCTCGCCGTCGCCGGCGGCACCCACTCCCGGCCCAAGCTCGCCGGCACCTTTTGGCCGGATCTCGCCGAGGACCGCGCCGCTGCGGCGCTTCGCCGGGCGCTGTGGGACCAGCGCCGGCGGCTCACCCCCGCCGACGGCGACTCGCCGCTCCAGGTGACGCGCGGCACCGTCGCGTTCGATCCCGGGCCAGGCTGCGCTTCCGACGTCGAGCGCTTCCGCCGCGAGCTCGCGGGATCGGGCCCGCTCGCGAGCCGCTTCCCCGGCGACGCAGGCGTGGAGCGCCTCGAGCGGGCGGTCGCGCTCTACCGCGGCGACCTGCTCGACGGGTTCTTCGTCGACGGCGCGCCCGGCTTCGAGGACTGGCTGCTGGCGGAGCGCGAGCGCTTGCGGATGGCTGCGATCCAGGCCTTGCAACTCCTCGTCGGCCGGCTGCGGGAGGCGGGCGAGACGCTGCGCGCGCTCGGCCACGCGCGCCACCTGCTGGCGGTCGACCCCTGGCTCGAGGAGGCGCACCGCGCCGTCGCGGACCTACTCGCCAGCTCGGGCCAGCTCGGCGCGGCGCTGCAGCAGCTCCAGACCTGCCGCCGGGTGCTCGCCGAGGAGCTCGGCGCCGCACCGACCATCAAGACGCAGGAGCTCGAGCGCCGCTTGCGGGCGCAGGCGCGCCCGTCGCCGGGCGCCGGCACCGCCACCGCCGGCGCCGGCGCCGGATCGGCTCCGGTCGCGGTGCGCCAGAACCTCCCGCTTCCGACCACGCCGTTCGTCGGGCGGCAGCGCGAGCTGGCCGAGATCGCCCAGAGGCTCGGCGATCCCGGCTGCCGGCTGCTCACGCTGCTCGGGCCGGGCGGCATCGGCAAGACCCGCCTCGCCCTCCAGGCCGCGTTCCAGGCGCTGGGCGGCGGCGAGCAGCCGCGCGTCCCGTTCCCGGACGGCATCGTCTTCGTGCCGGCGAGCGAGACGCAGCCCGCGGGCGTCCTCGCCGAGCAGATCGCCCGCGCCCTCGACCTCGCGCCCGGCGGCTTCCCCGACCTCCCGGCCCAGGTGTGCGCGTTCCTCGGCGGCAGGCGGGTGCTCCTGGTCCTGGACGGTTTCGAGCACCGCCTCGCCGACGCGGGTCTGCTCTCCGCGATCCTCGCCGCGGCGCCGGAGGTGAAGCTGCTGGTCACGTCGCGCGAGCGGCTGCGCCTCGACGGCGAGTGGGTGCTCGAGCTGGCGGGATTGGATCTGCCCGGGCGGGACGGCGCCCGCGGGTCGAACCGTTCGCCCGCGGTGCAGCTCTACCTGCGCGCGGCGCGGCGCGCGACGCTCGACTTCCGCGCCGACGCCGCGGCGCTGGCGGCGATCGCGGCGGTTTGCCGCCTGGTCGACGGCATGCCGCTGGCGATCGAGATGGCGGCGGCGTGGACGAACGTGATGACCCCCGCG
>DATIYW010000014.1:0-16464 GCA_035517415.1 Thermoanaerobaculaceae bacterium
CGTCCTGTTCGGCGCCTTCGGCCAGGTCCAGGCCTCCGCCGCGGGGACCGGCGAGGAGAGGATCGTCCGCAGCGCGACCCCCGAGGAAGCGGCGCCGATCCTCGGCAACGCCTCGCTGGTGATCGTCGTGCCCGGCTACGGGATGGCCGTCGCCCAGGCGCAGCACAAGGTCCGCGAGCTGTTCGACACGCTGACCAAGGCCGGGGTGGAGGTGAAGTTCGCCATCCACCCGGTCGCCGGGCGCATGCCGGGGCACATGAACGTGCTGCTCGCCGAGGCGGACATCCCGTACGATCGCCTGGCCGAGATGGACGAGGTCAACTCCGACTTTGCCCAGGCCGACGTGGCGCTCGTGATCGGCGCCAACGACGTCACCAACCCCGCCGCGCGCACCGACAAGTCGAGCCCGATCTACGGCATGCCGATCCTCGACGTCGACAAGGCGCGCACCGTGATGGTGATCAAGCGCGGCATGAGCCCGGGGTTCGCGGGGATCGACAACGAGCTCTACTACATGGACCGCACGCTGATGGTCTTCGGCGACGCGAAGACGGTGGTGGGGAACCTCGTCAAGGAGCTCGCCTCCGGCACCGGCATGCATTAGTTGGGGCGCCGCCAGTCTCGGACCGTCTGCGGCGTCAGGCTGCGGCGGTTCGGATCCTCATGTAGCCTCCGGCTACACTCCGGTCCGACCGCCTCGCCTTCCTTGCATCCGGCCCAATCCGGGCGGCGCGCCTAGCGGCAGGCGAGTAGCGGCATCGCCTTGCGGCCAACTTTGGCGCGGGCTGCGCGCCGGCCGCCCGCGCCCCGCTTGGATCGCTCCGACGGTTCAGAGCGTCGTCATTCCCGCGCACGCGGGAATCCAGTAGTGTGTCTTGGATGGTCAAGCAGCCGGCCGTGTACATCCTTGCAAGCCGACGCAACGGCACGCTGTACATCGGCGTCACAAGCGATCTCCGCGCACGTGTATCGCAGCACAGGAACGATGTGATGGAGGGGTTCACAAAGCGGTACGGGGTCCATACCCTGGTCTACTACGAGCTCCATGGCGAGATGCTGGAGGCGATCAAACGCGAGAAGCAGTTGAAGAAGTGGAACCGTGCGTGGAAGGTCGAATTGATCGAGCAGGCAAACCCGGCGTGGAAGGATCTTTGTGACGAGATCGCCTGACGCTGGACCCCCGCTCTCGCGGGGGTGACGACCTCCTCGCGTGCCGGATCGCGGATGGTTGGGGCTGAGAGTCGCTCCCACTGAGGAGTGCGATCGCGGCGTGCGCGGGGGTGACGGCGTTTCCAGCGGTCGAGGACTGGATTCCCGCTTTCGCGGGAATGACGATGTTGGTACACCGCGATTCCGCTTCACCGGCCACCGGCCACCGGCCACCGGCCACCGGCCACCGGCCACCGGCCACCGGCCACCGGCCACCGGCCACGAGCCACGAGCCACGGGCCACGGGCCACGAGCCACGAGCCACGGACCCCGGACCCCGGACCCCGGACCCCGGACCCCGGACCCCGTTCGTTCCGGGTACACTGATTTGGTGCCGAGAGTTTCCTGGGATCGCTACTTCATGAATTTGGCGCGCGAGGCGGGGACGCGCTCGACCTGCCCGCGCAAGCACGTCGGGGCGGTGATCGTGCGCGAGCGGGCGCTGCTCGCGACCGGCTACAACGGCTCGCTGCGCGGCCTGCCGCACTGCACCGAGATCGGCTGCCTGATGGAGAACGGCCACTGCGTGCGCACCGTCCACGCGGAGGCGAACGCGATCCTGCAGGCGGCGCGCCACGGCGTGCGGATCGAGAACGCCGACGTGTACGTGACCGCCTCGCCGTGCTGGAACTGCTTCAAGCTGATCGCCAACGCGGGTCTTTCCCGCGTCGTCTACGGCGAGTTCTACCGCGACGAGCGGATCAACGAGTTCGCGCGCGAGGCGGGGATCGAGCTGGTGCACCTGGGGATGGAGGAGCAGGGATGAGCGGCGTGCGGCGGGTGGGGGTGCTGACGGGGGGCGGCGACGCGCCGGGCCTCAATGCGGTGATCCGAGCCGTCGTGCGGTCGTGCGAGATCTCCTTCGGCGTCGACGTCGTCGGCATCTCGGAGGGGTTCATCGGCCTGGTCGAGAACAAGGTGCGCGAGCTCGACCTCAAGGACATGTCCGGCCTGCTCGTGCGCGGCGGCACGATCCTCGGCACCACCAACCGCGGCAACCCGTTCAACTACGCGTTCCGCCGGCCGGACGGCGTGGAGGAGCTGATCGACGCGTCGGCCACGGTCAAGCGCAACGTCGAGCGGCTCGGCCTCGACGGCCTGATCGTCATCGGCGGCGACGGCTCGCTGTCGATCGGCGAGCGCCTCCACCGCGAGCTCGGCATCCCGGTCGTCGGCGTGCCCAAGACGATCGACAACGACCTCTCCGCCACCGACTTCACGTTCGGCTTCGCGACCGCGCTGGAGTCGGCGACCTCGGCGCTCGACCGCCTCCACACCACCGCGGAGAGCCACCACCGCGTGATGCTGCTCGAGGTGATGGGCCGCGAGGCGGGCTGGATCGCCCTCCACGCCGGACTGGCCGGCGGCGGCGACGTCGTGCTGATCCCCGAGATTCCCTACCGGATCGAGCCGCTGATCGCCAAGTTCCGCGCCCGCGAGCGGCGCGGCAAGCTGTTCTCGCTGGTGGTGGTGGCGGAGGGCGCGGCGCCCGCCGGCGGCAGCCAGGTGTTCGTCGGCGAGGACGCGGTGACCGGCTGGAAGCGGCTGGGCGGCATCTCCTACCAGATCGCCCGCGAGATCGAGGCGTGCGGCGGCTACGAGGTGCGCGCCACGGTGCTCGGCCACATCCAGCGCGGCGGCATCCCGGTGCCGGTCGATCGCATCCTCGCCACGCGGTTCGGCGTCGAGGCGGCGCGCCTGGCGGCGTCGGGCGACTTCGGCAACATGGTCGCGCTGCGGGGCGACGCGATCGTGTCGGTGCCGCTGGCGAGCGCCATCGGCCACCTCAAGAAGGTCGACCCGGACGGACAGCTGGTCCGGGCGGCGCGCGCGATCGGCGTGGTGTTCGGCGACGAGGACGTCGAGACCGCCGAGCAGTCCGAGGGCTGACCGCGCCCGTGGAACCGGACGCCATCGTGCTGGACCTCGGCGACGCCAACCTGCCCCTTTCCGCGGCCGGGCTGTTCGGCGCCGCGCGGCCGCTGGAGGTCGAGCTCGGCGCCGGCAACGGCCGCTTCCTGCTCGACTCGGCGGCGACCCACCCCGAGCGCGGCTACCTCGGCGTGGAGCGGGCCCGCAAGTACCTCGAGCTCGCCACGACCCGCGCGCGCCGCCGCGGTCTGGCCAACGTGCGGCTCGCCCACACCACCGCGGAGGACCTCCTCTTCCGCTGCCTGGCTCCGGGCTCGGTCGCGGCGTTCCACGTCTACTTCCCCGATCCGTGGCCGAAGAAGCGGCACCACAAGCGGCGCTTCTTCCGCGCCGAGAACGTCGCCCGCCTCGCCGAGGTGCTCGAGCCGGGCGGGGTCCTGCGCGTCAAGACCGACCACTCGGACTACGCCGCGCTGATCGCCGCGCTGCTCGGCGCCGAGCCGCGCCTGATCGCGGACGGCGATCCCGCGCTGTTCGCGGAGCTGCCCGCCACGCATTTCGAGCTGCGCTACGCGCGCGACGCGCGCCCCGTCCACCGCTTCGCCTACCTCCGCCGATAACTCCTCGCGCCGCCGGCCACCGGTCACCGGCCACTGGCCACCGGCCACCGGCCACCGGCCACGTACTCATGCGCTAAGCTGTTCACCCTATGCCAAGGGTCCTTCACCTCGACCCGTTCGGCGGCGCCGCCGGCGACATGCTCCTCGGCGCGCTGCTCGACCTCGGCGTGCGGCTCGACGACCTGCAGCGCCTGCTCGCCGGGCTGCACCTGTCGGGGTGGCGGCTCGAGGCGACCCGCGACCGGCAGCAGGGGTTCGCCGGGACGCGAGTGAAGGTGCACGTGAGCGAGGAGAGCCACCCGGCGCGCCACCTCCACGACATCGAGAGGCTGCTGACCGACGCCGCGCTCCCCGAGCCGGTGCGCGAGCGCTCGCGCACCGCGTTCCGGCGCCTGTTCGAAGCGGAGGCCGAGGTCCACGGCGTCGCGCTCGAGAAGGCGCACCTGCACGAGCTCGCGGCGGTGGACGCGGTGATCGACATCGTCGGCACCTGCGCCGCCGTTCACCTCCTCGGCGTGAGCGCGGTGAGCTGCGGACCGGTGCCGGTCGGCTCCGGCACGGTCGCGACCGAGCACGGCCTGCTGCCGGTGCCGCCGCCGGCGGTGGCGCGGCTGCTGCGCGACGTGCCGCTGGCGGGCTGGGCCGCCGACGGCGAGATGACGACGCCGACCGGCGCCACGCTGGTCACGACGCTCGCCGACCGCTTCGGCCCGCTCCCCGGCGGGACCGTTCTCGGCGCCGGGGTCGGGCTCGGCACGCGGCAGTTCCCGGAGCTCCCCAACGTGCTGCGCGCGTTCCTGGTCGACGCGGGCCGTCCCCCCGCCGCGGGCCGGCCGATGGTGCTGGTCGAGACGACGCTCGACGACGTCACCGGCGAGACGGTCGGCGCGCTGCTCGACCGGCTGCGCGCGGCGGGGGCGGTCGACGCCTGGTGCCTGACCGGCACCGGGCGCAAGGGCCGGCCGGTGGTCGAGCTGCGCGCGCTCGCCGAGCCCTCGCGCAGCGGCGAGGTGAGCGCGGCGCTTTTCTCCGAGGGCGCGACGCTCGGCCTGCGCGTGGTCGAGTGCACCCGGCCGGAGCTAGAGCGCCACGTGGTTCCGGTTGCGACCAACCTCGGCGAGCTGCCGGTCAAGGTCGGCGTGTTCGACGGCCGCGTCGTTTCGGTCAAGCCCGAGCACGACGCCTGCCTCGCGGCCGCGCTGCGCGCCGGCCTCAGCCTGGCCGCGGTGACCGACGCGGCGCGCGCGGCCTCGCCGCGGATCGGCGATCCCTGGCCTCCCGGTACGTCGCCCGCGTAGGAGACGCGGCGTAGATGGCGGCAGTCGTCCCTGGGCCGGCCGTCGGTGCCGTCAGTCCCCGGACCCCGGACCCCGGACGCCGGACCCCGGTCCTCGCAGCCACGTCGGCCCTTCGAAGCGCGCCTTCGGCGCCTCGAACACCAGCCAGGCGGCGGTGCTGTCGCACACCGAGCCCTCGAGCAGCATGGCGAGCTGCTCTCGCGTGATCGGCGCGCCGGGGAAGTGCTGGACGACCGAGACCAGCGCCCGCGACAGGCCGAGCGGCAGGTGGAGGAGCGAGCGCCGCACCCCGAGCGCCGCCGCGATCCGCCGCAGCAGCTCGTTGAAGGTCAGCACCTCGGGGCCGCCGAGCTGGTAGGTCTCGCCGACCGAAGCGGGCGCGTCGAGCGCGTCGACGAAGCAGCGCGCAACCTCCTCGACCGCGATCGGCTGCACGCGGTAGCTGCCGTCGCCGAACACGGGGAAGATCGGGAAGCGCCGCAGCGCCGGCGCGAGCGTCGCCGAGAGCCCGTCGCCGGGGCCGAAGATCACGGACGGCCGGAAGATCGTCCAGTCGAGGCCGGACCCCCGCACCGCCTGCTCGCCCTGCCACTTGGTGCGGAAGTAGGCGGTCGGCGCGCCCTCGCGCACGCCAAGGCCCGACATGTGGAGCAGCCGCGGGATGCCGAGCTGCTTGCACCCATGAACCAGCCGCTCGGTCGCGAACCGGTGGGCGCGGTCGAACGTCGCCCCCTGGCGCGGCGCCTCGCGGATGATGCCGACGAGGTGGATCGCCGCAACGCACCCCTCGCACCAGCGCTGCCAGCCTTCGCCCGCGACGTCGGCCGCAACCTGGATCACGCCCGGCGGGACGCGCTCGCCGCGGAGGTGGCGCGAGACCGCGACGACCTCGCGCCCGCGGGCGAGCAGCTGGCGCACCACCTCGCGCCCGACGAAGCCGCCCGCGCCGGTGACCAGCACCCTCCCGCTCCCGGGGGCGGGGCGCGGCGCGCGCGAGCGCGGCGCGCTGCGGGGAAGGCCTTTCGGGCGTGGCGATTGCGCGTGGGTCATGCGACTCGGTCCGAACTTGCGAATGCTAGCATGGCGCATGCTGCGTGCCGTGCTGGCCGACCTCCACGTCGGGCAGGTGCCCGGAGACCTCGACCGGTTCGTCGCCGCGGTGGAGACGCTGCGCGGGCGCGGCGCCGGCGAGGTGGTGTTCCTCGGCGACCTGTTCCGGGCGCTGGTCGGCTTCTCGCGCTTCTGGGACGATACGGTGCGGGCGGGCCTCGAGGCGGTCGCCGCGCTGCGCCGCGACGGTGCGCGGGTGGTGCTGGTCGAGGGCAACCGCGACTTCTTCCTCGACGCGCCCGCCCTCGACCCGTACCGCGACGCCGCCGGCACGGCGCACTCGTTCACCGCCGGCGGCCGCCGCTTCCTCCTCGAGCACGGCGACCTGCTCAACCACCGCGACCGCGCCTACCGCTTCTGGCGCGCGGTGTCGAAGAGCGGGCCGGCGCGGGTGTGGGCGCGGCTGCTGCCGAAGGGCCTGGCGAGGCGCATCGTGCTCGGCACCGAGTCGCGCCTCAAGGAGACGAACTTCACCTACCGCCGCGAGCTGCCGCTCGACGACCTCGAGAGCGCGGCGCGGCGGCACTTCGCGGCCGGCGTCGACGTCGTGCTGTGGGGCCACTTCCACCGCGCCTGGTCGATGCGCGAGGGGAGCCGCGAGGCGCGGGTGGTGCCGGGGTGGATGGAGACCGGGACGGTGGTGTGGATCGGCGACGACGGCGGGCTCGAGCTGGAGCCGCCGGAGTCTGGCCAATTCGTTGACACTCCAGCCGGTTCGTGGTACCAAAGCGAGGAAGTACAGGCGGAGGCGAGGTGACCATGTCCGGCACGCTTCTCTTGGCTGACGACAGCATCACGATCCAGAAGGTCGTGGAGCTCACCTTTGCCGAGACCGAGCACAAGGTGGTCGCGGTGGGCAACGGCCGCGAGCTGTTCCGCCGCCTCGCCGACGTCAAGCCCGACGTGGTGCTGTGCGACGTTGTGATGCCCGACATGAACGGCTACGAGGTGTGCCAGAACCTCAAGAGCGACCCGGCCACGCTGCACATCCCGGTCGTGCTGCTCACCGGCACGTTCGAGCCGTTCGACCGCGACCGCGCGCTCGCCGCCGGCTGCGACGCGATCGTCACCAAGCCGTTCGAGGCGCGCGAGCTGATCTCGATCGTCGACGACCTGCTGCGGCGGGCCGAGGCGGTCGCCGCCGCGGCGCCGCCGGTGGGCGGCGTCGGGCTGACCGAGATCGGCGTGCCCGAGGGTGTCCCCTCGCTCGACTACTCGACCACCGGCTTCGACCGCATGGTGGCGATGCCGCCGCCCGCCGCGCCGGCGCCGCCCGAGAACGCAATCGAGCTGACCGCCAGCTCGCTCGGCGACTCGCATCCCAAGCGCGTGCCGCAGGTGCCGCCCGAGCTGCAGGAGGCGCCCGCGCCGGCCGCGAGCGTCGTCGCGGAACCGCCGTCCGTCGCGGTCGCGCCGCCGCCCGCGGCGGTCGTTCCGGCCGCGCCCCCGGCGCCGCCCGCGGCGCCCGCCGCGGCGAGCGAACCGACGGCCGAGGTGCCGTGGATCCAGGAGCTGCCCGAGGCGGAGCCGCTCACCGGTCACGGCCTCGAGGACGAGACCCACCCGCGCGCGGCCGTCGCCCCGGTCGAGCGCTTCCCGGTCGGGGAGGAGGAGCCCGGCTTCCCGGTCGAGCCGCCCGCGGAGTCGCGGCCGTTCGTCGAGCCGCTCGAGCTGGTGCCGCCCGCGGGGGAGGTGCCGAACGGCTACGGCCCGGCCGCCGAGGAGCCGGCGAGCCAGGGCGCCGAGTACTTCGCCGCCTCGGACGAGGCGCTCTTCATCGCCCCCGAGCCGCTGCCGACGCTCGCCGAGGCGCGGGCGATGCAGGAGCCGCTGGCGATGCCGCCGCCGGCGACCGTCGCGGCGCCCGAGATGCCGTTCGAGGCGCCGCTCGAAGACCTCACTCCCGAGGTCATGCACGCGGCCGAGGCGCCGGTGACTCCCGCGCCGGTGGACGCGCCGGCGCCCGCTCCAGCCGCGCCGACGGCGGCGCTCGGCGAGGACGTCGTTGAGCGGATCGTGCGTCAGGTGCTGGAGCGGATCCCCGCACCGGCTCCGGCGGCGGCGAGTCCAGCCGCGCCCGCGGCGGACCTCGTCGACGACCAGCTCGAGCGCGTCGCGCGCCGCGCCGTCGAGCTCGCCGCGCCGCAGATCGAGCGGATCGCGTGGGAGATCATCCCGGACATGGCCGAGATGCTGGTGCGCAAGCGCATCGCCGAGCTCGAAGCCGCCGCTGAAGGCGAGGCGTAGAGACCGCCGACGTGGCCCGTTGCCCGGGGCCGGCCAACCCAGACACGTCAACGGCGATGCGGGCGGCGGCTACTTGAGAGCGTCGACGATCTGGAGGTCGGCGAGCGTCAGTCGGCAGCCCACCCGACCGGCTCCTCGCTCACGGCAGAATCGGGGACCGGGCGCGTCGGCGATGCCCAGTGGGGACACGGTCCTTCCCCGGCCGTCGCGGCCGTGAGGTCACGCCGGCCTGAACACCCGGCCGTGACGGCCGGGCACCGTCGCGTATCCCATCGCACGCGCCGGCAGTGGCGCGCCGGTCGCGAGGCGCGCGGCGAGCAGCTCGTGCAACGGAGCCAGCCGCAGGCCGCGATCGGCGGCCTGCGCCAGGAACGCCGAGAACGCGGCCGCGTACGGCCCGCCCTCGAGCTCGGCGTGGATCGTGAGGACCGGCCACGCCGCCCGCTTGGCGGCGTCGAGCATGTCGGCGAAGAACGCCGCGGCGTCGTGGTGGGTGTCGCCGAGCGCCTCGTCGAGGGTGGGCAGCGTCGCCGGCACCTGCGGCGTCGCGAGCGGCGCGCCGCCCACCACCGGGAGGAACGGCTCCTCGCCGCGGCAGTCGCTGGCGTAGGCGAGGCCGAAGCGCTCCTCGACCCGCAGCGCGCGCTCGTCGCCGAACCACGCCGGAGCGGCGAACGTCCGCGGCGGGGCGCCGTAGATCGAGACGAACGCCTCGCGCCCGAGGTCGAGCTCGCGCGCCACCCGCTCGTCGGAGAGGTCGGGGAGGTGGTCCTGCCAGCGCCGGTGGTCCCAGGCGTGGACGCCGGCCTCGTGGCCATCGGCGGTGATCCGCCGCGCCACCGCCGGGAGCGCGACCGCGATCATGCGCGCCGGCAGCAGCGTGCCCGAGAGCACGGTGCGCCAGCCGTAGACGCGGGCCGCGCCGGTGCGCCGCATCTTGGCGAGGAACCCGGGTCGGCGCAGGACGTTGAAGACGGCCTTGCCGGAGTTGTCGGGTCCCATCGAGAGGTAGAACGTGCCCTTCACGCCGTGCTCGGCGAGGACGTCGAGCAGGCGCGGCACGCCGAGCTTCATCCCGTCGTGGGTGTCGACGTCGATCCGCAACCCGAGAAGCGGGGTCCGGGGTCCGGGATCAGGGGTCAGGGAACGACCTCCCCTGCCCGGCGACCGGGAGGCACGGGGCTCCTTCGCAGGTCCCCGGCCCCTGACCCCTGGCCCCGTCGTTCATTCCTGCGCCAGCCAGTCCGCCAGGAACGCGTCGAACGTCCGCGCCAGCGCGTCGTCGAGGTCGACCTGCGGCGCCCAGCCGAGCAGGCTCTTCGCCTTGGCGATCGACGGCTTGCGGGTGAGGATGTCCTGGTAGCCCTTGCCGTAGTACGCCGACGAGCTGACCTCCTCGATCTTCGAGGGGAAGTACTGCGGGATCGCGTCGCGCTTGGTCTCGTAGAGCTTGGCGAGGCGGTAGGCGAGCTCCTTCACCGAGCACTCGTTGTCGGGGTTGCCGAGGTTGAAGATCTGGCCGTCGCAGGCGCCGCGCGCGTCGGCGATGATCGCGAGCAGCCCCGCGATGCCGTCCTCGACCCAGGTGAAGCAGCGCTTCTGCTCACCGCCGTCGACCAGGCGGATCGGCTCGCCGCGGAACAGGTTGATGATGAACTGGGTGACGACGCGGCTCGACCCCTCCTTGGCGGCGTCGATGTCGTCGAGCTTGGGGCCGATCCAGTTGAACGGGCGGAAGAGCGTGTACTTGAGCCCTTCCTGCTGCCCGTAGGCCGCGATCACGCGGTCGAGGAGCTGCTTCGAGCACGAGTAGATCCAGCGCGGCTTGTTGATCGGGCCGAGCACGAGCGGGCTCGAATCCTCGTCGAACTCCGGGTCGGCGCACATGCCGTACACCTCGGAGGTGGACGGGAACACGACGCGCTTTCCGTAGCGCACGCACTGGCGGATCACGCGCAGGTTCTCCTCGAAGTCGAGCTCGAACACGCGCAGCGGTGCCTTCACGTAGGTCGCGGGCGTCGCGATCGCGACCAGCGGCAGCACCACGTCACACTTCTTGACGTGGTACTCGATCCACTCCTTGTTGATCGTGATGTCGCCCTCGAGGAAGTGGAAGCGCTCGTGGTGGAGCGAGTGCTCGAGCTTGGAGTGGGAGAGGTCCATGCCGAAGACCTCCCAGTCGGTGGTGGCGAGGACGCGACGCACGAGCGCGTTGCCGATGAAGCCATTGACGCCGAGGACGAGGATCTTCACTGGGGGTCTCCGTTTCCGAGCGCAGAGGCGGGGCCGGGGGCCGGGGGCCGGGGGGCGGTGGCTACGAGGTTCTGGCTGGGAGCGATGCCGTTCGCGAGGGCGAAGGCCGCAGCGGGAAGCTCGGGTTCGCCTTCGAGCTGGACGGTGACCAGGCGCAGCGCGCCGTTGCCGGTCGCCACCGTGACGCCGTTGCGGTCCACCTCGAGGACGGTGCCGGGCTCGGCCACGCGTCCCACCACCGGCGTGGCCCACCAGACGAAGAGCCGGCGCCCGGCGAGGTCCGCGAACGCGCCCGGGTAGGGATGCGTCACGGCTCTTACGAGGTCGTAGATCCGCCGCGCGTGCCAGCTCCACTCGAAGCGCCCGTCCTCGGGGCGGCGGCCGCCGAAGTACGAGCCGCGCGCCAGGTCGAGCGGGCTGGACTCGGCGCGGCCGTCGCGGAGCGCGGGCAGGGCGCGGTCGAGCAACGCCGTCGCGGCGCCCTCGAGGCGGCGGTAGAGCGTGTACGCCGTGTCCTCGAACTCGATCGCGACGCGCTCCCGGTCGACGAGGTCGCCGGCGTCGGGCTTGGCGACCATGCGGTGGAGCGAGACGCCGGTCTCGGTCTCGCCGTTGACCAGCACCCAGTTCACCGGCGCGCGGCCGCGGTAGTGCGGCAGCAGCGAGCCGTGGAGGTTGAACGCGCCGCGCGGCGCCAGCGCCAGGACCCCGGACGGGATCATCCAGCGGAAGTAGAACGAGAACACGAAATCGGGACGGTACGACGCGACGAGCGCGGCGAACGCCGCGTCCTTAAGCTCGGCCTTCTCGGGGAAGTGCACCGCCGCGCCGTGCGCCCGCGCGCGCTCCGCGAGCGAGGCCCACCACACCTGCTCGTCCGGGTCGTCGCGATGGGTGACGACGGCGGCGACCTCGAAGCCGTGGCGGAGCAGCGCGTCGAAGCCGACGCACCCCATGGTGTGATAGCCGAACACTAAACAACGGGGTCCGGGGTCCGGGGTCCGGGGTCCGGAAGCGGGATCGAGGGGAGTGGCCATCGCGACTACACGTCTCTGCCAGGGGCGCCGACTGGGTCGACATCACTTCGTTCGCCGTTCCCTGACCCCGGACCCCTGACCCCAGACCCCGCCTCTGTCCTGAAGATCTGCCGCACGACGTAGCGTGGCCGATGCCGGACCTCGAGATAGATGCGGCCGACGTACTCGCCGAGCAGGCCGAGGGCGAAGAACAGCACGCCGACGAAGAAGAACATCACGGCGAACAGGGTGAACACGCCGGACACCGCCCACTCGTGGCCCTTGATCAGCCGTCCCGCGATCAGCACCGCGGCGACCGCCATCGAGGCCATCGCGGTGAGCACGCCGATCGCGAGCATCGCGCGCAGCGGCCAGAGCGAGAAGCTGGTCATGAGGTCGAATTGCAGGCGGAGGAGCTTCCAGAACGAGTACTTGCTCTTGCCCGCCATCCGCTCGGCGTGCGCCACCGGCACCTCGGTGACGTGGCCGGCGAACATGTCGGCGAGGACCGGGATGAACGTCGAGATCTCCTTCGAGCTGCACAGCGTCCGCACCACGTCGCGGCGGTAGGCGCGGAGCATGCAGCCGTAGTCGGAGAGGTGCACGCCGGTCGCCATCGAGGTCACCTTGTTGACCAGGCGCGAGGCGGCGCGGCGGAAGAACGTGTCCTTGCGCTGCACGCGCACCGACCCGACGACGTCGAACCCCTCCTCCATCTTCGCGACCAGCTTGGGGATCTCCTCGGGCGGGTTCTGCAGGTCGGCGTCGATCGTGACGATGACCTCGCCGCGCGCCGCCTCGAAGCCGGCGAACACCGCGGCGTGCTGGCCGTAGTTGCGGTTGAAGTCGATCACCACCAGGTGCGGGTCGCGTCCCGCCGCCTCGCGGAGCAGGACGAGCGAGCCGTCGCTGCTGCCGTCGTTGACCAGCACGACCTCGTACGGTCTGCCGACGCCGGCGAGCGCCGCGGTCAGGCGGGCGAGCAGGTTGGGGAGGTTCGCCTCCTCGTTGAACACCGGCACGACGACCGAGAGGTAGGGCTCGCCCATCGCCTCACCCGCGCGCGTGGACCAGCACGTCCTTGATCGCGGCGACCACGGCCTCGACGTCGTCCTCGTTCATCAGCGGGAACAGCGGCAGCGAGCAGATGCGCTCCGAGGCCCACTCCGAGTTGGCCAGGCGCCCCGCCCACTGCGGGTACTTGGCGGCGTAGTAGGGCTGCGTGTGGACGGCGCGGAAGTGGATCCCGGTGCCGATGTTGCGGGCGCGAAGCTCGGCGATGAAGGCGTCGCGCGAGAGGCGCGCCGCGTCCAGCACGGTGGCGACGTAGAGGTGCCAGGTGTGGAAGTGGTCGTAGGCCGGCATGGCCGGACGGCCGATCTCGTCCACGCCCGCGAGCAGCTCCTCGTAGATCCCGACCAGCTCCGCGCGCTGCTCGTTGAAGTGGTCGACCGACTCGAGCTGGTGGATGCCGATCGCCGCCTGCAGGTCCATGAAGTTGTACTTGAAGCCGGGGCGCACCACCTCGACCTGCGGGCTGCCGCCCTCGGCGTAGCGGTTCCACGCCTGCTTCTCGAGGCCGTGGAAGCGCAGCGAACGGAGCACGCGCGCCATCTCCGGGTCGCGCAGCACCAGCACGCCGCCCTCGGCGGTGGTCATGTTCTTGATCGGGTGGAACGAGAAGACGCCGATGCGGTCGAAGCAGCCGACGTGCTGGTTCTTGTACAGGCAGCCGACGCCGTGCGCCGCGTCCTCGAACACCCAGAGGCCGTGACGGCGGGCGACGTCGAGGATCGGGTCCATGTCGCACGGCGCGCCGCCGAAGTGCACCGGCAGGATCCCGACCGTGCGCGGCGTGACCGCCGCCTCGATCGCCGCCGCGTCGATCTGCAGCGTGTCGCGGTGCACGTCGACGAACACCGGCACGCCGCCGAGCAGCTCGATCATGTTGACGGTCGCCGCCCAGGTGATCGAGGTGGTGATCACCTCGTCGCCGGGCTTGAGGCCGAGCGCGATCAGGCCGATGTGCAGCCCGGCGGTCGCGGAGGAGAGCGCCAGCGCGATCGGGAAGCCGGTGTAGACCGCGAAGTCCTTTTCGAACCGCTCCGCCTTCGGGCCGGTGGTGATCCAGCCGGAGCGCAGGCTGTCGACGACCTCGTCGATCTCGGCCTGGCGGATCGTCGGCCGCGAGAACGGCAGGAACTCCTTGCGCTTGACGAACCCGGCCGCCATCAGACGGACGCCGTCGCGCGGGCGCGCGCCGTACGGAGCGGTCTCAAGACCGGCCGCTGCTTGATAGCCTGTCGCAACACCGCGGGATCATAGCACGCTGCCACCGAGCAGAACGCCGTCCGCGGCGCCTCGCGGGAGGGCCGTCGCCCCGCCTCCGGGCAGGTCCGCGGCGGGCCGCGCCGCACGCGCGTGACTGCCGTCACCGGCCCGGTCCCGGAGCCCGGGCGGACCGCCGCGCCGGAAATGGCCCGCCGCAGGGGCCCGTTCGCACCTGCGGGAGGGCTCACGACGGTGGATCGGCGGTGGATCGTCGCGGGGGCCGTCGTCGCGCTCTCGCTCGCCGGGGAGGAGCTGCGGGCCTGCAACTGGCCCCAGTTCGACTGCGATTCGCGGCACAGCGGCGCCAACCCGGGCGAGGTTTTCCTCTCGCAGGCGAACGTGGCGCGCCTGGCGCGCATCTTCCAGGTCTCGCTCCCGGCGATCGCCGACGGCGCCCCCGCCTACCTCGGGCGCGTGCCGACCGCGAGCGGCGTGCGCGACCTCCTGTTCGTGACCACGAAGGCGGGGCACTGCATCGCGCTCGACGCCCACACCGGCGCCCAGATCTGGGCCAAGCAGGCGGCCACCGGCCCGAACTACACGACCTCCTCGCCCGCGGTCGACCCGAGCGGCCAGTACGTCTACTCCTACGGGCTCGACGGCCATGTGCACAAGTACGCGGTCGGGGACGGCACCGAGGTCACCACCGGCGCCTGGCCGGAGCTCACCACGCTCAAGCCCGCCGTCGAGAAGGGGTCCTCGGCCCTGACCATCGCCACCACCGGAGCGGGCGCCACCTACCTCTACGTCACCAACGGCGGCTACCCGGGCGACCAGGGCGACTACCAGGGCCACGTCACCGCGATCCTCCTCTCCGACGGCAGCCAGCACGTGTTCAACGCCGACTGCAGCGACCAGGCCGTGCACTTCGTCACCGGCGGCACCCCCGACTGCGCCGACGTGCAGTCGGCGATCTGGGCGCGCCAGGGCGTGGTGTTCGACTCGACGACCGGGAAGATCTTCATGGCGACGGGCAACGGCGTCTTCGACGCGAACACCGGCGGGCACAACTGGGGCGACAGCGTGTTCGCCCTCAACCCGGACGGCACCGGCAGCGGCGGCTTGCCGCTCGACAGCTACACGCCGACGATCTTCGCCCAGCTCAACAACCTCGACCAGGACCTCGGCAGCGCCGCCCCGGCGATCGTGCCGGCGGCGGCGTTCGCGGGTGTGCTTGCGGTCCAGGGCGGCAAGGACGCGACCCTGCGCCTGCTCGACCTGACGAACCTGAGCGGGATGGGCGGGCCGGGTCACGTCGGCGGGGAGTTGAGCAGCATGGCGGTGCCGCAGGGCGGGCTCGTCTTCACCGCGCCCGCGGTCTGGGTCAACCCGTCCGACGGGACGACCTGGGTGTTCGTCGCGACGGCGAACGGGTTGTCGGCGCTCAAGCCCGTCATCGCGCCGCCCGCGGCCCCGATCCTGCAGACCCAGTGGCAGAACGCCGACGCGGCCACCTCGCCGGTGGTCGCCAACCGCGTGCTGTACCTGGAGCGTACCGGCACGATCGAGGCGCTCGACCCGACGACCGGCACGACGTTGTGGAGCACCTCGTTCGCCGGCGTGCACTGGGAGAGCCCGATCGTGATCGAGGGGGTGCTCTACGCCACCGACGAGTCCGCCCAGCTCTCCGCCTACACCGTGTCCGGCGGCTTCAGCGACGTGCCCGCGAGCGACTCGCGGCACACCTGGGTGGACCTGGTCGGGCGGCACGGCATCTCGGCCGGGTGCGGCGGCGGCGACTTCTGCCCCGACACCCCGGCGACTCGCGCGCAGATGGCCGTGCAGCTCCTCGAGGCCGAGCACGGCGGATGCTTCGCGCCGCCGCCCGCCACCGGCACGCTGTTCACCGACGTGCCGGCCGACGCCTTCGCCGCCGCCTGGATCGAGCAGCTGCACCGCGAGGGGATCACGGCAGGGTGCGGCGGGTCGCAGTTCTGCCCGGGCTCGCTGACGACGCGGGCGCAGTCGGCGATCTTCGTGCTGCGCGCGGAGCACGGCTCGGCGTATCAGCCGCCGCCCGCCAGCGGGTTCTTCGCCGACGTCCCGGTCGGCGCGTTCGCCGCGGATTGGATCGAGCAGCTCCACGCCGAGGGAATCACCTCGGGCTGCGGCACCGACGGCCAGGGCCACCCGCTGTTCTGTCCGGACGACGCGCTGCCGCGCTGGCAGGCCGCAGTGTTCCTCTCCCACGCCTTCCACCTGGAGTAGCGCGACCAGCGACACCCTGACCCCCCACCTGCTCGACGCCGACCGGGGGAATTCGACTGCAACCGCGGTACTTTTGTGTGAGGGCCGAGATGCCCGGCGAGGAGGCGGGGCGATGAACGGGAGGGTGCGGAGGAGGACCAGGGCTCCTCGCGACGGCGCAGCAGTGCGGGTGCCGGTGGGGGCAGGGCGGAAGAGCGCGGCGGCCCTCGCGGCAGTCGCGATCGTCGCCGTCGCCGCGTTCCCGGGCCGGAGCGATGCGTGCTCGGCGTGCGGGTGCACGCTGAGCTCGGACTGGGCGGC
>DATIYW010000015.1:0-10148 GCA_035517415.1 Thermoanaerobaculaceae bacterium
GCCACCACCGTGGCGTAGAAGACGGCTAGCTCCATGCCGCCCCTCCCAAGGCCGGGGTCCGGGGTCCGGGGTCCGGGGTCGGGGCACCGCGTCCGATGACAAGGCCTCTGGGGGCCACGGACCACGGGTCACGGACCACGGGCTTCATCACAGCCACCTCAACGCCATCGCCGTGCCGACCCAGGCGAGGTTGAGGCCGGCGAGGGGGAGCAGTCCCTTCCAACCCAAGCGCATCAGCTGGTCGTAGCGGAAGCGGGGAAGCGACCAGCGCACCCACACGAACAGCCAGAGGAAGAACGCGAGCTTGACCCCGAACGCGGCGACCGAGAGGAGGAGCAGCGGCCAGCCCGCGAAGTGGCTCATGCCGGGGAAGCTCCAGCCGCCGAGGAAGAGCGTCACGATCAGCGCCGACGCGGTCACCATGTTCATGTACTCGCTCATCAGGAAGGCGGCGAACTTCATCGACGAGTACTCGACGTGGTAGCCGGCGACCAGCTCGGTCTCGGCCTCGGCGAGGTCGAAGGGCAGCCGGTTGGTCTCGGCGAACACGGCGACCACGAACACGACGAAGCCGATCACCTGCGGCACCACGTTCCAGAGGTGGTGCGCCTGGTAACCGACCACCTCGTCGAGGCGCAGCGAGCCGGTCGCGAGCAGCACTCCGAGGACCGCGAGGCTCATCGACAGCTCGTAGGAGATCAGCTGCGCGGACGATCGCAGCCCGCCGAGCAGCGAGTACTTGTTGTTCGACGACCAGCCGGCGAGGACGATGCCGTAGACGCCGAGCGAGCCGATGGCGAGGAGGAAGAGCACGCCGACGCCGAGCTGCGGCGCGATCGTCAGTCCGCCCAATGGCACGCCGAACACCGTCACGTCGTTGCCGGCGCCGAACGGAATGACGATGAACGTGAGGCACGCGACGAACACCGACGTCATCGGCGCGAGGTAGTAGAGCCCGCGGTTCGCCGCGACCGGCGTCACGTCCTCCTTGAACAGCAGCTTGACCGCGTCGACCACCGGCTGGAAAAGCCCCCACGGTCCGACCCGGTTGGGGCCGAGCCGGTCCTGGATGAACGCCGCGCCGCGCCGCTCGACCCACTCCATCACCGCCACGAGCGTGAGCACGGCGGAGGCGATCACCACCAGCTTGACCGCGGCGAGGATCACGCTACCCCACATGCTGCCGCTCCCGGAACGAGCCCTGCCGAGCGCCTTCCAGCTTCTCCCACTTCAGGCCGGCGAACGCCTTCTCGCTCTTGACCAGCTGGGCGAACACCTCCGCGGGGCCGGCGAAGTCGAGCGACGCAACGCCGAGCGCCCGCGCCAGCGCGACGAGCACCTGCCAGACCGGCCGCGCCTCGCCGGGCGGTCCCCACGGCGAGGCGATCGTCGGCACCGTCGGCGACATCCCGCCGGTCGGCGTGCGGCGCACGGTGCCGGGCGGCGCGAAGGCGGGGGCGAAGCGCTGCACCGCGCCGGTCGAGGAGGTGAACGTCCCCTCGTCGCTGGCGAGCGACGCCATCGGCAGCAGCCAGCCGGCGACGTTGGCGATCGGGTGCTCGGCGCGCGCGAACGCGATCGACGGCCCGACGCGCAGCAGCTGCAGCGCCTCCTGGGTGGCGAGGAACGGGTGGACCGAGGCGTCGAGCACGATCGTCAGGTCGGCGGCGCCGTAGAGGAAGCGCGAGAGCCCGTCGCCGTCGACGAGCTCGAGGCCGAGCCGGCGCGCGCCCGCGGAGTTGGGGTGCGCGTCGGTCGACTCGAGCCACTCCTTGCGGCCGTTCTTCATCCGCCGC
Source organism: Thermoanaerobaculaceae bacterium (assembly GCA_035517415.1). Taxonomy (GTDB): domain Bacteria; phylum Acidobacteriota; class Thermoanaerobaculia; order Thermoanaerobaculales; family Thermoanaerobaculaceae; genus DATIYW01. The sequence goes on from DATIYW010000015.1 coordinate 1,797, forward strand.
GGCTCGCCGGCCCACACCGGCACCGCGAGCTCGCCGCGGAGCTGGCGGCCGAACAGCTCGCGCGCGAGGTACAGCTCCTCGTTCGACAGGTTCGGCGAGGCGACCACGCGGAGCCGGCCGCCCGCCTTGAGGTCGACCGCGAGCGCGGCGATCGCCTCGCCCCAGCTCACCCGCGTGAGCTGGCTGCCGACGCGGCGGTGCGGGTAGAGGTACGCCTGGTCGTTGAGCGAGCGGGCGAGGAAGCGGCCGTGGTCGCACGTCCAGGTCGCGTTGATCTCCGGGTTCTCGCGCGGCGTGAAGCGGTAGACGGCCCGCTCGTGGTGGTCGATCCAGACGTTGCAGCCGATCGAGCAGCCCGGGCAGATCGAGGGCGTGGAGCGCAGCTTCCAGGCGCGCTTTCGGAAGCGGAACTCGCGCACCGTGAGCGCGCCGACCGGGCAGACGTCGGCGACGCAGGCCGACATCGGGTCGTCGAGCGGCTTCCCGTCGAACGTGTCGATGTACATGCCGTTGCCGCGCCACTTGTAGGTCAGCGCGCTGGTCTCCGACACCTCCTGGGTGAAGCGGATGCAGCGCGAGCAGTGGATGCAGCGATTCTGGTTCTGCACGATGTGCGGCCCGAGCAGGCGGCGCTCGAGGCGCGGGAAGGTGCGGCGCACGTCCGTCATGTGGCTCGTGAACTGGCGCCCCTGCTCGGTCATCGAGTGGTCCTGCAGCAGGCACTCGCCGGCCTGGTCGCAGACCGGGCAGTCGAGCGGGTGGTTCTCGAGCAGGAACTCCATCACCGCCTCGCGCGCCTCCTTGGCGCGCGCCGAGGTCTCGGACTTGACCTTCATCCCCTCCGCGACCGGCGTCGCGCAGGCGATCGCGAGGCGCGGCTGCCCCTCGATCTCGACCATGCAGATGCGGCACTGCCCGACCACCCGCAGGTACGGGTGGTAGCAGAAGTAGGGGATCTCGACCCCGGCGGCGCGCGCGGCCTCGATCAGGTTGGTCCCCGCGGCGACCTCGACCTCGCGCCCGTCGATCGTCAGCTTCGGCATGCCCGGACCGCCTCCTAGCTCCCGAACCCGGGCCGCGGCCCCGCCCACGGCAGGACCGGCAGCTTCTTCTGCGGCAGCGCCGCGGCGGCCGCGATGCGGCGGTCGAACTCGCCGCGGAACTTGGTCACGATGCTCGAGATCGGCAGGGCGAACGCGTCGCCGAGCGGGCAGATCGTCATCCCGCCGGAGGAGAACTTGCAGATGCGCAGCAGCGCCTCGGGGTCGCCGGCGCGCCCGTGACCCGCGGCGACGCGGTCGAGGATGTCCACGCACCAGTCGGAGCCCTCGCGGCACGGCGTGCACTGGCCGCACGACTCGTGGGCGTAGAAGTGGGCGACGTTGGCGGCGGCCTCGACGATGTCGACGCCCTCGTCGAGGACGATCACGCCGGCCGAGCCGAGCATGGTGCCGGCCTCGGCACAGGCGTCGAAGTCGGCCTTGGTGTCCACCTCCGCCGCGGTCATGATCGGCGCCGAGGTGCCGCCGGGGAAGAACGCCTTGAGCGCGCGCCCGCCGCGGACCCCGCCGGCATGCTCGTAGATCAGCTCGCGGAACGTGACGCCGAGCGGCAGCTCGTAGACGCCGGGACGCTCGACCAGGCCGGAGATGCAGTACAGCTTCGGCCCGGTGTTGCGCGGGCGGCCGATCGACGCGAACCAGTGCGCGCCGCGAGTCATGATGTGCGGCACGCAGGCGAGCGTCTCGACGTTGTTGACGACGGTCGGCTTGCCGAACACGCCCACCACCGCCGGGAACGGCGGCTTGAGGCGCGGGAAGCCGCGCTTGCCCTCGAGCGACTCGATCAGCGCGGTCTCCTCGCCGCAGATGTAGGCGCCGGCGCCGCGGTGCACCCAGACGTCGAGGTCGAAGCCGCTGCCGAGCGCGTCCTTGCCGAGCAGCCCGGCGCCCCGCGCCTCGGCGATCGCCTCCTCGAGGATGCGCGCCCAGCGCACGAACTCGCCGCGGATGTAGATGTAGGCGGTGTTCGCGCGGATCGCGTAGGCGGCGATCGCGACGCCCTCGACGAGCTGGTGGGGGTCGACCTCCATCAGCTCGCGGTCCTTGAACGTGCCGGGCTCGGACTCGTCGGCGTTGCACACGAGGTAGCGTGGGCCGGGGTGGTCCTTGGGGACGAAGCTCCACTTGCGCGCGGTGGGGAAGCCGGCGCCGCCACGGCCGCGAAGCTCGGAGTCCATGACCTCCTTGACCACCGCGTCGGGCCCGGCCGTCAGCGCCTTCTTCCAACCCTCGTAGCCGCCGGCGGCGAGATACCCCTTGAGCGTCGCGTGCTCCGGCCGGCCGCGGCCGCGCAGGAGCACCGCCTCGCCGCTCACCGCGACCCCTCCAGCTCGCCGAGCACGGCGTCGAGGCGGGCCGCGTCGAGGTTCTCGTAGTAGTCGTCGTTGATCTGGACCACCGGCGCGCCGCCGCACGCGCCGAGGCACTGCACGCCGATGAGCTGGAACGACCCGTCGGCGGTCCTCTCGCCGAAGCCGATGCCGAGCCGCCGCTTGAGGTGCTCGACCAGCTCCCGCCCGCCGCACACCGCGCACGACAGCGTCGTGCACACCTGCAGCACGTAGCGCGCCGGCGGGGAGGTGTAGAACATGGTGTAGAAGGTGACGATCCCCTCGACGAACGCCGGGCTCTCGCCGAGGCGCTCCGCCACCGCCCGCATCACGCCCGGCGAGATCCAGCCGAACCGCTCCTGGCACAGCCACAGCACCGGGAGGATCGCGGCGCGGCGGGTGGGGTAGCGCGCCAGCATCTCGTCGATGCGGGCGGACAGCGCGGCATCGAAGGCGACCGACTCCAGCGACTCGGCGGGCGCCGCCGCGATCGGACGCGGGGTCACTGCTCGCTCCCGCGGCGGGCCCAGTCGAACACCCCTTCGCGCCACAGGTAGATGTAGCCGATGGCGAGCAGCACGAAGAAGATCAGCCCGTCGAGGAGCACCGTGGTGTTGCCCTCCTGGAGCAGGCCGCGCACCGAGACCGCCCAGGGGAAGAGGAACGCGACCTCGACGTCGAAGACGATGAACACCATCGCGACGACGAAGAAGCGGACCGAGACGCGCTTGCGCGAGCTGTCGAGCAGCGGCATGCCGCTCTCGTAGGTCTCGCGCGTCCGCGCCCGGGAGAGGCGGGCGCGGCCGAGGAGGGCGGAGAGCCCGATCAACGCGCCCGCCACCAACGCGGCGAAGGCGAACGCGAGCAAGACCGGGACGTATTGGTTGATCACCTGCTCCCCCTCGTGCCCAAATTCACATGATCGTAGCGTTATTCCCCGCCGACCGTCAAGCTCGGCGCGGCTTTGCTTTGCGGGTCGGAGCGGCTAGACTCGGTCTCCCCGGCGCAAGCCGACGGAGGAGGCCCGGAATGACCGCCATCGCCCTCGACGCCAAGGACCGGAAGGAGCTGCTCGCCCGGTTCCTGCGCTACGTCCAGGTCGACACCCAGTCCGACGAGAACTCGACCACCAGTCCCTCGACCGCGAAGCAGAAGGACCTCGCGCGCCTGCTCGCCGAAGAGCTCAAGGCGCTCGGCTGCGCCGACGCGGCGATGGACGAGTGGGGCTACGTCTACGCCACCGTGCCCGCCAACCTCGACGGGCGCCAGGGCGCCGCGAGCAAGGTGCCGACGATCGGCCTGATCGCCCACGTCGACTCCTACCACGGCACGCTCGGCGCCGGCGTCAAGCCGCAGGTGATCGAGAAGTACGACGGCCGCGACCTGACGCTGCCCGGCGACCCGCGCCAGGTGATCCGCTTCGCCGACAACCCCAACCTCGCGCGCTGCGTCGGGCACACCCTCGTCACCTCCGACGGCACGACGCTGCTCGGCGCCGACGACAAGGCCGGCATCGCGGAGATCATGACCGTCGTCGCGTGGCTCGCCCGCCACCCCGAGTTCCACCACGGCGCCGTACGCGTCGGCTTCACCACCGACGAGGAGGTCGGGCGCGGCACCGAGCACTTCGACGTCGCCCGCTTCGGCGCCGGCTACGCCTACACGCTCGACGGCTCCGACATCGGCGAGATCGAGGACGAGACGTTCTGCGCCGACTCCGCGCTGGTGACGATCGAGGGGCACGACGTCCACCCCGGCTACGCCAAGGGCAAGCTCACCAACGCCGTGCGCGTCGCCGCCGCGATCGTCGAGCGGCTGCCGAACGAGTTCCTCCCCGAGACCACCGACGAGCGCCAGCCCTACCTCCATCCCTACGACCTGCGCGGCGACGTGACCAAGATCGAGATGAAGTTCCTCGTCCGCGCGTTCAGTGAGGAGGAGCTCCGCGCCCGCGAGGACGCGCTCCGCGCGATCGTCCGCGAGGTCGGGGCGGCGTTCCCCGGCGCGCGCATCGCGGTCGACGTGCGCGAGTCGTACCGCAACATGGCGACCAAGATCGCCGAGGACCCCAAGGTCCTGGAGTACGCGTTCGAGGCGGTGCGGCGGCTCGGCATCGAGCCGGTGCGGCGCGCGATCCGCGGCGGCACCGACGGCGCGCGGCTGTCCTTCATGGGCCTGCTCACGCCGAACATCTGGGCGGGGGGGCAGAACTTCCACTCGGTCCAGGAGTGGGTCTCCGAGGAGTGGATGGCGAAGGCGAGCGAGTGCGTGCTGCAGCTCCTCCGCATCTGGGTGGAGCGCAGCGCGGCGTAGCGCGAGGTCCTCAGGCGGCGGGGCGCACGAGGCACGAGGCGCGGGCGAGCGGCGGCCGGCCGCGGCGGGGCGTCACGCCGAGGGAACCGCGACCAGCGCGCGCAGGTGGCCGAGGAACGCGACGAACCCGGTCTGGCCGATCGGGTCCCACACCTCGCGCGTCAGGCGCGTCCGCACGAACCCGCCGAGGATCTGGCAGATCCACAGGCGCGAGAGATCGTCGGCGGAGGCGGCGGCGCCGATCGTCCCCTGTTTCTGGAGCGCGGCGAAGTACTCGGCCATGCTCTGGGCGTACTGGCGGACGAAGGCGTCGCCGGCGGCGTGGAGATCGGGGTCGCGACCGCCGGCCGCGGCGACCAGCAGCTCGAGCAGCAGCCCCTCGCGGTAGGCGAACCTCCCCACGTGCTGGGTGAGCTGCTGCTCGACCGCCTGGCCGTGGCGGACGGCGTCCGGCATCAGCTCGATCAGCATCGTGGTGAACAGCCGCTCGCCGAGGTGGCGCAGGCTGGCGGCGATGATCGCGCCCTTGCCGCTGAAGTAGCGGTAGAGCGCGGCCTCGGTGAACTGCAGCCGCCGCGCCAGGGCGGCGGTGGTGACGCCCGCGACGCCCCCGCTCTCCGCGAGGTCGAGCGCGCTCGTGAGGATCGCCTCCACGCGTTGCGAGTGGTCGCCCATGGCACACGATTGTACGATTCTGTGGTCCTGAACGCAATACGTCAACAGATGGTAAATATGCGTAAATCCAATTCTCCGCCCGCGGGCTCGGAGTTCAGGGCGATCTCCAATCCAGTCAGTAGATGGTCGGGGACCACGGGGTGGCGGGGGCGCCGCGCCTCACGTCGCCCCGACCAGCGCCAGGAGGTCGACCGCGCCGCGGCTGACCGCTCGGAGCAGGCGCATCACTTCCTGAGCGTCGGCGATCGGCGTGGCGGCGTCCGCCATCGCGGCCTCGAGGAGCAGGCGCGCCGCCTCGCGGGCCTCCGGGGCGGCGGGGGCGGCGGCGAGGACGCGACGGCAGAGGTCGAACTCGGCCCCGCGCGGCGCCGGACCCGCCTGCAGGCGGCGGAGGAGCTCGCGCCAGCGCTGCAGATCGCCTTCGCCGGGCACCGCGCGAGTGTATCATCGCGTCCCCGTGTTCGCCCGGATCGCGTTTCCCGCCGCGCTTCCCGAGGCGCTGACCTATCGCGTCCCGAGTGCGCTCGAGGACCTGGCGAGGCCGGGGAGCCGCGCCAGGGTGCGGCTGCGGGGGCAGAACCGGATCGGCCTGATCGTCGAGCGCTGCGACGAGGCGGACGTCCCGGCCGAGAAGATCCTCCCGGTCGAGGAGGTGCTCGACCCGGAGCCCCTGCTCCCCGCGCACGTGCTCGACCTCGCGCGTTTCGCCGCCGACTACTACGCCGCGCCGCTCGGGTCGGTGGTGCGCGCGGCGATCCCCCGGTCGCTCCTGCGCATGCCGGCGCCGCTGCTCCAGGTCGGGCCGGGCGCGCACGAGGTGCTGGCCGCCGGCGACGAGTCCGAGCGGCGCCTGGTCGAGCGCCTGATCGAGGCGCGGCGCATCTCGCTCGCGCGCCTGCGCAGCGAGGGGTGGTCGCGGCAGGAGCTCGACGAGGTGATCGCGCGCCTGGCGGCACGCAACGCGGTGCGCGTGGTGGAGCGCGGCGCGCCCGCGCCCTCGGGGTCGACCGTGGGGGCGGTGGTGCTCGCCGACCTCGATGCCGACGAGCGCGACCGGCGCGTCGGCGCCGCCCCGGCGCAGCGCCGCGTCGTCGCCTACCTGGCCGAGCTCGGCCGGCCCGCCCTCGAGGGCGAGCTCGCCGCGGCGTGCGAGTGTTCGCCCGGCGTGGTGACGGGGCTGGTTCGCAAGGGCGTGCTGCGCCGGTTCCGCCAGGCGCGTGCGCTCCCGCTGCGGCGCTGGGAGCTGACCCCGCCGCCGCCCGCCGAGGTGCTCACCGCGCACCAGGCGGCCGCGCTCGGCGCCGTCGTCGCCGGCATCGCCGGCGGCTCGTTTCGCGCCTTCCTGCTCCAGGGCGTGACCGGCTCGGGCAAGACCGAGGTGTACCTCCGCGCCGCCGCCGCCGCGGTCGAGCGGGGAATGCAGGCGCTGGTGCTGGTGCCGGAGATCGCGCTCACCCCGGCGCTCGCCGGGCTCCTGCGCGCCCGCTTCGCCGAGCGCGTCGCCGTGCTGCACTCGTCGATGGCGGAGGGGGAGCGGCTGGCGGCGTGGGACCGCGCCCGACGCGGCCTGGTCGACGTGGTCGCCGGGCCGCGCTCCGCGCTCTGGGCCCCGCTCGGGCGGCTCGGCGTGATCGCGGTCGACGAGGAGCAGGATCCCTCGTACAAGCAGGAGGAGGAGCCGCGCTACCACGCCCGCGACCTCGCGCTCGTGCTCGGCCAGCGCCTCTCGATCCCGGTCGTGCTCGCCTCGGCGACGCCGTCGCTGGAGGCGCTCGCGCTCGCCGCACAGGGGAGGGTCGAGGTCGTCGAGCTGCCGGAGCGGGTGGCGGGCGGCCGGCTGCCGGGGGTCGAGGTCGTGGACCTGCGCGGCGAGCCGCCGGAGCCCGGCGAGCACGGGCAGCGCTTCCTCTCGCGCCGGCTGCGCGAGAGCCTCGTCGCCGCGCTCGGCCGCGACGAGCAGGCGATCCTGCTCGTCAACCGCCGCGGCTGGGCGCCGGTGCTGCTGTGCCGCGAGTGCGGCCACCAGGCGGCGTGCCCGGACTGCTCGATCCCGCTCACGGTGCACCGCCGCCAGGGCGCGCTGCTGTGCCACTACTGCGGCCACCGGCGCGAGATCCCGACCGCGTGCCCGCGCTGCGGCGGCGAGCTCCTCGACCACGTCGGCGCCGGCACCGAGAAGATCGCCGCGCTGGTGCGGGCGCTCCACCCGGAGGTCGAGGTCGACATCCTCGACCGCGACACGGCGCGCTCCCCAGCGCAGCTCGTCGCCACGCTCGAGCGATTCGCCGCCGGCGCCAGCCGCGTGCTGGTCGGGACGCAGCTGGTGTCGAAGGGACACCACTTCCCGGCGGTCACGCTGACGGGCGTGATCAACGCCGACAACCTGCTCGGCTTCCCCGACTTCCGCGGCGCCGAGCGGACCTTCCAGATGCTCACCCAGGTGGCGGGGCGCGCCGGGCGGGGCGACCGGCCCGGGACCGTGGTGATCCAGACCTATCACCCCGACCACCACGCGGTGCGGGCGGCGCTCGCCCACGACGTCAAGGGGTTCGCGGCCGAGGAGCTGCGCTACCGCCAGGCGTTCCGCTACCCGCCTGCGTCCCGCCTCGCGCTGGTGCGCTTCGAGGCGGCGCGACAGACCGCGGCGGTGGCCGCGGCGCAGGCCGCGGCGCGCGCGCTCGAGCCCGTGCCGCCGGCGCTGCGGCTGGTCGGGCCGGCCCCCGCTCCGCTCGAGCGCCTGCGCGGCAAGTGGCGGGTGCAGATCCTCCTGCTCGCGCCGGCACGCGCGCCACTGCGCGAAGCGCTCGCCCGCGTGCTCGCGGCGCCCGTCCCCGGCGGCGTGCACCGGGTCGTCGACGTCGACCCGCAGAACACGGTCTGAGCCGGATCCTCCGAGCGGCGGCCGCCGCCGGCGGCGACCGCGGCGCGCCTACGCCTCGGCCTCGGCGAGGACCGCCGCGACGACGTCGTCG
>DATIYW010000016.1:0-10631 GCA_035517415.1 Thermoanaerobaculaceae bacterium
GCGCTGGTCTGCGACGGGGAGCGCGAGTGGGCCGGCATCGGGATCGTCGACGGCGCGATCGTCGACGCGCCGCGCGGCGCCAACGGCTTCGGCTGGGACGTGGTGTTCGCGCCGGAGTGGGGCGGCGGCCGCACCTTCGCCGAGATGCCGCCGGCGGAGAAGAACGCGCGCTCGCACCGCGGCCTCGCGTTCCAGGCGCTGAAGTGCGAGCTCGAGAAGCGCTGATCTCAGCCGGCGCCGCGCGCCGGCAGCGGCAGGCCCGCCGCCACCGCCGCCGCGTCCTCGAGCAGAAGCGGCCAGAGCGACCCGGTCGCCGCCTCGAGATCCGCGTACCTCCCCTCGTTCCGCACGAGGTAGTCCGCGGCGCGCTCGCGGCTCGCGTCGTCGGCCTGCGCCGCCGCCGTGCGGTCGAAGCGCGCCGCCGGCCAGCCCGCGCGCAGCGCCCGCGCCCGGCGCAGCTCGAGCGGGGCGCCGACCACGACGAGCCGGTGGTAGTCGCGGAACGAGCCGGTCTCCACCAGCAGCGCCGCCTCGACGACGGCGACGCTGGGGGCGCGCACCGCGGCCGCGAGCGCCGCGAGCCACGCCGCGATGCGTTCTCGCACGAGCGGGTGGACCGCCGCCTCGAGGCGCGCGCGCGCCGCCGCGTCCGCCAGCACGAGCGCGCCGAGCGCCGCGCGCTCCACGCCGCCGGCGGCGCCGAGCACCCCGGGCCCGAACAGCGCCGCGACCGCGCGCGCGCCGGGCGCGCCCGGCCGGTAGAGCTCCTCGACCACCGCGTCGGCGTCGAGCGTCGCCGCGCCATGCCCGCGCAGCAGGCGCGCGACGGTCGACTTGCCGCTCGCGACGCCGCCGGTCAGCCCGACCTTCAGCAAGGCAGTCCCCGCCGCCGCTGCGCCGCCAGCACCGTGTTCGACAGCAACCCCGCAATGGTGAGCGGCCCGACCCCGCCCGGGACCGGCGTGATCGCGCCCGCCACCTCGCGCACCGCGGTGAAGTCGACGTCCCCCACCAGCGTGTAGCCGCGCTTGGCGAGCTGGGCGCGCCGCTCCTCGTCTCCCGGGTAGAGCCGCTCGACCTCGGCCGCGTCCTCCACCCGGCTGACGCCGACGTCGACCACCGTCGCGCCGGGCTTGACGAACTCCGGCGTGACGAGGGCCGGCTTGCCGATCGCCGCGACCAGGACGTCCGCCTCGCGGCACACCCCCGCGAGGTCGCGGGTGCGGGAATGGCAGGTGGTCACGGTGGCGTGGCGCGCGAGCAGCAGCGCGGTCATCGGCTTGCCGACGATCTCCGAGCGGCCGAGGATCACCGCGCGGCTGCCGGCGATCGCGACGCCCGCCGACTCGAGCAGCTCGACGATGCCCGCCGGGGTGCACGGCACGAACGCCGGCCGGCCCTGGTGGAGGAGGCCGACGTTGAAGGGGTGGAACCCGTCGACGTCCTTGGCCGGGTCGATGAGGTCGAGGAACGAGCGGCCGTCGAGCGGCTTCGGCAGCGGCATCTGAAGCAGGATGCCGTCGACGTCGGCGTCGGCGTTGAGCGCGGCGATCAGCGCGGCGAGCTCGCTCGCGCCGGTCTCCGCCGGCAGGGCGTGGGTGGCGGAGCGGATGCCGACGCGCGCGCACGCCTTGGCCTTCGCGCCGACGTAGACCTGCGACGCCGGATCGGCCCCGACGAGGATGACCTCCAGACGCGGGACGACGCCGCGGCCGGCGAGCTCGCGCACGCGCGCGGCGACGCGCTCGCGGATCGCCTCCGCGACCGGTCCGCCCTCCAGGATTCGTGCCGTCATGCCCCCTCCTTGCGCCAGCCCACCGTCAGCGCTGCGATGCCGCCCGAGAGGTCGCGGCTCGCGCGCAGGCCGAACCCGGCCGCCGTCAGCCGCTCGCCCATCTCGACCCGGTCCGGGAAGGTGTCGATCGACGCGGGCAGGTAGGCGTAGGCCTCCTCGTCCGCGGAGAGCAGCCGCCCGAGCGGCGTCGTCACCCATCGGTTCCAGGCGCGCGCGGCGGCCGCCACGGCGCGGCGGCGCGGCCGGTGCAGCTCGAGGATCGCGAGCACGCCCCCCGGCACGAGCACCCTGCGGATCTCGCGCAGCCCGGCGTCGAGGTCGACGAAGTTGCGCACCCCGAACGCGACCGTCACCGCGGCGAGGCTGCCGGGCGGGAACGGCAGCGCCAGCGCGTCCGCCGCGAGCCAGGCGGCCGCGCGCCCGCGGCGCCGCGCCTTGCGTCGCGCCAGCGCCAGCATCTCGAAGCAGAAGTCGCCGCCGAGGACGCTGCGGCTGCGGATCGCGAGCGCCACGTCGCCGGTGCCGGTGGCGAGGTCGAGCACCGGACCCGGCGGCGCGCTCGCGAGCGCGCCGACCAGCCGGCGACGCCATGCCACGTCGCGGCGCAGCGACATCAGGCGGTTGAGGAGGTCGTAGCGGCCCGCCGCCCGGCCGAACATCGCCCGGATGGCCTCGGGCCGGCGCGCCAGGCGATCGCTCACGGCGCGACGGTAACACGCGGCTCGCGGCCGCCTCAAGGCGAGCGCAGCGGGGCGATCTCGCGCGCCAGGTCGTGGTCGATCACGAACCGCGACGCCTCCAGCTCGTCCTGCCCCTGGCGGATCAGCGCGGCGCAGTCCGCGAGCGGCCGCGGCGCGCCGCCGGGCCAGCCGAAGCAGGCGCCGCCGGGCGGGATCGCGGCGCCCTCGGCGGCGTAGAGCCGATCCGCCCCGACCGCCGAGCCGTCGTTGAGCACCGCGAACGGGGCCCGCGCCGGGTCGAGCGGCGTGCCGACGAACGCCGCCGGCGGGGTGACGCCGAGCAGCGCGAGCAGCGTCGGCGCGATGTCGACCTGCCCCCCGACGACGCGGACCTCGGCGTGGAACCTCATCCCCGGCAGGATGACGAAGAACGGCACGCGGCGCAGCCGCACCACCAGCGACGGGTCCCACACCCGCTGGCCGGTGAGCGGGACCAGCTTGTCGTCGATCTCGAGGCCCGACTCGTGGTCGCCGTAGAGCGCCACGACCGTGTTCGCGAGCTCGCCGTAGCGGTCGAGGTCGGCGATGAAGTCGGCGAGCGAGGCGTCGAAGTAGTGCATGGCGTGGATGTAGTTGCCGAGCGGCGTGTCCTTCAGCTCGCCGACGTCGAGCACCTCGTGGCGGTCGGGGAACTCGGCGAACGGGTGGTGCAGCCCGAGCGTGATGAGGAAGGCGAAGTACGGCTCCTGGCGCAGGCGCAGCTGGTCGACCATGCGGTCGAAAAACGCGCCGTCCGACAGCCCCCAGCCGATCACCTCGCCCGGCCCCAGCTCGTCCTTGAACAGCATCTTCTCGAAGCCCCAGCGCGGGTGCAGCACGCCCCGGTTCCAGAAGCCCTTCTCGAACGGGTGGGCGGAGAGCGTGTGGTAGCCGTGCTCGCGCAGGACCTCGGGCAGGGCGACGAAGTGGTTGTGGGTGCGGCGGAAGGCGACGGCGCCGCGGTCGAGCGCGTGCTGCGAGTTGAGCACCGCGAACTCGCCGTCGGAGCTGCGTCCCTGGCCGGTCTGATCGAACACGAACGGGAAGTAGAGCGCCTTCCCCCGCAGCGAGTTGAGGAACGGCGTGATCTCCGCGCCCCGCACCCGCGCGCCGACCACCCACTGCTGCAGCGACTCGACCTGGATGAGGATGAGGTTCGCCCCCTTCGCCTCGCCGTGCCGGGCGGCGACGCCCGCCGACGCGGCGGCGCGCTCGGCGAAGAAGCGGCGCACCCGCGCCGTCTCGCGCGGGTCGGGCGAGTTGCGGCCGATCCACTCGTCCCACGTCCGCATCACGTCGAAGAGGTGGACGTTGACGAGGCCCCAGCGCTCGAGCAGCGCCGACTTCGAGAACAGCTGCTCGGCGGTGGCGGGGTCGTGGAGCCCGGCCTGGAGCTCGCGCAGCGAGGGCACGGCCGCCGCGACGCAGAGGAGCGGCGCGACGACCGCGGCGGTCCGCCGCACCCGGGCGCCCGGCCGCTCGGCGCGCGCCGCCCGCGGCCACAGCCACGCCAGCAGCGCGCCGCTCGCGAGCGTGGGGACGAGCCAGAGGTCGATCGGGTGGAGCAGCGTCCGCACGCTCCCCTCGACCTGGCCGAGCTGGCGCGCCGCGGCGACCGCGACGATCGGCACGACGTTCTCGAAGAAGCGCATGTACGCCGCGTCGGCGAGCGTGCCGAGGCTCACCAGCGCGGCCAGGGCGAACGCCGCCCACGAGCGCCACCGTCCCGGCACCAGCGCGATCGGCAGCGCGAACCAGGCCGCGCCGGAGGCGGCGAGCACGCCGCTGTCGACCCACAGCTGGTGCTCCGTGATCTCGGAGAAGACGACCGTGACGAGCAGCACCGCGCCCCACGTCCAGACCACCGGCGCGAACTCCACCAGCGCCCACCGCCACGAGCCCGCCGCCGGGCGCCAGCGGCGCGCTGCCAGCGCCACGCCGCCCGTGAGCGCCAGGAACGCCGCCTGCAGCAGGCCGCAACGCCACAGCACCAAGACCGTGAGCCGCAGCCGCGCGCCGCCCGCCGGCGGGCCGTACCACGCCACCTGCTCGCGCACCATCTCCCACTCGAGCACCCAGCGGCCGTTGCGCGAGGGCGCGTGCACGCGCGCGACGACCTCCGCCGTCTCGCCCGGCCGCACCGGGCTCGCGAACCGCGCCCGCATCCCGTCGAGCTCGACCATCGAGCCGTCGGGGGCGAGCCAGTGGTACGAGAGGTGGTCGCCGTTGTCCTCCGACCACGTCGAGCTGCCGACGTTGCGCAGCACCACCCGGACATCCCGGTTGCGGCCGGCCCAGAACACTCGCGGCGTGTCGTGGCTGACGACCTCCCACGCGAGCGCCCGGGTGTCGGCGCCGGCCGGAGCGGCAAGGACCAGCGCGGGTAGGGCGAGGAGAGCGAGGATCACGGCGCGGCGGTGAGGGAGGGCCACCGCGACGATACTAGCAAACAACGACGCCGCGGCGAGGCGCCGCGCGCGTCACCCGGGGGCGGGGCGGGGTGTCGCGCCGGACGCCTGCGCCGCGGGCTGGCGCTGCACCGGCCCGGTGCCGACGCCGTGGTCGAACACCATCTTGCCGCCGATGTAGCCGTTGACCCCGACCAGCGTCGCGCCGAGCGCGAGCGCGAGGACGTAGACCCAGGGGACGATCCCGGTGAACCAGCCGCGCCAGGTCAGCGCGACCCGCACCGCCGCGACCGCCAGCAGCGTCCACATCGCGAGCTCGCCGATCTGCTCGTGGCGCGCAACCAGCGCCACGGCCGCGGGCGGCACCACCGCGTCGTCGTGCGCCGCGTTGCCGGTCACGACCGCGACCACGCTCGAGACCGCGGCGAGGAGGACGAGCAGCCCGGCCGCCCCCTCCAGGCTGCGCGCCCGGGGGTGGCGCGCCACCACCTCGAAGAGCAGCGCGACGAGGCTCAACACGATCGGGAAGTGGATGATCGCCGGGTGCAGCGGATCGGGCAGGAAGCTCATCGGTCTCTCTCCAGGCGGAACGGCTTCACTATACTCAGTACCTCGTGCTGGACCCGATTATTCTGCTCGTGGTGGCCGGCTGCGCGATCGCCGGGCTGGTCTCGGGCGCGATCCGCCTCGTGACGTGGATCGCCGCCGTCGTCGCGGCGGTGGTGGCCGGCCACTGGGCCGGCCCGGGCGCGGCGTCGCTCCTCCTCAACGAGCCCGCGCCGGGGGACGGCGCGCGTCTGGCCGTCTCGCTCGCGGTCGGACTGGTCGCGGCGCTGCTGGTGTGGTTCGCGGGTCTCGGCCTGCGCCGCGGCCTCGCCGCGGTCCACCTCGGCTGCCTCGACCGGATCGTCGGCATGACGCTCGCCGCGGCGACGGCGACGGCGCTGCTCGCGCTCCTGCTCGGTCTCGCCGCGCTCGGCGGACATCCGCCCACCTCGCCGCTGGCCGCCCGCCTCGCGGCCGCGGCGCGGCCCGCGCTCGAGCCTCACAGCAGCTTGATCAGCAACGCGATCCCGACCAGCAGGCCGACGATCCCGACGAACAGCGGCCAGCACCCCCACTGACGCGGCAGGGAGCGCTCGAGCTCCGCCTCGAGCAGGCGCTTGAGCTCCTCGACCTGCGGCTTGGCGTCGGCCGGCACGCGCCCAGCATTAGCACGGATCGCGACCCTCGTCCACGCCGCGCGGCGGTGCGGCCGGCATCCGGCGGCCGTGCCTTGACTGGGGCCGCGGAGCGCGGGAGAATCCCATCAACCCGTCCAGCCGCCTCCGCAACGGAGGTGGGATCATGGTCGCAAAAGTCTATTCGGCGGTGCCTCGCGGCGTCGAGGCGCTCAAGGTCCAGGTCGAGGTCGACGCGCGGGCGGGGCTGCCGTCGCTCGCGGTGGTGGGGCTCCCGGATCCGGCGGTGCGCGAGGCGCGCGAGCGCGTGCTGGCCGCGATCCGCCACCTCGGCTGCCACCTCGACACCCGCAGCATCGTCGTCAACCTCTCGCCCGCCGAGGAGCGCAAGGAGGGCGCGCTCCTCGACCTCGCCATCGCCGCCGGGGTGCTGGCCGCGGCGGGCCTCGTCCCCGACCGAGGCTGCTCCGCGTGGCTGCTGGGCGAGCTGTCGCTCGACGGCGCGCTGCGGCCGGTGCGCGGCATCCTGCCGATCGTCGAGGCGGCCACCGACGCGGGGGCCGCCGTCGTCCTGCCGGTCGACAACCTGGGCGAGGCCGCCGTCGTGCGCGGCGCGCGGCTGCTGCCCGCCGGCCGGCTCTCCGAGGTGGTGGCGCACCTGCGCGGCGAGGAGCTGCTCACCGAGGTGGCGGGCGGCAACGGCCACCTCGCCCTGCACGCGGAGGCGAGCGCGCTCGACCTCGCCGAGGTCGCGGGACAGGAGCACGCCCGGCGCGCGCTCGAGATCGCCGCCGCCGGCGCGCACCACCTCCTCTTCCTCGGCCCACCGGGAGCCGGCAAGACGATGCTCGCGCAGCGGCTGCCCGGCATCCTGCCGCCGCTCGACGAGGGCGAGGCGCTCGCCACCACGAAGGTGTACTCGGTCGCGCCGGGGGTGCCGCGCCCCGACGGCCTCGTTGCGGTGCGGCCGTTCCGCGCCCCGCACCACACGATCTCGGCGGCGGGTCTGATCGGCGGCGGCACGATCCCCAAGCCGGGCGAGGTGTCGCTGGCGCACAACGGCGTGCTGTTCCTCGACGAGATCACGGAGTTCCGCCGCGACGTGCTCGAGGTGCTGCGGCAGCCGATGGAGTCGGGCCACGTCGTGATCGCCCGCGCCGCCGGCTCGCTCACCTTCCCGGCGCGCTTCCAGCTCGCCGCCGCGGCCAACCCCTGCCCGTGCGGCCACCTCGGCGACCCGCGCCGCGAGTGCCGCTGCACGCCGCCCCAGGTGCAGCGCTACCGCGCCCGCCTCTCGGGTCCGCTGCTCGACCGCATCGACCTGCAGCTCGAGGTGCCCGCCGTGCCTTACCGCGACCTCTCGCGCACGGGCGCCGCCGAGCCCTCCTCGGCGGTGCGGGAGCGGGTGGTCGCCGCCCGGGAGCGCCAGGCGCGGCGCCTGCGCGGGCGCGGCCGGCGCGCCAACGGCGAGCTGACCTCCGCCGAGGTGCGCGCCTGGTGCGCCCCCGACCGCGAGGGCGACCGGCTGCTCGAGCTGGCGATGGCCAAGCTCGCGCTCTCGGCGCGCGGGCTGTTCCGCATCCTCAGGGTGGCGCGGACGATTGCGGACCTGGAGGCGAGCGAGGCGGTCGCGGCGCGCCACATCGCCGAGGCGATCGCCTACCGCAGCCTCGACCGCGTCGCGCCGGGGTGAGCGCCCCACCCCGCCGCGCTGCGAACGTACAATGGTGGTCGATGCACGAGGTCCGCGCCGCCACCGTCGAGGCCGTGCTCCAGGAGCACGAGTCGCGCCTCGCGTTCCTCACCGCCGGCGAGCGCGCGGGCGGCTGGCGGCGGGCGTTCGGCGACGCGGCCAACCGCGTCCCGACCCCCTACTGGCTCTACTCCGACGACGAGAAGACGCCGCTGCTGCTCGGCCTGGCGCTGCGCGTCTCCGCCGAGTGGGAGTCGTTCCTCCGCGACCTCACCCGCCTCGTCGAGGCGGAGGCGACCTACCGCCGCTCGCTCGCCCTCCACGAGGAGATCAACAAGGCGACGCTGATCGACCTGCGCCGCGCGATGGTCGGCCAGATCGGCAAGCTGTTCGAGAACGCGCTCCTCTACGACTACGGCCAGCGCCTGCCCGAGGTGCTGTGGCTCGTCCTCACGCGCGAGGTGGCGGAGCGGATCGCGGCGGTGACCCATGCGGTGGCCGCCGACACGCCGCAGATCGCGCCGCGCGCGCTCGACGAGATCCGCTACGCGATCGGCCAGCGCGTCGTCGACGTCGCGACCCGCGGCCGGACGCAGGCCGTCGACCGCGTCCGCGACACCGAGGCGTTGCAGCCGACCAGCGCCTCGCGCGCGTTCGCCGACCAGCTGCGCGACGACCTGCTGCCGTTCGTCGAGCGCCGCCTCAGCCGCGACCTCAAGGAGCTCAACGCCTACCTCCAGGGCCACCTGCGGGTGGACGCGTCGCGCTTCCAGAGCCTGTTCGCCGCCACCACCGGCCAGCTCCAGCAGCTCCGCGTCGCCGACCCCGCGTTCGACCAGGTGCTCGCGACGATCGAGCCCGAGGCCCTGACGCTGCCCCCCGAGCGCTGGCTGTTCAGCGCCGCCGTCCTCGACCTCCTGCAGAGCTGGCCGTACCCGCGCACGCCGCGCCTCTCCGCGGACATGCGCCGCCTGCTCTCGGAGACGGCGGCGCGCTGCAAGCGCTTCGAGGTGCTCGCCGCGATGCGCGAGCACGTCTTCCCGGTCGCCGAGCGCGGCGCGCGGACCGTCACCCAGATCGAGCGCCGGCTCGTCAACCTCTCGAGCTTCACCCGCCCCTACGACTTCACCGCGGTCGGCGTGCTCCCCTCGGTGGTGCGCCGCTACGGGCTGCTCTACGACCTCGTCGAGTTCACCCAGCTGCTCGAGGAGCTCCGCCGCCACGGCCGCAGCACCGAGGACAGCGCGCTGCGCACGATGGTCCGCTTCCTCGCCCAGGTCGACGACATCCGCGACCGCCACCGCCTCAAGTTCGAGAAGTTCATGGGCGACGGCGCCTTCTACTCGGCGCGCAGCGCCCGCAGCGTGCTCCTCGCCGCCGCCGAGCTGCGCGTCCTGTACGAGGGGCTGCGGCGGCAGGGGTTCGCCTTCGACCGCGGGCTGCGCCTGGCGATGAACGTCGGCACCTACCACCTCCTGCCGATGATGACCTCGAGCGCCGACCGCCCGCACTTCGAGTTCTTCGGCCACGGCCTGGTCGAGCTCGCCCGCCTCACCACCGGCAAGACCACGCACGAGGTCGAGGACATCGCCGACTTCCTCATCGCCGCCGGCTACGACGTCCACAACGTGCTGCAGTTCCTCGAGCCGGTGCGGCACGCCAACCGCTTCACCGAGTTCGTCAAGGACCGGCCCTACGCCGCGTTCATCGCCGAGAACGGCGAGCTCGTCAACCTCGGCGGGGTCGCCAGCGAGAGCTTCCTTCGCGACCTCGAGCTGGAGTGGGGCGACCAGCCGATCGGCGAGTGCGAGGCCGGCGGGCAGCGCTGGCTGGTGCTGCCGGCGGGCCCGGCCGGCAACGGCGGGCCGTGGGTCGGCCTGCGCGCGCTCGGCACGGCGCGCCTCAAGGGGCTGGAGCCGACGCCGCTCGCCGAGGTGGTCGTCCTCGACCAGCTCCCGGCCGGCCACACCATGCTTCCCGCCCGCACGCCGCTCATCGTCACCCTGCAGCAGCTCGCCGGGCAGGCGCGCGAGCCGGAGGCGACGAGCGCGCCGCCCGCCCCCGAGGTCGACGCGAAGCTGTGCGTGATCAGCGCCCTCGAGGACGAGAGCACGCGCACCTGGTACATCGGCCGCTACGAGGACGAGGTCGACGCGATGCTCAACGCCTTCCGCCTCCGCCTCAACCCGGTCGGCCTCAAGGACGGCGAACCGTTCGAGGCGTGGCTGTTCCAGCGCCGCGCCGAGCTGGCGATGCTCTACCACGGGCTGCGCCGCGATTCGCACGGCGCCACCGTGCCGCTCGACCAGCTGCGCCGGCGCGACGGCTACTTCGCCTGCCTGCTCGCGGCGCCGCACCGCTCGCCGCGCTGAGCCAAGCTGTGCCGCCGCGGGAATGCCGGACCCCGTGTGTTACTCTTGAATTCCGAGATGAAGCCCATCGACGTCTACATCCCGGACACCAGCGCACTCGTCGAAAACCCCGAAGCCCTCGATCGCCTCCTCCAGCCCGGCAACCTCGTCGTGCTCCTCCATCAGGTGCTCGAGGAGCTCGGCAAGCTGCAGGGGAGCCGGACCAAGTCGGAGGGCGTGCGCGCCGCGGCGCGCGCCGCGGCGCGGCGGATCCTCGCCTACCGCAACGGCTCGCTGATCCACCACCACTGCGAGCGCTTCCTCCGCGGCGAGATCGGCCTCGACGGCTTCGCCGCGACCGGCACCGGCGGCGTCCTCGCCTGGGAGCCGTCCGGCCCGGTCACCTCCGGCAACGGCAACGGCCACGGCGACAACCTGATCATCCAGGCGGCGCGCCGCATCCAGGCGATGAGCAACGGCAGCG
>DATIYW010000017.1:0-4652 GCA_035517415.1 Thermoanaerobaculaceae bacterium
CGATGCGGCCGTGATCCCCTTGCCGAGGGACGAGACCACGCCGCCGGTGACGAACACGTATTTCGTCGCCATCAAGCACCACCTTTCAGCAGGACAGGGGACAGGGGACAGGGGTCAGGGGTCAGCAACGGCGCTTCAAGAGCCCCGACGCAGAGGGGACCGGGAGTCAGCGGCCTGGGGCGGCCGAGGGTCATCGGTTTCTCCCTGGTCCCTGACCCCTGACCGCTGACCCCTGGCGCGCGAGCGCAGCGAGGGCGAGTTCCGCGCGCGGCACGTCCGCCGGGACGTCGACCGCGACCGAGTCCGCGCGGGCGGCGAGCACGTGGATCGCCATACCGTTCTCCAACGCGCGCAACTGCTCAAGAGCTTCCACCCGCTCGAGCCCGCTCTCCGGCCAGCCGGCGAACTCCAGCAGCGCGGCCTTCTGGAAGCCGTAGAGGCCGACGTGGCGCCGGACCGGCGCCGGACCGGCGTTGCGCGGGTACGGGATCGCCGCGCGCGAGAAGTACAGCGCGCGCCCGTCGCCGCCGCACACCACCTTGACCACGTTGGGGTTGTCGAGGTCCTCGCGCGTCCCCGGGAGCGCCAGCGTCGCGATCGGCGCGTCGGGGCGGGCGAGGAGGAACTCGGCGAGCAGGCGCAGGTTCTCCGGCGGCAGCGCGGGCTCGTCGCCCTGGACGTTGAGGACGACCGAGGCGTCGGCCTCCCGCGCCGCGGCCGCCACGCGGTCGGTGCCGCTGCGGCACTCGCCGGTCATCACCGGCCGGGCGCCGGCCGCGCTCGCCGCGGCGGCGATGCGCTCGTCGTCGGTGGCGACCACCACTTCCGCGAAGCACCCCGCCTCCACCGCCCGCGCCACGACGTGCGCGACCATGGGTTTGCCGGCGATCGGGGCGAGAGGTTTTCCGGGGAAGCGGGTGGAGGCGTAGCGCGCCGGGATCACGGCAAGGACGCGGTTCGTCTTCATCCTGTGCCGGCACTCTACGCGAGGCCGCCCCGGCTGTCAAACGCCGGGCCATGGTCGGGGCTGATCCCACCTGGCGGCGCGTGGGCTCCTCGCACCGCTGAAAACGTCGTTGCGGCGGCCTTCATCGGCGGATTGCTACACTGCGCGGGTGGGGCAGGAGGCGCGCTCGAAACGGTTCGCGCTCGCGATCTTCGTCGCGGGCGTTTCGCTGAGCGGCGTCGCCGTCAACCGGCTCTGGACCCGCGAGCTTTCGCACCTCACCGGGCGGGCGGAGTGGATCTGGGTCACGGACGCGCTGTCGGAGGCGACGCCAGCCGCCGCGCTGTTCGTCGCGCCGCTCGACCTCGACGCCCCGCCGCCGTCGGCGATCCTCAAGGTGTGCGGCGACCGCGAGTACGTGGTCTACGTCAACGGCAGCGCTGCCGCCTGCGGCTGGAGCCGGCCCGGCTTCCGCCTCGACCTCTTCGACGTGGCGCACCTCCTCCGTCAGGGGAGGAACGTGATCGCGGTGGAGGTGCGCTCGCCCTCGCCGGTCGGCGGGCTGCTCCTCTCGCTCGACGTCGAGGGCGTCGGCTCAGACCTGCTGGTGAGCGGCCCCGCGTTTCGCTCGCGGGCGCGTTTCGCGCTCGGGCCGTCCGACGCCTCGGACGCGCCGCCGCCGATCGACTGGGGCGCGCCGCCGCGCTTCCCGTGGGCCTACCCGAAGCCGGTCTCGCACCCGCGCACGCTCGACGAGGTGGTGGTCGAGGACCCGGTCCGGGTGGAGGTCGCCGCGGCGCGGAGCCTGGCCGGAGAGACCCGGGTGTTCGACCTCCCCAAGCCGGTGTTCGGCTACCTCTGGGTCGAGTTCGGCGCGGACGGGCCGGCCGCGGTCGCGACCGCGCCGGGCGCGGCGGCCGCGGACGTCGAGGCGCTGCGCGCCGATGCGCAGCCGGCGGTCCGGCTGCCCGGGGAGCGCCGCTGGCTCGACCCGCAGCCGCGCCAGATCGGCCACGTGCTGGTTGTCGGGAAGGCCACGCCGCGCGCGATCGAGGTGTGGCCGGTCGACGAGGACTTCAGCTCAACTGCTCCAGGAGCCGTGACAGGGAGCTTCGGGCCCGTGCCACGTACTCGTTGGACGATTCGAACCCCCCAAGGATGAGCACCTGGCGGAAGCAGTTGAGCGCCGCCTGGGTGTCGCGGAACTGGCGCC
Organism: Thermoanaerobaculaceae bacterium; assembly: GCA_035517415.1. Classification (GTDB taxonomy): domain Bacteria; phylum Acidobacteriota; class Thermoanaerobaculia; order Thermoanaerobaculales; family Thermoanaerobaculaceae; genus DATIYW01. The sequence goes on from DATIYW010000017.1 coordinate 2,160, forward strand.
AGGCGAGGTGCCCCTTGAGCAGCCACGCCTCGAGGTTGCGCGGGTCCTCGGCGAGCAGCTTGTCGCAGAAGTGATCGGCGAATCGCCAACGGCTCTCGCCGAGCGCGCGGAGGATCTGCTGGCGGAACGCGCCGACCAGCGCATTGTCCTTCTCCGCGGGCTCTCCCCGACCCACGACCTGGCGAAGAATTGCGGCAACCATTGACGATCTTCAATCTAATGCCTCGGAATGCAAATGGCAAGGGGCCTAATCTCGGGTCGGAGGCGGGCGATGCCAATCGCCGCCGTCCTCCGCCGCCACCGGCCTCCGGACGGAGCGAGGCGGCGCCTCGCCGGACGACGAGCGGAGCACCGCCGGCGGCCGGGAAGCGGAGGGCCGCGAGGAGCTTCCGGACGTACCGCGATCCCGGTACCCGGCGCGAACGGGCCTCATTCCGCGTCGCAGCCGCGCGGTCGCGACGGCCGAGCGGACGGGCGGATGGAGGGAGACGCGCGCGGAGCGTGCGGCGAGCGGAGCCGGCGTGCGAGCCGGTGCGATCGAGGGTGGGAGCGGATCGCGCGAGAAGGGTCGCCGACCCGGTCCGGCTAGAACTCGCGGTCGATGACGTAGCGCGGCGCGGCGGCGAGCGCCTCGCGCTCCGGGCCGGCCGGGAGCCCGGCGAGCGCCGCCACGGCGCGGCGCCCGAACTCGTCGGCGAGGCGCCGCGATCCGCCCACGGCGTCGTGCCGGTCGAGCAGGCGGCGGAGGTCGTCGGGCGAGGTGGAGTCGTGCTCGCCGGTCGCGAGCACGCGCTCGATCGCCGCGCGATCGTCGTGGTCGAGGTGGGGCAGGGCGAGGATGAACGGCAGCGTCAGCTTGCCCTCGCGCAGGTCGGAGAACACCGGCTTGCCGAGACGCGACTGCGACGAGGTGATGTCGAGGATGTCGTCGACGATCTGGAAGCACATCCCGACGTTGCGTCCGTACGCCTCGAGCGCCTCGAGGTGGGCGCGGTACTCGGGGGCGAAGAACGCCGGCAGCGAGCACGCCACCGCGAACAGCTCGGCGGTCTTGCGGCGGGTGATCTCGAGGTACTGCTCCTGCGACACCCGCAGGCTGCCCTGGAGGCGCAGGCCGAGGATCTCGCCCTCCGTCATCTGCGTCGTCGCGCGCGCCAGCGCGCGCATCGCCGGCAGGTCGTCGACCTCGAGCGCGAGCTCGAGCGCGCGGATGTAGAGCCAGTCGCCGAGCAGCACCGTGAGCTGGTTGCCCCAGCGGTGGTTGGCGGTGACGCGGCCGCGGCGCACCGTCGCGCGGTCGATGATGTCGTCGTGGACGAGCGTCGCGGTGTGGATCATCTCGACGATCGCGCCGTAGCGCACGTCGCGCTCGCCGTCGTAGCCGAGCAGGCGCGCGGCGACGAGGAGGATCGCCGGCCGCAGCCGCTTGCCGCCCGCCTCGAGCACGTAGGCGCCGACCTCGCGCACCGGCTCGGGGCCGTCGGCGAGCTGCTCGGCAATGAACTGCTCGACGCGGGCGAGGCGCGGGCGGATCGCGTCGAAGCTGGCTCCGAGCGCGGCGGCCTGGGCCCCGAGTGCGAGGTCGAGCGGCTTCAGGGTTCGTTCCTCCGGCCGCGAGTGGCGGCGGGCAGCATCGTAGCGTTAACCGCCGCGGCTGTCATTAACCTTCCGGCCGGCACGGCGCCTTGCCCGGCAGCGACGGCGCGAACAGCGCGGCGGCCGGCGCCGCGATCGGCTTCCAGCGGGTGAGGGCGAACTGGTTGCGGTTCCCGGAGGCGTCGCGCACCAGGACCGTGTGCGGCAGCGTCCCGCCGTCGAGGCCGATGACGACCTCCGCCAGCTCCGGCACCTTCTCGCGCGGCACCAGGCGGAGCCTCCCGGCGGACGCCTCCACCGCGAACGTCCGCTCCGCCGCCGCCGGGTCGAGGATCGCCGCGAGCGGCAGCCGCGCCCACGCGCCCTGGTCGAGGCGAGTCGCCTCGCACGAGGCGTTGCCCGGGTCGACCAAGCGCGCGACCGAGCCGTCGACCGCGAACACGCGCGGGCTCGCCCCGGCGTAGTCGAAGCGCAGCCGCGCCGGCGGCGCGAGGGTGAGCGTGCCGGGCTCGCTGGTGCCCTCGTCGAACCCCTCCGGCGTGTAGGTCTGGACGAACTCGACCTGCCACCCGGGCGAGGCGCGCAGCGCGGCGGCGAGCTGCTCGAGGCTCGGCGCCGCGGCGGGGGCGGCGAGCAGCGCGAGGGCGAGGATCCAGCTCATCGCGCCCTCAGTGGCGGAAGTGCCGCCGGCCGGTGAACGCCATCGCCAGGCCGAGGCGGTCGGCGGCGGCGATCACCTCGGCGTCGCGCACCGAGCCGCCCGGCTGCGCCACCGCCGTGACGCCCGCCGCCGCGAGCGTCTCGACGCCGTCCGGGAAGGGGAAGAACGCGTCGCTGCCGGCGGCGGTGCCGGCGAGGTCGAGGCCGGCGGCGCGCGCCTTGTCGACCGCGATGCGG
>DATIYW010000018.1:0-8107 GCA_035517415.1 Thermoanaerobaculaceae bacterium
TGCGCGACCTGCGCTCCCTGCCCTGGTGCTCGATCGACAACGACGACTCGATGGACCTCGACCAGCTGAGCGTCGCGGTGAGTGCGGCCGGCGCGCCGACGCGCGTCCTGGTGGCGATCGCCGACGTCGACGCGCTGGTGGCGAAGGGCTCGGCGATCGACGCGCACGCCGGGGCCAACACCACCTCGGTCTACACCGCCGCCGAGATCTTCCCGATGCTGCCGGAGAAGCTCTCGACCGACCTCACCTCGCTCGCCGACCGCCAGGAGCGCGCCGCGATCGTCGTCGACATGGCGGTCGGAGACGACGGCGCGGTCGGCACGTCGGACGTCTACCGCGCGCTCGTCCGCAACCAGGCCAAGCTCGCGTACAACGGCGTCGCCGCCTGGCTCGACGGCAAGGCGCCGGCGCCCGCCCCGATCGGCGCGGTCGCCGCGCTCGCCGACAACCTGCGCACGCAGGAGGCGCTGGCGCGGAAGATGTGCGCGCTGCGCCACCAGCACGGCGCGCTCGACCTGCAGACGATCGAGGCGCGGCCGGTGTTCGACGCCGACAGCCTGCGCGACCTGCTCCCCGAGGAGCGCAACCGCGCCAAGGAGCTGATCGAGGACCTGATGATCGCCGCCAACGGCGTCACCGCCCGCTTCCTCGAGGGCCGCGGCGTCGCCTCGCTGCGCCGCGTCGTGCGCACGCCCAAGCGCTGGGAGCGCATCGTCGAGGTGGCGGAGCAGCTCGGCACGCACCTGCCGCAGCAGCCCGACGCCCGCGCGCTCGCCGACTTCCTCACCGCTCGGCGCGCCGCCGACCCGGAGCGCTTCCCCGACCTCTCGCTCACCGTCGTCAAGCTGCTCGGCGCCGGCGAGTACGTCGTCGAGCGGCCGGGCGAGACCTCGGCGGGGCATTTCGGGCTGGCGGTGCGCGACTACACCCACTCGACCGCGCCGAACCGCCGCTACCCCGACCTCATCACCCAGCGGCTGGTCAAGGCGGCGCTCGCCGGGAGCGCATCGCCGTACGGCGCCGAGGAGCTGGACGGGCTGGCGCGCCACTGCACCGAGCAGGAGGACGCCGCCTCGAAGGTCGAGCGCCAGGTCGCCAAGTCCGCGGCGGCGATGCTGCTCGCCGGCCGTACCGGCGAGCGCTTCGACGCGATCGTCACCGGCGCGGCCGACAAGGGGACGTGGGTGCGGCTCCTCCGGCCGCCGGTCGAGGGCCGGGTGGTCGCGGGCGCGGCGGGGCTCGACGTCGGCCACCATGTGCGGGTGCAGCTGGTGGCGACCGACGTGGAGCGCGGCTACATCGACTTCAAGGCCCTCCGCGGCTGACGCGACCACCGGCGCCGCCGATAACGGACCGTCTGCGTTGTTGGACTCGCCGCTAGGCATCCTCAACGTGCCCTCCGGGTACGCCTCCGGTGCCAGCGGCTCGTCCGCCTAGCATCCGGCCCATTCTCGGCGGCGCGGCTGCCCGCGGTTTGCCTCGGCCCTGCTTCCACTCCGCCGTCGTTCCTGCGCAAGCGGGAATCCGTGCCCTGCGTGTGCACGGCCTGGGTCCCCACTTTTGCGGGGAGGACTGGATTGGCGCCGGAGCGAGTGTGCCCGCGGCAGGGAATGGCCTGGCGCGGGTCTGACCTGCCTTGTTGGCCCTTGGCCCTTGGCCCTTGGCCCTTGGCCCTTGGCCCTTGGCCCCCGGACCCCGGACCCCGGACCCCGGACCCCGGACCCCGGACCCCGGTCCCCGGACCCCGGACCCCGGCCCCCGGCCCCCGGCCCCCGGACCCCGGCCCCCGGACCCCGGTCAACGCGCGGCGAGCTCGCCCGGAGTGTGGAGCACGCCGCCGCGGACGACGAAGCGGAGCCGGCGAAAGTTCGCGACGTCGGCGGTGGGGTCGGCGTCGAGCACGAGCAGGTCGGCGACCTTGCCGGTCGTCACGGTGCCGATGTCGGCCCCCGCCCGGCCGAGCGCGAGCGCGCCGCCGCGCGTGGAGGCGACCAGCACCTGCATCGGCGTCATGCCGTCCGCCTGCATCGCCTCCATCTCGGCGTGCACCGACACGCCGTGCAGCGTCATCGGGTTGCCCGCGTCGGTGCCCATCGCCACCGTGATCCCGGCGGCGACCACCGCCCTGAGGTTGGCGGCCATCATCGGGTCCTTGGCGGCGATCGCGGCCTTGCGGGCGTCGGCGCGCGCCCTGTCGACCTTCGCCGCGCCCACCGTCGCGGCGTCGGCGAGCTTCTGCCGCGTCGCCGGGTCGACGCAGCCGGCCGGATCGTCGACCGCCGGCGCCTTGCCGGCGAGCACCGCGTCGTACATGCGGCCGTAGCCGTCGAGGACGGTGAGCGTCGGGCAGTAGATCGTCGGGTTGCGCCGGGCCATGGCGATGAACTCGTCGTCGACCGGTTGGTCGTCGACGCTGTGGACGAGCATGTGCGCGCCGTCGCGCAGCGCCTCCTTGGCTTCCTTGAGGCCGGTGGCGTGGACGATCAGCGGCAGGCCGAGCTTGTGCGCCTCGTCCGCCGCGGCCCGCACCGCGGCCGCCATCTCCTCGAACGGCCGGTCCTTGGCCATGATGAACCAGACCTTGACCGCGTCGGTGCCGTTGGCGGCGAGGTAGCGGACGCCGCCGCGCGCCGCCTTCTCGTCGGCGAGGTAGATGAACTGGCGCTCGGCCGGGAGGTTGAGCCAGTGGTCGAGGGTGGAGAGCAGCGGCCCCGCCGCGGCGACGTGCGGCGCGCGCGGGTCGGCGGCGGCCCTCGCCCGAAGGTCCCAGGTCCACGGGTAGCCGCCGACGTCGAACACTGCGGTCACCCCCGAGCACAGGTAGGTCGCGAGGAACGCCTCGGGGTGCTCGCGCAGCCCCGCCTCGACCTGCTCGTACGGATAGCGGTCGCGCAGGTCGAGCGAGTCGGGCCGGCCGTCGGCCCAGCCGGTCTGGGAGAAGTGCACGTGCGCGTCGATCAGCCCGGGCGTGATCCACTTCCCGGCGAGGTCGACGGTCTCGGTGCCGGCCGGGAGCGTGCACGAGGCGCGCGACCCGGCGCAGGCGATCCGCCCGTCGCGCAGGACGACGACCGCGTCGGCGATTGGCGGCGCGCCGGTGCCGTCCACGAGCGTCGCGCCGACGAGCGCCCGGGAGGGCGACGAGACGTGCTGGCGCAGGCGCGGCTGGCCGGACGCCGCGCCGGCGGCAAGGACGACGACGAAACCGGTTGCGACTCGGATTCCCTTGTGCATGCGAGGCTCCCCACACGAATCATAACGCGACGCAGGCGCAAGGTTGGGCGTGGTATGGTCCCCGCCGGGGGCGGCGATGGAGCTGATCGCGGCGCTGCGCGTGGAGCACGAGCTGATCGAGGCGGTGGCGGGTTCGCTGCGCACCTACGTGACGCGGCGCGTGACGGGCGGCGGTGGGCCGGGTGACCTCGCCCGCTTCCTCGCGTTCTTCGAGCGCTTCATCGGCGGGTTCCACCACGCGCGCGAGGAGGAGGTCCTGATGCCGGCGCTGGTGCGCGAGGCCGGAGTGCCGGGCGACCGCGGTCCGCTCGCCGTGATGCTCGCCGACCACCACGAGATGGCGTCGATGCGGCGGCGCCTCGCCGCGCTGGCGGCCGGGGCGGATTGGAGCCAAAGCGAGCTCGCCGAGGTCGAGGCGCTGGCGGTCGCCTTCTCGCGCCATCTCTGGGCGCACATCGACGCGGAGAACACCGTGCTGTTCCCGGAGGCCGAGCGGGTGCTGCGCCGTTCCGGCGTCGCCGAGCTCGCCGGCCGCGCCACCACCGCCGATGAGGCGGCGGCCGAGGCCGACGGCCGCGCGCTGGTCGCGCTCTACCCGCCGCTCGAAGACCGCGAGGCGATCCGTGGCGAGGGGTGCGTGGTCTGCCCCGCCTACCTCGAGCGCTGCGCCGGAATCGAGCGCGAGTGGTGGGCGGAGCAGCAGTGGGAGGAGTTCCACTCCCACCTCGAGTGAGCGCGCGGTGGCAGGCCGGAAGGCCCTTCGTCGCCGCGATCTCCCCGACAACCGCAGCGTGCTCAGGCTCCGCCTCGGGCCCGGCGCGGATCGATTGCCATGCCCGAGTCCCCGTGTGAGAATTGGGCAGGTGCCATAGGCGGCATCTCATCCGAAAGGGGGTCGAATGACGAGACAACTCCGGAACCTCGTGACCTGGGGCGCGGCGGTCGTCCTGATCTTGGCCGTGGCATCCGGCACGGCGAGCGCCGCCGCGAAGAAGACGCCGACGCCGGCGGCCGCGACCTCGCCTGTGAACGTCAACGCGGCGAGCGAGAAGGAGCTGATGGACCTGCCCGGCGTCGGCAAGGCGACCGCGGCCAAGATCGTGGCGGGCCGTCCCTACGCCTCGGCCGACGACCTCGCCAAGGCGGGGATCTCGAAGGCGACGATCGCAAAGATCACGCCGCTGATCACGTTCGGCCCAGGCGCGCCGCCCGCCGCCAGCGCGGCCGCGGCGCAGCCCGCGTCGGCGACCAGCCAGAGCGGCAAGGCCGCGAAGGCCGCGGCGCAGCCTGCCGCCGCCGGCGCGCTGGTCGACCTCAACTCGGCCTCCGAGAAGGAGCTCGACACACTGCCCGGCGTCGGCAAGGCGACCGCGGCGAAGATCATCGCCGGCCGACCCTACGCCTCCGTCGACGACCTCGCCAAGGCGGGCGTGCCGAAGTCGACGATCGCCAAGCTCGCGGGCCTCGTCACCGTCGGCGGCGCTGCCGCCGCGCCTGCCCAGCCGGCAGCCGCGAGCAAGGTCGCGGCGGCCATGCCGGCAGGCGCCGCCGGGCTCGTCGACCTCAACTCCGCGACCGAGAAGGAGCTCGACGCGCTGCCCGGCGTCGGCAAGGCGACCGCAGCGAAGATCATCGCCGGCCGACCCTACGCCTCGGTCGACGACCTCGCCAAGGCGGGGGTGTCGAAGGCGACGATCGCCAAGATCGCGGGCCTCGTCACCGTCGGCGGCGCGGCAGCCGCGCCTGCCCAGCCGGCAGCCGCGAGCAAGGTCGCGGCGGCCGTGCCGGCAGGCGCCGCCGGGCTCGTCGACCTCAACTCCGCGACCGAGAAGGAGCTCGACGCGCTGCCCGGCGTCGGCAAGGCGACCGCGGCGAAGATCATCGCCGGCCGGCCCTACGCCTCGGTCGACGACCTCGCCAAGGCGGGCGTGCCGAAGGCGACGATCGCCAAGATCGCGGACCTCGTCACCGTCGGCAAGGCAGCGGTCGCCGCCCCGGTCGCGGCGGGCGGCGCGGCTGGGGGGAGCACCACCGCTCCCGCGGCGGCCACCGCCGGCAAGGCGAGCGCGGCCGCCGAGGAGACGGAGGAGCCGGCGGCGGCCCAGGGGCAGACCCCGCCGGTGAAGGGGATGGTGTGGGTCAACACCGGCACCGGCGTCTACCACTTCGAGGGCGACCGCTGGTACGGCAAGACCAAGCAGGGGAAGTTCATGAGCGAGGCGGACGCGATCAAGGCCGGCTACCGGGCGGCGAGGTCCGGCGGGCCGAAGACGCAGTAGGCAGCCGCGGCGCGGCGGCGGCCGCGGCCGAGCGCCGCGAGGCGGAAGGAGGAGGCACGATGGGACTGCTCGATGGTCTGCTCGGTAACCTCGTCGGCAGCATCGCCGGCGACGACCCCCAGCACGCGAACCTCGTCAACAGCATCCTCAGCATGGTCAACAGCCCGCAGACGGGCGGCCTCGGTGGGCTGCTCGGCAGCTTCCAGGCGAACGGCCTCGGGCACCTCGTGGAGTCGTGGATCTCCACCGGCGCCAACCTGCCGGTCTCGGCGCAGCAGATCTCGCAGGTGATCGGCAGCTCGAAGATCGCCGCGATGGCGCAGAGCGCGGGGCTGTCCCCCGCCCAGGTGACGTCGAAGCTGACGGAGTTCCTGCCGCTGATCGTGGACAAGCTGACGCCCCAGGGCGTCATCCCGAAGTAGGCGCACGCCTACCGAGAGAGCGGGGCCGGGCTGGCGACTGCCGCCCGGCCCTCCCCGCCGGCGGCGAAGGCGGTCGACTTCGCCGCCATGAACGCCTTGAGGTTGCCGAAGAACACTCCCGGCTGCTCGAGGTGAGCGGTATGCCCGCAGTCGGGGATCGGCAGCCAGCGCGAGTTGGGGAAGACCTCGAGCATCTTCCGCTGCGTGCAGGGCAGCACGACGCGGTCGTGCTCGCCGGGCATCAGCAGCGTCGGGACCGTCACCGCCCGGTACTCCGGCATGCGCTCGTCGAGCCTCCCGAAGTATTCCTCCTGCGCCTCGGTGAGGCGGACCAGGCAGTGGATCTGGTCCTTGTAGCGCGCCTCGAAGCGCTGCCGCATCGGCTCGAGCGCGTCGCGTCCGACCCGGCGCAGGAACGACTCGCCGAAGATCTTCTCGTACAGGTAGTGGGTGTAGAGGCCGAAGTGGTCCGGCCCGAGCGCGTAGAAGCGCAGCGAGAGCGCCTCGTACATCTCGAACAGCTCCTCCCGCGAGAGGATGATCCCGGACAGCGTCAGCGTGTGCAGACGGTCGGGGAACTGGCGTGCGTGCTCGATCGCGACGAACCCGCCGTACGAGATCCCCATCGTGTGGACTCTCGCGACGCCGAGCGCGTCCATGATCGCGGTGAGGTGCGCAGCGAGGCCGCTGATCGAGACCGGCTCGTCGGGGGCGTCGGATTGACCCTGGCCGAGGTAGTCATACAGCAGCACGTCGAACTCGGGGTGGATGAGCGGCAGGAACGGGCCCCACGCCTTGGTGTGCATCGCGAGGCCGTTGAGCAGGCAGACCGCCTCGTGGGAGCCGTCGCCGAAGTACTCCCAGTGGATGCGGTGGCCGTCCGCCGCGAGGAACCCCTCGCGGGTGGGGGAGACGGGTTCGGCCATGTGTCCTCCGAGTAACGGCGGGGCCAGTGGCCCGTGGTCAGTGGTCAGAACCGAGGTCTGTGCCGCCTCCGGTCACGGGCCACCGGTCACGGGCCACGTCTCTCGCTTCTACTCCGCGGGCTTGAGCACGGTGCAGACGGAGGCGCAGATCGGCCCGCCGATGTTGAACGTCGCGGCGACCTTGGCGTGCTTGGCCTGCAGCTCTGCCGGCACCTTGCCCTGCAGCTGCCACGCCGCCCAGCCCACCATCGCCACGCCGGTGGCGCCGATCGGATGGCCCTTCGCGATCAGCCCGCCCGAGGTGTTGATCGGGCACTCGCCGCCGACGCTCGCCTTGCCCTCGGTCCAGTAGCGCGCGCCCTGGCCGTACTCCGCCTTGCCCAGCACCTCGGCGCCGATCGCGCCCATCACCGAGAAGCAGTCGTGGACCTCGGCGACGCCGACGTCGGCGGGCTTCACCCCGGCCATGTAGTACGCCTTGTTCATTGCGGTCTTGGCGGCGCAGGGGTTGAGCACGTCGCGCCCGCCCTTCAATAGCGGGTCAGTGGCCTGGGCGTAGCCGGCGATCTGCACCGTGTCGGACCTGTGCACGCCGAGCTTCTTCAGGCCCTCCTCGGTGGCGACGATCATCGCCGCGTAGCCGTCGGTGATCTGCGAGCAGTCGTAGGTCTTCAGCGGCAGCCCGTCGACCACGTAGCGGTTGATCCCCTCGATCTTCATCGCCTGCTCGAGGGTGATTTGCACCTTCTGCATCTGCGCGTAGGGGTTGTACTTGGCGTTGCCGTACTCGATCACGGCGATCTGCGCCAGGTCCTCCTCGCGGACCTTGTGAGTCGCCATGTAGTCGCGCATCACCTCGGCGAACAGGTGGGGGAACACGAACACCTTCCCGCCGCGCTCGTCGGGGTGCGAGAAGTAGCCCAGCACTTCGCCGATGCGCTTGCCGTCCATCTTCCCCTCGGCGTCGCGCATCTTCTCGTAGCCGACCGCGATGCCGACCTCGCCGTCGCCGACGAGCAGCTTGTGGATGACGGAAAGGATCGCTTGGCCGCCAGGCCCGGCACCTGGGCCATCAGGCCGGAGAGCAACCCCTGCGAATTGAGGGAGATGTTGCACACCGCGCCGATCGCCCCGACGTCCATGGCCGACGGCGGCACCTTGATCTCGTTGCACACTCCGACAACCGCGTTCTTGATGATGTCGGGCACGCTCATCCCCATGAGCTTGCCGAACTTCGACTGGTGGT
>DATIYW010000019.1:0-16356 GCA_035517415.1 Thermoanaerobaculaceae bacterium
TGATCTGCTGCTCGAGCTCCCGCACCACCTCGAGGACCCGCTGCGGCGACGCCGAGTCGCCGCGCAGGAGCTGGACGTGGCTGAGCATCGCCTGGAGCAGGTTGTTGAAGTCGTGCGCCACGCCGCCGGCGAGGTTGCCCACCACCTCCATCTTCTGCGACTGGCGGAGCTGCTCCTCAAGGCGGCGGTGCTCGGTCATGTCTTCGACGATCGCGACCCCGCCGGCGACCGTGCCGTCCTCGCGGTGCAGCGGGGCGGTCCGCAGCGAGGTGTAGATCTCGGCGGCGCTGTGGGTCGCGCGGTACGGTCCGTCGTACTCGCCGTGCTCGCCGGCGAGCGCCGCCCGCATCGCCGGGAGGACGCGCTGGTCGTTGAGGACCTTCATGTCGACGCCGACGAGGCGGCTGCGGTCGTTCTGCAGAATGTCGGCGAAACGGTCGTTGCATTCGGTGATGCGGAGGTCGGCGTCGTAGTGGAAGACCCCGACCGGGGCGCGCTGGAAGAGCATGCGGTAGCGCTCCTCGCTCTCGCGCAGCGCCGTCTCTGCCGCCTTCCGGTCGGTGATGTCGATGTTCATTCCGGTCGTGCCGACGGTCACGTCGCCGACCCGGAACGGCCCGACGCTGTTGAAGAAGTGTCGCGCGCGCCCCTCGACGAGGTACTCGACCTCGCCCTGCACCAGCTCGCCGGCGAGGGCGCGGCGGTTGTTCTCCTGCCAGGTTGCGAGGTCGGCGGCGGAGATGCCGCTCTCCTCGGGCCGGAGCCCGACCTGCGGCCCGAAATGTCTGGTCGCCGCGGCGTTCTGCATCAGGCATCGGCCGCCGGTGTCCCTCACCCAGAACTCGATCGCGGAGTGGTCGAACGCAGCGCGCAGCAACGACTCGCTGCGGGCGAGCGCGTCACCTGCGCGCTTGCGCTCGATCGCCTGCGCGATCTGGTGCGAGACGAACGTGAGGATCTCCTTGTCTCGCTCCCCATAGCGGGCGCCCCCGGCGTAGGTCTGCGCCACCAGGGCGCCGATCACGCGTCCACCCGTCGCGAGGGGAACGCCGAGCCAGTCGATCGAGGGCGCCCCGAGCGCCTCGACCACCCCCTGCCGCTCGAGGTCGGAGAACACCTCGGGCGTGGCGAGGAGCGGCTGGCCGCTGCGGACGACGTGGCTGGTCAGGCCCTTCCCGAGCGGGAACGGCTCCGGTGTGGTGTCGACCTCGTCGACGAAGTACGGGAACGACAGCAGGTTCGTCGCCGGGTCGTAGAGCGCGATGTAGAGGTTCTTGGCCTCCATCAAGCGGCCCACGATGGCGTGGATCGCGGCGTAGAGGCGCTCGAGGTTCTCTGCCTGGTTCGCCGCCTCCGAGATCTCGTAGATCGCCGCCCGCAGCTCCTCCGCCCGCTCCCGCTCCCCCGCCTCCCGCACCAGCCGCTCGTTCGTCGCCGCCAGCAGGTCCCGCGCCCGCCGCCGCTCGATCGCGTCCGCCACCTGCGCCGACACATAGCTCAGCACGTCCTCGTCCGCCTTGGTGTAGCGCACGTCGCCGACGTAGCTCTGCACCGCCAGCACGCCGATCACCCGGTCCTGCACCTTCAGCGGCACCCCCAGCCAGTCCACCGAGTCCGACCCCAGCCGCGTGATCGTGCCCTGCGCCTGCAGCTGGTCGAGCGCACCCGGCTGCGCGAGCAGCGGCCTGCCCGTCCGCATCACGTGACTCGTCATCCCCTTGCCGAGCGGGAACGGCTCCGGGGTGGAGTCCTTCTCGTCGACGAAGTACGGGAACGACAGCAGGTTCGACGCCGGGTCGTAGAGCGCGATGTAGAAGTTCTTCGCGTTCATCAACCGCCCCACGATGGCGTGGATCGAGCCGAACAGCTCCTCGAGATTCTCCGCCTGGTTCGCCGCCTCCGAGATCTCGTAGATCGCCGCCCGCAGCTCCTCCGCCCGCTCCCGCTCCCCCGCCTCCCGCACCAGCCGCTCGTTCGTCGCCGCCAGCTCCGCGGTCCGCTCCCGCACCAGGTCCTCAAGGCGCTCGCGGTACCTGAGCAGTTCCTCGCTGACGCGCTTGCCCTCCGAGATGTCGCGGATCAGGCCGACCAGCGTCTGCCGTCCGGTGCGGGAGTCGCGGTAGGCGGACTTCTTGGTCGAGATCACGTGCCGCGTGCCGGCGGCGTCGGTGAAGTACTCCTCGTTGACGTTCTCCGCCCCGCTCGCGAGCACCTCGTCGTCCTTCGCCCAGAACACCTCGGCCTCTTCCCGCGGGAAGAAGTCGAAGTCGCTCTTGCCGAGGAGGTCGTCGCGCGAGTAGCCCATCAACTTGCAGTAGGCGTCGTTGAGGATCGTCCAGCGGTGCTGCTCGTCCTTGACGAACACCGGGTCGGGGAGTGCGTCGATGACGTGGCGGTAGCGCTCCTCGCTCTCGCGCACCTCCTCCTCGGCCGTCTTCCGCGCCGTGATGTCCGAGAGGATCTGCACGCCGCCCGAGACGCGCCCGGTGCGGTCGAGGAGCGGCGCGACGACGAGGCGGAACCAGCGCCCGCCGACGACGACCTCCTCCTCCTCCGGGACCTTCGTCGTCGCCGTCCTGACCAGCGGGCAGTCCGACAGGTGGTCCGAGCGCCCGTGGATCAGCGTGCAGCAGTCGCGGCCGATCAGACCGGCGCGGTCGACGCCGACGAGCTCGGCGTAGGCCCGATTGCAGTCACGGATCCTGCCGTCGAGATCGGAGAGGCAGAGCGCCTCGCCGATCGCGTCGAGCGCGGCCCGCCACTCGGGGCCGCTGCCCGCGGGCCTTCGCCTCGCCGGTTTGTCGCTCGCCGCTTTCCGCACCATCGCTGGCCCCCACGGACTGGCGCCGTCGCCCGCTCGACGACTCCTCGATGCCGCTGATCCCGCGTCGCTTGCGCTACACGGCGAATCCTAGGCGCAGCATACACCCGGGCGACCGGTCGGGGTCGGGCCGCTCGGTCAGGCGCCGAACTTGGCGAGCTTGCCCGCCGCGGCGAGCGCCTCGGCGAGGAGGAAGCGCAGCGGCAGGCGGCCGAGCGCGCCGCCGACGCAGGCGGCCTCCGAGAACGACGTGACGCCGTCGCGGAACGCCCGTCCCGGCGCCCACAGCAGCGCCGGCACCGGGTGCCACGAGTGCGCCTTGTGCCCGACCGGGGTCGAGTGGTCCGCCGTCACGACCACCGTGTCGAAGCCCCCAGCGAGGAGCGCAGGGAGCAAAGCGTCGACCTCCTCGACGACCGCGCGCTTGCGCTCGAAGTCGCCGTCTTCGCCCGCCTTGTCGGTGTACTTGACGTGGACGAAGAAGAGGTCGCGCCCTGCGCGGTGTGCGGCGATCGCCGCCGGGAAGTCCGCCAAACGCGCCGGCGCGGGCGGCATCTCCATCCCCACCAGGCGCGCCAGGCCGCGGTACATCGGGTAGGTCGCGATGCACACCGGCCGGAGGCGGAAGCGCTCGGCCAGCGACGGGATCTGCGGCAGCGAGTCGAACCCGCGCAGCAGCAGGCCGTTGGCGCGCGGCTCGTCGCGCAGCGTCTGGCGCGCGGCGGCGACGAACGCCCGCACCACCGCCGCCGTCGGCTGCGCCGCGGCGTCGAGCGCCGTCACCTCGAGCGGCGCCACGCCGGTGTGCTGCGGGTCGGTGTCGCCGAGGCGGTGCCCGAGCCCCGCTCCCCGCACGATCAGCGCGCCGCGGTGCTCCGCCTCGGTCTCGACGAACAGCTGCGCGCCGGCCGCCGGCCGGATCTCGCGCAGGCGCGCGACCAGGCGGCGGTTCTCGTCGGTGGAGATCCGCCCGGCGCGGCGGTCGGTGATGTTGCCGGCGGCGTCGAGGGTGCAGAAGTTGAAGCGCGCGGCGACGTCGCCGGGCTGGAGCGGGAAATCGATGCCGACCGCCGACAGGACGCCGCGGCCGATCTCGTACTCGGTGGGGTCGTAGCCGAACACGCCGAGGTGGCCGGGGCCGGAACCCGGCGTGATCCCCGGCCCCACCGGGTCGAACCGGCCGCAGCAGCCTTCCGCGGCGAGGCGGTCGAGGTGCGGCTTGCGCGCCGCCGCGAGCGGCGTGAGGCCGTCCCCCTCGCGCGGGAGGTCGCCGAGGCCGTCCATCACGAGGAGGAGGATCCTCGAGTCGGTCTGCTCGGCCTGCCGTTCGACGATGCGCATCGTGTCCACGCTCACCTCCCCGGGGGGCCAAGGATAGCCCAGCGGCGACGGCGGTGCGGGCCTGCTGCCGGCGGCAGCTCACTCGGCCTTGCGAGGCTTCGGCGCGCCGGTGGGCGCCGGCGGCGGGTCCATCATCGCCGCGCCCACGGCGTTGAACAGGAGCGGGAACGCCGCCTCGGTCTGGCCGCGGAAGTAGGGCGCGAACGCGAACAGCACCGCGCGGCCTGGACCCTTGCGGACCTCGACCACGGCGGCGTGCCGGCGCAGCCTGGTCTCGCCGCGCAGCCAGCCCGAGAGCAGCAGCTCCTCGTCGGGGAAGCGCGCCACGACCTCGCGCCGCCACTCGCCGATCACCGGCCGGGTCGTGAACGCGGCGTCGGCGTCCATCATCACCGCCAGGCGCGGCGCGACGCCCCAGCCGATCGGCGAGGCCGGGTCGACGTCGAGGGCGAGCATCGCGCCGGGGCAGTAGAACTCCTCCCGCTTGGCGCCGTGCAGGGGATCGGAGACCGGAAGCTCGAGCGCGTCGGCGAGCCAGTCCGCGGAGCCGGCGAACCCGATCACGGTCCCGCCGGCGGCGAAGAACCGCTTGACCGCCTCGATCCCGTCCTTGCCGATGCCGCGGCGGAACTCGGGCGGCAACGGCGCCGGTCCGCGCTGCTGCGGGCCCTCGACGATCGTCTTCGCGTCGAGCGGGGGGAACACCAGCACGCCGTCGCGGCCGGCGAACGAGCCCGACGCGACCGCCGCGCTGTCCACCACCTCGACCGCGAACTCCGCACGCTCGAGCACGAAGCGGAGCCAGCCCGCGTCCTCGAGGCCGAGGTTGGGGTGGTAAACGCCGACCGCGACGCGGCGCAACGGCCGCACCTCGGCCGGCGGATCCCCGGCGAGCGCGGCCTCGACGTCTACGCCGGCGAGCAGCTTCTCACTCGCCGCCGGCGCGGCGAGCTTGACCACGAACGAGCCCGCCGGGAACGAGACGCGGCCGACCCGCGCCGCGGCCGTGGTCCGCCCCACGGCGGCGCCCGCAGCCAGGCCGCGGTTCGCCACCGCGAACGCGCCGAGTTGGTCGGCGCGCACGACCATGACGCCGCCCCGGCCGGACGGCTGCGCGGCGCTTGGCGGCGCCGCGGGATCGAGCGGCACAAGACGCCCGCTCATCTCGCGCTCGACCCGGACGGCGGGCACGCCGAGCGCGAGCGGGATCGTCCAGGCGGTGACGTCGTAGGGCAGCAGGATCTCGGCGTCCGGCGCCGGCTCGATCTCCGGGTAGCACTGGCGCTCCATCACCTCGACGAGGTACTGGCGGAGCGGTTGCGCCGCCGGGAACACCGCCGTCCCCGCCGGGTACGCCACGCCGTCGGTCGCGACCCCGTCGGGCGCCTCGAAGCCGGCGACGCCGGCCTCGGTCAGGAGTTCGACGAGGCGGCGCCGCCGGCCGGGGTCCGCGCCGCCCGGCGGGACCAGATAGGCCCTCGGCGCCATGGCCTCGCCCTGCGCGACCGCGTGGGCCGCCATCGCCGCGACGTCGCGCAGCAGCGACTCGCGCTCGACGGCGGCGAACTCGACGAACGCCCCCATCACGCCGAGCTGGTAGCCGACCGCGTCGGCCAGTCCCCAGCGGCCGCCGCGCCACGGGTTCGGGAAGCTCACCTGCGCCCGGTAGTCGACCAACCCCTTGCCGCCGCCGCGCAGCTCGTTGGCGTCGACCTCGACCGGGGTGGCGAGCGCGGCGGAAGCGGTCTCGGTGAGCACCCCGAAGACGTTCTTCCACCAGCCGGTGTTGCGGGTCCCGCCCATCCAGTTGCCGTCGAACGTCCACGCCGAGACGACGCCGGCGCGGCCCTGCTCCTCGAGGCGCAGCGCCATCAGCGTGCCGAGGTGCGAGGTGACCCGCCACACCAGCGGGTTGACGTTCGGTGCGAGCGGGTCGGCGAACGGCGGCACGAACTGGCGCGGTCCGGAGGTGCCCATCTGGTGGAGGTCGAGGAAGAGCTGCGGGTGCCAGTCGCGGTAGGCGAGCCGGTTCAGCGCGCGGCTCTCCGGCTGGGTGAGGTAGACGAAGTCGCGGTTGTTGTCGTGGCCGGCGTAGCGGTGGTAGAGGAACGGCGGGTTCGATCCCTCGTACGGCGTGCCGAGCCAGCGGCGGTACCACGCGACGACCGCGTCCTGCCCGTCCGGGCTCATCGACGGGACCACCAGCACCACCGTGCGATCGAGCCACGCCGCCTCGGCGCTGCCCGCCGGCGCCGCCGCCAGCCGGTGGACGAAGAGCAGCGCCGCCTGGGCGCCGGACACCTCGGTCGCGTGGATGCTGGCGGTGATCAGCGCGCAGCTCGGCAGCGTCGAGACCAGGCGTGCCAGCGCCGCGGCCTCGAGCCCGCGCGGATCGGCGATGCGCGTCCAGCCGGCGCGGAGCTCGTCGAGGCGGGCGAGGTTCTCCGCGCTGGAGACGACGGCGACCAGCATGGTGCGGCCCTCGACCGTGGTGCCGATCGGGAGGAGCCTGACGCGGTCGCTCCGGTCGGCGAGGACGCGGAGGTAGCGCTCGCCCTCCGCGTAGCTCGCCAGCACCCGGTCCTGGCCGACCTCGAAGCCGAGCACCTCGCGCGGCGAGGGCGGCGCGGGCCGCTCCGCCGCGGCCATTGCTCCCGCCGCGGCCGACAACGCGAGAACTGCCGCCATCGCGCGCATCGCCGTCCGTCCCATCGAGCCCTCCCTCCTCGGGCCGGAAGCCTACTCCACCCGCTGCGCGGCGCGGAGCGGCGCCGCTGGGAGCACGTCGAACGAGGTGACCGTGGCGCGGCGGACCGCCGCCTCGCTCCACGGCATCGGGTGCGCCCGCCCGACGCGCCAGTAGAGCGTCTGGTCGGCCGCGTGGGGCGAGAGGAAGTGGCCCGACTGGCCGAGCGGCAGCACGAACTCGGCGCGGTCCCAGTCCGCGAGGTCCGCCACGAACCGCATGGAGGGCAGCGCGATGACGGCGAAGTCGTCGGCCTGCGCCCGGTAGGCGGTCGCGTCGATGCAGGTGGACGCCCCGGCGACCGGGAACGGGCCGCGGTCGAACAACGCGCCGAGCAGCGGGATCCCGCTGAACGGGTGCGCGAACAGCACCGCGTGCCGGCTCCCCCAGGTGTCCTCGCCGGCGCGCCGCGCCGCGGCCTCGAGCGCGGCGGCGACGATCTTGTCGCGGGTCTCTCGCGCCTGGGTGCTGACGTCGTCCCACCACAGCGCGTCGATCCCGCCGTCGAGCAGGCGGATCACCTCCTCCCCGCCGATCGGCGTGCGGCGCAGGCCGGTCTCGCGCGCCTCGTCGCCGCCGATCCGGCGCGTCAGCTCGCGGAGGAACTCGGCCCACAGCAGCGCGCCCTTGCTCTCGAGGTTCATCCGGCCGTCCCAGTCGAGCAGGCGCCGCGCGGCGGGGGTGCCGATGCGGGCGAGCAGCGGGCGGAGGCGCTCGAGGATCGCCTGCGCCTGCCCGTTGGCGCCGTCCATCTGCAGTGCTTCGCAGCTCGCAACACCCCAGTCCGAGCGCGACGCCAGCGCGTGGCGGATCGCCCGCACCCGCCAGGGCGGCGCGAACTCGCCCGGGAACGGCGCCGACGAGGTGTCGCCCTCCGCGAACGGGTCGTGGTTGGCGGTGGCGAGGAACCCCTGCGGCGGGTCGGTCACGGTCGGGTTGGCGGCGTAGGGCGCGAGGCCGCGCCAGTCCCACGCCTCGTCCCAGCCGGGAGCCGGCAGCCGCCCCGCGCCGCGCCCGCGCACCGGGACCCGGCCCACCACCTGCCAGCGGATGTGGCCGGCGCGGTCCGCGGCGACGAGGTTCATCGCCGGCGCGTCCGCGTCCGCGAACGCCGCCGCCGCCTCGCCGACCGAAGTCGAGCGGTCGAGGCGGAGGAAGGCCGGCAGCACCGACCGCCCGACCAGCGCCGTCCACGCCAACGCCTCGACGTCGCCGCCGTCCTCGCGCACCACCGGTCCGTGGCGGGAGACCTTGACGACGAGCTTCTCGGCGCCGCCGCCGCGGACGCGGATCGTCTCCTCGCGCACGTCGAGGGCGCGGTAGCCCTCGCCCACCCGCTCCTTGCCGCCGCTCGGGTCGAGCTGCAGGCGGAACAGGTCCTGGTCGTCGAGCATCACCATGGTGAAGCCCCAGGCGACGTCGGCGTCGTGGCCGATCAGCACCCCGGGCGCGCCCGGGAGCGACGCCCCGGCGGCGTGGAGGCCGGGCGCGTCGAGTGCGATCTCGTACCAGGTGGCGGGGTTCGCGACGCCGACGTGGGGGTCGTTGGCGAGCGTCGCCGCGCCGCTCCGGGTGCGGCCCGGCGCGATCGCCCAGTTGTTCGAGCCGAGCGCCGACATCGTCCGCGACAGCAGCCCGCCGCCGGGCGCGGCCGCGACGCCCGACCAGTTCGGCGGGATCCAGTCGCGCGCCTGCTCGGCGCTCCAGCCCCAGAGGTTCGTCGCACGCTGGCGCCCGAGGCGCTGGAGCTGGTCCGCGCGCCGCGCCTCGTCCCCGGCGGCGCCGGTGAGCGAGAAGCAGAGGCCGAGGCCGACGCCGACCGTGTCCTCCTCCCGCCAGCTCCCGGCGTCGCCGCCGACGACGAGGAACTCGGGGGCGAGGCCGCTCGCGCCGCGCTCCGCGAGTGCCGCGTTGACGCCCGCGGCGTAGCTCGCCAGCAACGAGCGCGACTCGGAGTCGAGCTCGGCCGCCTGGCGCGCCGCGACGCGGCCCATCCCCAGGCGCCGCATCTCGCGGTCGAGCGGCAGCGCGCGCCGGCCGAACAGCTCCGCGAGCCTGCCCGCCACCGCCCGCCGCGCGACCTCCATCTGGAAGAAGCGGTCGCGGGCGTGGAGGTAGCCCTCGACGAGAACGGCGTCCGCGGCCGAGTGCGCATGCACGTGCGGCACGCCGAAGCGGTCGAGCGCGACCGCCGCGGGCTCGCGCAGGCCCGCGAGCCGGATCGGCCCCCCGTCCGGCCGCCACAGCGAACGGCGCGCCAGGGCGTAGCCGGCGGCCAACGCCGCGCAGGCGGCCACCGCCAGCGCCAGCAGGCCCCCGACCAGCCACTGCCCGAGTCGGCGTCCACGCATGCCGCCTCCTTCGTCGCGTTGAGATTATGCCATCCCCAGGCGCGCCGGATCGCGGCCCGCGTGCGCGGCGGCGGCGCGCGTCGACGCTCCGGCATCGCGGCCGAACTGATAGACTCTCGAGCGCGTGCGACACTCCCGGGGAACCCTCGCGGCGGAGCGAATGCGTCCGGCAACCGGCTCGCCGCCGCCGGGCCGGCCCCCGGCGCGAGCCTGGGCGTCATGATCCGCACGCTCGCGCTCGGGCCGTCGGATCGCGTCCTCGTCCTCGCGCCCCACCCCGACGACGAGAGCGCCGCGACCGGCGGCATTCTCCAGCACGCCCTCGCCGCCGGCGCCGGCCTGCTCGTGCTTTTCTTCACGAACGGCGACAACAACCCCTGGGCGCAGCGCGCCACCGAGCTGCGCTGGCGGATCGGGCCGGCCGACCGCGCCCGCTTCGCTGCGCTCCGCCGCGAGGAGGTCCGCGCCGCGGTGGCGCGGCTGGGGGTGCCCGACGGGGCCTGCCGGTTCCTCGGCTACCCGGACCAGAGCACCACCGACCTGCTGCTGCACGGCAACGACGTGGCGCTCGGCAAGCTCGTCGCCGAGATCCGGCAGTGGCGGCCGACCGTCGCGGTCGGGCCGTCGCTGCTCGACCTCCACCCCGACCACTCCGCGCTCGGCGTCATGCTCGCCCTCGCGCTCGCCGCGCTCGCGCCGGAGGTGAGCGTCCGCCACCACGCCCGCTTCCTCGTCCACAACCCGCTCCTGCGCGCCCGCCACGAGGCGACCGCGGTGCTGCCGCTGACCGCGGAGCAGCGCCGGCGCAAGCTCGACGCCATCCTCTGCCACCGCTCGCAGCTGCGCCTGCGCGGCTCGTGGCTGCCCAGCTTCGCCGAGGCGGAGGAGCGCTACTTCATCGCCGAGTCGCCGTTCGGCATCGCCCGCCACCCGGTTCGCGGCGCCCGCCTCGAGGCGGAGTCGGCGGTGTTCGAGATCGAGTCCGCCAGCCACCTCCGCGCCTTCGGCGGCCGCACGCTCTGCCTGGTCGGCGGTTCGCCGGCGGCGGCCGGGATCCGGCTCGCCGCCCCGCTGCCGGCGAGTCCGGGCGCCGCGCCGCTGGTCGACCTGCGGACCGGAGGCCCCGCCGGCGAGGCGCGCTTCGCCGGGCGCGGCGGCCGCGGTGAGCTCCGTGTCCCGCTCGCGCTCGTGGCGTCGCAGCCGCGGCTCTACGCCAAGATCGAGCGCGCCCACGGCTTCTTCGACGAGGCCGGGTGGAGGGAGCTGAGCCTCGATGCCCCGCCCCTCTGACCGCCAAGAGACCACTCGGCGCGGCGCGGCGAGGCGCGCCCGCCGGAGCACCCGTGTAGACTGGTCGGGCGGCCGCATCCCCCCGCCGGATCACGACATGGACGCGCGAAGATCCTCGCCGGCAGCTCCCGAGCCGGCCCCATCGCCCGGGCCGCGGGACGGCGCGTGACCACTCGGCATCTCTCTGCTCGCGCGGTCCGTGCGCTGCGCCGGCCCGGCGCGGCCCGCCACCTCCGCGACCGCGGCCCCGCCCTGCGGACCAACCGCCCGCGCCGCGTCCTCGCCTTGCTTCGGCGCGTCAGCGTCGGCCTCGAGACCGTGGTCGAGCCTGAGGTCGCGGCCTGGACGGTGCTGGTCGCCTTCACCGCCGGCGAGGGGCTCGGTCTCAACCGCGCGTTCCTCCTCCTCACCGAGGGCGACCAGCTGCGCGGCTGGTTCGGGGTCGGCCCGCGCACCCGCGAGGAGGCGCGCGAGCTGTGGGCGGAGCTGAAGCTGCGCGACGTCCGCCCGCTCGAGCATCTCACCCAACCCGACCCGACCACCGTCGAGGCGGAGCGGGAGCGCCACGCGCACCTCCTCGCCGCCCTCTCGCACCCGCTGGTGAAGAGCTGCTCGTCGTGGCGGCGGGCGTTCATCGGCCGCCCCAACCACCCCAACCCGTGCGTCCGGCACTGGGCCGCCAGGCTCGACTCGCGCGAGCTGGTGGTGGTCCCGCTGATGTCGGCGGAGATGCCGTGGGGCGTGGTGCTGGCCGACAACTTCGTCACCCACGCGCCGATCTACAACGGCACGCTCGAGGCCGCCGAGACGCTCGCGCACTACCTCCGCGCGGCGATGGAGCGCGCCCAGCTGCTGCGCCGGCTGCAGGAGGAGAAGCGTCGCCGCATGACCGCCGAGCACGCCACCACCCTGCTCGAGACCGCCCGCGCCCTCGCCCACGACCTCAAGAACCCGCTCGCGCTCGCCGGCGGCCTCGCCCGGGAGCTGCTCAGCGCGCCGCCCGAGGACCGCGAGACCGCGACCCGCCAGCTCGCCCTGGCCGCGCACTCGATCCAGCGCGCCGAGCAGCGCGTCGCCGAGCTCGTCGACCGGCTGGCGAGCCAGGCCGACCACGTCTCGCTCGCGCCGGTCGAGGTCGGCGAGCTGGCGGAGCGCGTCGTCGACTCGTTCCGGCCGCTGGCGGCGAGCCGCGGCGTGCGGACGCTCTGCTACCACCCGTCGCGCCCGGTGGTCGCGGCGGCGGCGAGCTCTTCGCTCGAGCGCTGCCTCGAGAACCTGCTCTCCAACGCGCTCGAGGCGCTCGGTCCGGCGGGTGGCGACCTCCAGGTGGCGGTCAAGGAGGAGCCCGCCTGGGTGCGGATCGAGGTCGCCGACAACGGGCCGGCGCTGCCGGCCGCGCTGCGGGCGGACCCGTTCGCGGGCGGGATCAGCACCCGGCGCGGCGGGACCGGCATCGGCCTCGCCTCGGTGCGCACGCTCGCCGAGGCGATGGGCGGCCGCGTGGAGTACGATGAAAGGGAGCCGGGCTGGGTGCGGTTTACCGTGATGCTGCGGAGGTGGTCGTGAAGCGGCCAAGTCTCCTGTTCGTCGACGACGAGGAAGGGTTCCTCGAGCTCTACCGCGCCGCGTTCGGGCGCGAGGGCTTCGCCGTCGAGACCGCGGCCAGCATCGACGCCGCCCGCGACCGGCTCGCCGCGGCGGAGATCGACGTCGTGGTCCTCGACATCCGCCTCGGCGAGACCTCGGGACTGGCGCTGCTGCGCGAGATCAAGGCCTCGCCGAAGCCGCTCCCGGTCGTGCTCTCGACCGCGTTCGCGCGCTACCAGGACGACTTCTCCTCCTGGCTCGCCGACGCCTACGTGGTCAAGTCGTCGGACCTGTCGGAGCTGCGCCGCGCCGTGCAGCGCTGTGTCGGGAGCGCCAAGTGATCTCGGTGGTGATGGCGGGGGGGTTCGGCACCCGCATCCGGCCGCTCTCGGCGAACCGGCCGAAGCCGATGCTGCCGGTCGTCAACCGCCCGATCCTCGAGCGCGTGCTCACCCACCTCGCCTCCTTCGGCGTGGACGAGGCGGTGCTGCTCACCTACTACGACCCGGAGAAGATCCGCGGCGCCTTCGGCGACGGCTCGCGGCTCGGCATGCGCCTGCACTACTTCAACGCCGACCAGGACTACGGCACCGCCGGCGCGGTCGCCCACGGCGCCGACATCGCCCACGGCGACGAGTACCTCGTGCTATCCGGTGACGTGATCTGCGACTTCGACCTCAAGGCGGTGATCGCCGCGCACCGCGAGCACAAGGCGATCGCCACGCTCGGCCTCACCCGCGTCCCCAACCCACTCCAGTTCGGCATCGTCATCATCGACGGCGAGGGGCGGGTGCGGCGCTTCCTCGAGAAGCCGACCTGGGGCGAGGTGTTCTCCGACACCGTCAACACCGGCGTCTACGTGCTCTCCGCGGAGGCGCTCGAGGGCGTCCCGCGCGGCGAGCCGTTCGACTTCTCGCGCGACCTCTTCCCGCGCCTGCTTGCCGCCGGCGCTCCGCTCCATGGGCACGTGCTGCGCGGCTACTGGCGCGACATCGGCGACCCCGAGTCGTACCTCGCCGCCCACCAGGACTACTTCTCCGGTGCGCTGCGCCTGATGCCGCCCGGCCAGCTCTCGCAGATCGCCGGCAAGCCGCTGTGGATCGAGGGCGCGGCGGAGATCGACCCGAGCGTCGAGGTGCGCGGCACGGTGGTCGTGGGCCCGGGCTGCCGGGTCGCCGCCGGGGTCCGCCTCGAGGACGTCGTGCTCGGCGGTGGCGTGGTGGTCGAGGAGCGCTCGGAGCTGCGCCGCACCGTGGTCTGGGACGAGGCGCACCTCGGCGAGGCGACGCGCGTCGAGGAGGCGGTCCTCGGCGCCCGCGTCCAGGTCGGCGCCGGGACGGTGGTCGAGAAGGGCGCGGTGGTCGCCGACGACACCGTGCTCGGCCAGGAGGTGCGGGTCAAGGAGGCGGTGAAGATCTGGCCCGCCAAGGTGGTCGAGGACCACGCCGTCGTCCACTCCAACCTGGTCTACGCCGAGCGCTGGCGCACCTCCGCGTTCGAGGAGGGCGCGGTCACCGGCCTCACCAACCTCGAGCTGACGCCGGAGGTCGCGGCGCGGCTCGGCGCCGCCTACGGCTCGCTGCTGCCGCCGGCGAGCACGATTCTCACCGCGCGCGACGACCACCCCGCCTCGCGCATGCTGCGCCGCGCGTTCGTCGGCGGCATCAGCTCGACCGGCGTCAACGTCGTCGACCTCGGCATGCTCCCGGTGCCGCTGATGCGCCACAAGCTCGAGGGGTTCGGCGAGGTCGGCGGCGTCTCGTTCCAGCAGGTCCAGCTGGTGCGCGGGATGACCTCGATCCGCTTCTTCGACGAGCACGGCCTCGACATCTCCACCTCGTTCGCGAAGTCGGTCGAGCGCATCTTCCTGCGCGAGGAGTTCCGCCGCGCCCAGCACCAGGAGATCGGCGTCATCTTCGAGCACCCGCGGCTGGTCGACTTCTACGCCGAGTCGTTCCTCAAGGCGCTCGCGGTCGAGCAGATCCGCGGCCGGCGCTTCCGCCTCGTCGTCGACTATGCGCACTCCGCCGCCGTGGTCGTGCTGCCGCGCCTGCTCGCCGCGCTCGGCTGCGACGTGGTCACGCTCAACGCCCACACCGAGGGAGTGCACGAGGCGCTGCTGGCGAGCGAGATCGCGCTCGCCCACCGCCGCCTGGCGACGATCGTCGCCTCGCTCGAGGCCGACCTCGGCGTGTGGCTCTTCCCGAGCTGCGAGCGGATGGTGGTCGCCGACCCGACGCAGCACGTCTGGGCCGAGTTCGATCTCGCCGCGCTGATGACCGCGGCGGTGATCGCCGCCGGCCTGCCTCCGGGTGAGGTCGTGCTCCCCGCCTACTCGCCGAGCACGTTCGGCCAGGCGCTCGCCGACGCCGGCCACCGTGTCCGCGAGACGCTCTCCGCCCCCCGCGCGCTGACCGAGGCGTCGCGCCTGCGCGACGTGATCTTCGCCTCCGCCGGCGAGGGCGACTTCATCTTCCCGAGCCTCCACCACGCCCCCGACGGGCTGTTCGCGTTCGGCAAGCTGCTCGAGCTGCTGGCGCGCTCGGGCCGCCCGCTCGCCGAGGTCGCCAAGCTCGCCCCGACGGTGCCGGTGGCGCGCGCCACCGTGCCCTGCCCGATCGAGCGCAAGGGCGAGGTGATGCGGCGCTTCTCCGAGCGCGTCCAGGGGCGCGAGGTCTCCTACCTCGAGGGGATCAAGGTGGCGCTCGACGGCGGGTGGGTGCTGCTCCGCCCCGACCGCGTCGCGCCGACGCTCCACATCCACGCCGAGTCGGAGAGCCCGGACGCGGCGCGGAAGCTGCTCGGCAAGCACCGCGACGAGGTCCAGCGGCTGATCCGCAGCACCTGACCCCTCGATGGCGAAGCTGACGTTCCTGTGGCACCTGCACCAGCCGCAGTACCGCACGCTCGACCGCCGCGTGCACGCGCCGTGGGTGCTGCTGCACGCCGCCGGCGAGTACCTCACGCTCGCCCGCGCGCTCGAGGCGACCGGCCTGCCGGGGCAGGTGCTCAACCTCACGCCGGTGTTGCTCGAGCAGCTCGAGGCGTACCGCGACGGCGTCGCCCGCGACCCGCTTCTCGACGCCCTGCGCACGCCGGCGCGCGAGCTCGACCCGGCCGGCCGGGCGGAGCTGCTGCGGTGGGCGTTCCTCCTCCACCCGAACCAGCTCCGGCGCTGGCCTCGCCTGGTCGAGCTGGCCGCCCGCGCCGCCGAGACCCCGCCAGGCGAAGCGCCGCGCCGCTTCACGCCGCATGAGCTCACCGACGTGCAGGTGCTCCTCGTGCTCGCCTACGCGGCGCCGAACTTCGCCTGGGAGCGGGAGATCGCCCGGCTTGGCGGGCAGGGATCGGGCTACGGCGACGCGGCGCGGGATGCGGCGGTGGGCTGGCTCGCCGCCTGCCCGGGCCGGCTGCTCGACGCCTACCGCCGCCTCGCCGGCCAGCGCGGGATCGAGGTCGCGACCTCGCCGTTCGCCCACCCGATCATGCCGCTGCTCATCGACACGGAGATCGTCGGCGAGTCGTGGGCGCCGCATCCGGCGCCGGCCGTCCCGGCCTTCGCGGCGCCCGCGGACGCCGACCGCCAGCTCGCGCTCGGCCTCGAGGCGATGCGCCGGCGCGGCTTCGCGCCGGCGGGCTGCTGGCCGCCCGAGGGCTCGGTCTCGGAGGCCACCCTGGCGGTCTACCGCGCCCACGGCGTGCGCTGGCTGGTCGCCGACGAGGGGATCCTCGCCGCCTCGCTCGGCCGCACCGTCACCGGCGAGACCGGCGTCGCCGCGGAGCTGGGCCGGCCGTGGCGGCTCGCCGCCGGCGGTCCCGCGCTGTTCTTCCGCAACCGCGACCTCTCCGACGTGATCGCGTTCCAGGCCGCCCGCGAGGTCGACGAGGCGGCCGCGGCGGCGGCGTTCGCCGCCCGCCTGCGACGGACCGCGGCGCGGCTCGCCGACGACGCCGGGATCGTCCTGGCGATGGACGGCGAGAACCCCTGGACCGCCTATCCCGACGGCGGCGCGCGGTTCCTCACCACCGTGGCGCGCGAGTTCGAGCGCGACGGCCGGCTGCGCCTCGTCACGCTCTCGGAGCGCCTGGCGGAGGAGACGCCGGCGGGCCTCGACCGGCTGCACCCGGGCTCGTGGATCGGGGCGACGTTCGGCACCTGGATCGGCGATCCGGAGAAGAACCGGGGCTGGGAGCTGCTGGCGCGGGTCCGCGCGCTCGGG
>DATIYW010000020.1:0-10505 GCA_035517415.1 Thermoanaerobaculaceae bacterium
TCGATGCGCTGCCGCTGTCCGAGGAGACGCGCCGCGAAGTGGAGCGCGAGTGGGGCCGGCTGACCCGGACCGGGCGCGAGACCACGGAGTCGCAGGTGATCCGGACGTACCTCGAGACGATCGCGGAGCTGCCGTGGGGCAAGCGGAGCGAGGAGCACCTCGACCTCGCTGCGGCCGCGGAGATCCTCGAGCACGACCACTTCGGTCTCGGCGAGGTGAAGGACCGCGTCCTCGAGTTCCTCGCAGTGAGGCAGTTGCGCACCAAAGGCGCCGCGAGCGGCGAGCGGTCTGGCGCGGTGCCCACCGCGGA
Source organism: Thermoanaerobaculaceae bacterium (assembly GCA_035517415.1). Lineage (GTDB taxonomy): Bacteria > Acidobacteriota > Thermoanaerobaculia > Thermoanaerobaculales > Thermoanaerobaculaceae > DATIYW01. The sequence continues at coordinate 311 of DATIYW010000020.1, forward strand.
GGTCGAGGGAGGGTCGCCGGGCGGGAAGGACGGCAGCGTGACGAAGCCCGAGCGCGCCGGCGCGGCGAAGCGGGACGACGCCGCCGGGCACGCGCCGATCCTCCTGTTCGTCGGCCCGCCGGGAGTGGGGAAGACCTCGGTGGCGCAGTCGATCGCCCGCGCGATGGGGCGCGAATACGTGCGCATCTCGCTCGGCGGCGCGCGCGACGAGGCCGACATCCGCGGCCACCGCCGCACGTACGTGGGCGCGATGCCGGGCCGCATCATCCAGGGGATGAAGCAGGCCGGGACCAAGAACCCGGTGTTCCTCCTCGACGAGGTGGACAAGCTCGGCGTCTCCTACCAGGGCGATCCCTCGGCGGCGCTGCTCGAGGTGCTCGATCCGGCGCAGAACGACTCGTTCACCGACCACTACCTCGGCGTGCCGTTCGACCTCGGCGAGGTGCTCTTCATCGCCACCGCGAACTTCATCCAGTCGATCCCCGGCCCGCTCCTCGACCGCATGGAGGTGGTGGAGTTCTCCGGCTACACCGAGCGCGAGAAGCTGGAGATCGCCAAGCGCTTCCTCCTCCCGCGCCAGCTGCGCGAGGCCGGGCTCTCCGCCGCGCAGCTGCGCATCGGCGACGACGCGCTGCTCGCCGCGATCACCGGCTACACGCGCGAGGCGGGCGTGCGCCAGCTCGAGCGCGAGATCGGCCGCCTCGCCCGCAAGGTGGCGCGCCGCATCGCCGCCGCCGAGCTCGAGGGGGCGACGATCGACCCGGCCGAGGTCGAGCGCCTGCTCGGCCGACCCAAGGTCCACCCCGAGCGCGCCGCCGCCGCGGACCAGATCGGCGTCGCGACCGGGATGTTCTACACGCCGGTCGGCGGCGACATCATGTTCGTCGAGGCGACCACGATGCCGGGCAAGGGCGAATTGGTCCTCACCGGGCAGCTCGGCGACGTGATGAAGGAGTCGGCGCGCGCGGCGTGGAGCTACGCCAAGGCGCACGCCGCCGAGTTCGGCATCGACGAGCAGGAGTTCGCCCAGGACGTCCACATCCACGTCCCGGCGGGCGCGATCCCGAAGGACGGCCCGTCGGCGGGGGTGACGATGTCGGTGGCGCTGGTCTCCGCGCTCGCGCACCAGCCGGCGCGCCACGACCTCGCGATGACCGGCGAGATCACGCTCTCCGGCCGCGTCCTGCCGATCGGCGGGGTGAAGGAAAAGGTGCTCGGCGCGGTGCGCGCGGGGATCACGACGATCCTGCTGCCGCTCGCCAACCAGGCCGACCTCGGCGACCTGCCGGCGGACGTGCGGGCGCGGCTGACCGTGCACGCGGTCTCGCACCTCGACGAGGTGCTCGCGCTCGCGCTGCGCGGCGCCGCCCTCCACGAGGGCCACCTCACCTTCGCCGAGGTGGAGCGGCCCGCCGCGGACACGGCGCACTGAGCCGCCGCGCGCTCACGCCACGGCGAGGGCACCCGCCGGCGGCGACGCGAGCGTGACGCCGTCCTCCACCACGATGCGGCCTCGGCGGATGACGCGACGGACCGCGAGCGTGGTTGTCCGCCCCGGGTAGGTCTCGTAGGCGTCGGCGAGCGTCGAGACGATCGGCCGGGGCGGGCCGGCGCGCTCGAGGATCACGAGGTCGGCGTCGGAGCCGACCGCGATCGCGCCCTTGCGCGGAAACGCGCCGAGCAGCCGCGCCGGGTTCGCGGCGAGGCGGAGCGCGAGCTCGGCCGGCGCCCGCTCGCCCCGCGTCGCGAGAAGCTCGTACATCACCGGCACCAGCGCACCGAGGCCGGCAATCCCGCTCGGCACGGCGCGGAGATCGCCGTGCCAGTCGTCCTTGTCGCGCCGGGTGAAGGCGCAATGGTCGGTCGCAAACAGGTCGATCCCACCGGCCGCCGCCAGCGCGGCGAGGCGGTCGCGGGTCGCGGCGGCGCGCAGCGGCGGCGTGCACAGATAGCGGTGGCCCTCCGGCGGACGCAGCGCCTCCTCGTCGAGGGCGAGGTAGTGCGGTGCGGTCTCGCACGTGATCGGTACGCCGCGCCCCCGCGCCGCGGCGATCGCCTCGACGCCGGTGGCGGTGGAGACGTGGACGACGTGGGTTGGGCAGCCGCTCCGCTCGGCGAGGCCGATCGCCGTCTCGATCGCGCGCACCTCGGCGGCCGCCGGCCGCAGCCGCGCATGCGAGCGCGGGTCCGCGAGGTCGACCGAGGCGGGGTCGATCGCGGCGAGCGCGGCGTCGTCCTCGCAGTGGAGCAGCAGCCGCATGCCGAGCGCCGCGAGGCGCGGCATCACCGCCGCGAGGCGCTCGGCGTCGCTGTAGAGGCCCGCCTCGCGGTAGGTGGTGTAGAGCTTGACGGTGCGGAAGCCGCGCGCGGCGAGCGCGGCGAGCTCGTCCCAGTCCCACGGCCAGGCGGTCGGCGTGAGGTGGAACGCGAAGTCGCAGCGGCTCTCCCCCGCGGCGCGGGCGAGGCAGCGCTCGACCGCCTGCGTCAGCGTCTCGCCGGGGCGCTGGGTCGCGAAGCCGGCGAGCGTCGTGACGCCGTTGCGGAGCGCGACCTCCGCGGCGCTCGCCCAGTCGTCGGCGAGCTCGAACCGCCCGATGCGGTCGGCAACGTGGACGTGGACGTCGATCATGCCCGGCAGCACGTCGAGGCCCGACGCGTCGATCACGCACTCGCCCGGCCGCGGCGAGAGCTCGCCGATCTCCGTGATCCGCCCGCCCACCACCCGCACGTCCGCCCGCCGGCCGCCGTCTTCGCCCCACACGGTGCCGCCGCGCACGAGGATCGGTCGTTGTCCTTCCCGGACCCCGGATCCCGGACCCCGGTCCCCGGTCTTCAGAACCGCTCCCATAGCGCCTTCGCGCGCTCGCGCGCGTGGGCCGCCACCTCGGCCTCGTCGAGGTCGAGGCAGAGGCGCTTGCCCGCCATCAGCACCTCCCCGGCGACGATGGTCGTGTCGACCGGCGCCTGCGAGATGCCGAACGCGAGGTGGCCGAGGAACGTCGACTCGTCGAGCGGGGTCGGCGGCAGGTAGTCGACGAGGACGAGGTCGGCAGCCCTGCCCGGCGCGATCTCGCCGAGCATGCCGCCCCACTGCCGGTTTGCGATCGCCGCGTTGCCGCGCGTGAGCAGCGAGAGTGTCTCGACGAATCCGGCCGACGGGTTTCGCTCGGCGAGGTGGCGCACCCACAGCGCCGCGCGCACCTCCTCGAGCATGTCGGTGGTCATCGCGTCGGTGCCGAGGCCCACCACGACCCCGCGGCGCAGCATGCCGAGCACGTCGGCCACGCCCACCGCGTTGTTCAAGTTCGACTGCGGGTTGTGCGCGACGGCGGTGTCTGACGCGGCGAGCAGGTCCATCTCCGCCCCGTCGACGTGGACGCAGTGCGCCGCGATCGTGCGCGGCCCGAGCACGCCGAAGCGCTGCAGCCGCTCGACCACGCGCAGGCCGAAGCGCCGCTGGTTGAGCTCCTGGTCGGAGGCCGCCTCGGCGACGTGGACGTGGAAGCCGGCGCCGAGCGCGTTGCCGGCCTCGGCGGCGCGGGCGAGCGTGGCGTCGCCGAGCGTGAACGCCGCGTGCAGCCCGAGCATCGCGCGAACGCGGGGATCGCCCCCGGCGCGGCAGCGGCGGATGAACGCGACGTTCTCCTCGACGCCGTCGCGGGCGATCGCCTCGCCGTCGCGGTCCGAGACCTCGTAGCAGAGCGAGGCGCGCACGCCGACCTGGCGCACGGCGCCGGCGATCGCCTCGAGCGAGCCGCGGACCGCGTGGGGGCTGGCGTGGTGGTCGATCAGCGTGGTGGTGCCGTGGCGCACCGCGTCGAGCAGCGCGACCAGCGCGGAGACGCGGCAGTCCTCGAGTTCGAGCTTCCGGTCGAGCCGCCACCACAGGTGCTCGAGCACCTCTTGGAAGCTCGCCGACGGCGCGGCCTTCCCCAGTCCGCGCACCAGCGTCGAGTAGAGGTGCATGTGGACGTTGATGAAGCCGGGCATCACGACCTTGCCCGCCGCGTCGAGCGCGCGCGCACCGTCGCGCGCGATCTCGCCGTGCGGCGCGACCCGCGCGATCACGCCGGCCTCGCACAGCACGTCGTGGCCGGGCAGCACCCGGTTCGCCTCGCCCAGCGTCACGACGGTCCCGTTCTCGATCAGCAGCCTGTCCACGCGGTCTCCTGTCGGGCTCGAACCACGACCCACGATCCATGAGCCACGCCGCTCACGCCTCGACCAGCGCCGTGGCCTCCTCCGGCGTGCGCTCCCGCATCGAGAGCGCGCCGGTGAAGCACATCAGGGTGCAGAACGAGCAGCCGACGCAGCGCGCGGGGTCGGTGCGCGGCACCTTCTCGGCGTCGAGCGCGATCGCGAGGTAGGGGCAGCGCGTGCAGTTGCCGCAGTGGGCGCAGAGCGCCGCCTCGACCGTCGAGACCATCTTCGCCGCCGGCAGGTCGCCGAACGCGGTGATCGGGTGCGGCAGAGCGCAGCCCACCAGCTCGGCCACCGAGCGCAGGCCGCGCGCCTCGAGCAGGTGCGAGAGGCCGGAGTGCAGCTCGTCGACCACCCCGACGCCGAACTTCATCGCCGCCGAGCAGAACTGCACCGTGCGCGCGCCGAGGGCGAGGAACCCGGCCGCGGCGCGGTAGTCCATCGGCCCGCCGTTGCCCGACACCACGACGCCGAGACGCGAGACGTTGGCGAGCGTCAAGTTGGAGATCGGCGTGACGCCGGCGCCGCTCATCCCCACCACGATCCCCTCGTCCCACGCGCGCCTGGCGGCCGGCCGGAACGCCAGCGTCGGGAACGTGTTTGCCAGCGTCACGCCCGCCGGCTTGCCCGGGAAGCGGACGAACGCCCGCCGGATCGCGTCGATGATCGGGAAGATCGAGGTCACCGCGGCGGTGAGCTTGAACAGCTTCGGCACCGCCGGGTCGGACGCCTCCATCACCCATGCGACGATCTTCGCGGTCAGCTCCGCGTCCTGCGAGACGATGTCGCCCCTCGTACCGTCCCCGCCCTGCGGGCAGGAGAGCGAGTACTCGACGCCGCACGCGCCGGCGGCCTCGAGCTTGCGCGTGTTCGACTGCCAGACCGCGCGGTCGGCCTCGTCGTCGCCGGTGACCGGGCCACCGGTCGACGCCATCGTCAGTCGGTCGGGGAACTCGCGCCGCAGCCGCTCCACCTCGCCGCAGACGCGGTCGAGCGCGTGCCCGGACACGTTGTCACAGTTGCCGAAGGTGCGCACGTCGAAGGCGAACATGTAGCGCGACGGGATGTGGATCGCCACGCCGTCGAACGCCGTCTTCATCACGCCGCCCGCCCACCCTGCCTCGTACGCCTTGCGCATCTGCTCGTAGCCGTCGGTCGGCGGCGCGGCCGAGAGCAGGAACGGCGACGCGATCGGCCGGCCGAAGAACTCGGCGTCGAGCGACACCGGCAGGCGACGGTGCCCGCGCAGCAGCACCGTGCTCTTCGGCTTGGGAACGACGGGGCCAGGGCCCGGGGGCCGGGGGTCGGTCACCGACGCAGGCACGGCCTTGCCCACGGTGGCCCGTGGCCCCTGTTCCCTGAACCCGACGTACCGGAGCGCCGCCACCGCGGCGTTCTTCCCCGAAGCAACCGCCTCGACCACGGTCGTCGGGCCGTGGACGAGGTCGCCGGCGAAGAACACGCCTGGGGCGGCCGTGCGCTCGAGGCCCGCGCGGGCGCCGATCGCCACGATCACGACCGCGAACCCGCGCCGCACCTGCTCGCTGCCCGGCTCATCGACGACCGCGCGGGGGTCGAACGCCGCGCCCTCGGGCAGAGAGACGCGGCGCACCGTCAGCCCCGCGATCTTCTCGTTGCGTTGCTCGATCGACAGCACCCTCGTCCTGCCGCTGACCTCGACGCCGGCCGCCAGCAGGCCCGCGCGCTCCTTCGCGGTGAGCGGCATCTCGGCGAGCGTCTCGAGCGCGAACAACTCGACGCGCGCCGCGCCACGGCGCACCGCGGTCTCGGCGCAGTCCGCCGCGACCGCGCCGCCGCCGATCACCGCGACGGAGCGGCTCCTCACCTCGACCGCGGCCGGGTCGGCGAGGAAATCCGTCCATGCCACCGCGGCCTCCTCGCCCGGGATGCCGAGGCGCAAAGGGCGGTCGAGGCCGGTCGCGACCACCACCGCGTCGAACCCGGCGCGGAGGAGAGCCGCCGGGTCGGCGACGCGCTCGCGGCGGAACCTCACCTCGCCGAGCGCGGCGACGAAGGCGAGGTCCGCGTCGAGCACCTCGCGCGCGAGGCGGAACGGCGGGATCCGCGCCGCCATGCCGCCCGGCGCCGAGCCGTCGAGCACCTCGACGCGGCAGCCCTCCTGGGCGAGCACCGCGGCGGCGCCGGCGGCGGCCGGGCCCGCGCCGACCACCGCGACGCGCGGTCCGGACGACGGCGCGCGCTCGAACGCCGGCATCACGCCGAGCTCGCGCGCCCGCGCGACGATCGTCGCCTGCACCGCCGGGATGTCGATCGGCCGGTCGAGCGTCGCCCGCGCGCACGCCGCCACGCAATGCGTGTCGGGACACACGACGCCGCAGGTGCCGCCGAGCGGGTTGGCGGCCATGATCATCGCCGCGGCGCGGCGAAAGTCCGAGGGCGCGCCGACCCGCACCGCCATGATGAAGTCGGCGGGCGAGCAGTCCGACGGGCAGGCCGTCCGGCACGGCTTCTCCTCGCAGGAGACGCACCTCTCGGCTTCGGCACGGAGCTGCGCGGCGGTGAGGAAGCAGGGGCTTTGCGCGGCCATCGATCCCCCCGGGAAAACGAGACTAGCACAGCGCTGCCTGGCTCGCCGTGCGTCTGAGACTCCGATTCACCGATCGGCGCCGGACGAATCGGCGTGGACTACAATCCCCGCCGGGAGTGCATCACGTGGACGAACCCTCACGACAAGCCAAACGGGAACATGCCATCGCGCGCTGCCGGGAGCGTGGCATTCTCATCCCGACGATCGCGCAGCAGCGGGACCCGGCGACCGTCCCGGCCGAGATCGCGCACCGCCTGCCGGGAATCGACATGCAAGCGGTCGACCCCGCCAACCTGTTCCGCATCACCTGGCACAACGACCCGTCGAGCGGCGGCTTCGGACCGGTGAACGCGCTCGAGATCCCGTCCTCGCTCTCCGGCGTGGACGCGCGCATCGTCGGCCTCGTCGGCCGGCACTTCCCGACCGGCGCGCACAAGGTCGGCGCTGCGTTCGGTTGCCTGGTGCCGCGCCTGGTCGGCGGCGAGTTCGACCCGACGACGCAGAAAGCGGTGTGGCCCTCGACCGGCAACTACTGCCGCGGCGGCGCGTTCGACTCGGCGCTGTTGGGCTGCCAGGCGGTCGCGATCCTGCCGCGCGAGATGAGCCGCGAGCGCTTCGAGTGGCTCGCCTCGATCGGCGCCGAGATCGTCGCCACCCCCGGCTGCGAGTCCAACGTCAAGGAGATCTTCGACGCCTGCTGGGAGATCCGCAAGACCCAGCCGGACGCGGTGATCTTCAACCAGTTCGAGGAGTTCGGGAACTACCTCTGGCACTACGGCGTGACCGGCCCCGCCGCCGCGGAGGCGTTCGGCCGGCTCGCGGGGGGGCGCCGCCGCTTCGCCGCCTGGGTCGGAGCGACCGGCTCGGCCGGCACCCTCGCCGCCGGCGATTACCTCAAGCAGCGCTTCCCCGGCGCCACGATCACCGCGGCCGAGGCGCTGCAGTGTCCGACGCTGCTCGCCTGCGGGTTCGGCGGGCACCGCATCGAGGGGATCGGCGACAAGCACGTGCCGTGGATCCACAACGTCCGCAACACGGACCTCGTCACCGCGATCGACGACGAGGCGCCGATGCGCCTGCTCCGCCTCTTCAACGAGCCAGCGGGGCACGAGACGCTGCTCGGCCGCGGCGTCGCCTACGACCTGGTCGCGTGCCTGCCGCTGCTCGGCATCTCCTCGATCGCCAACCTGCTCGCCGCGGTCAAGACGGCGCGCCACTTCGAGCTCGGCGACGACGACGTCGTGCTCACCTGCTTCACCGACTCCGCCGCGATGTACCGCACGCGCCTGGCCGAGCTCGAGGCGGAGCGCGGCGCCTACGCCCCGCGCCAGGCGGAGGTCGACCTCGAGCGCTTCCTGCTCGGCGCGACCACCGACCACCTCCGCGAGCTCACCCACCCGGAGCGCAAGGCGATCCACAACCTCAAGTACTTCACCTGGGTCGAGCAGCAGGGCCGCACCGTCGCCGAGCTCGACGCGCTGTGGAACCCCGGCTTTTGGACCGACCTGCAGGCGCAGCTCCCGGAGTGGGACCGCGCGATCGAGGCGTTCAACCAGGAGGCAGGGGTCAGGGGACAGGGGTCAGGGGTCAGGGAAGGGGCGAGGGCATGAACGCTGGGGCAGAGGCGCTCGCGGCCGCGGGGAGGTACGAGGGCGAGATCGTGCGGTTCCTGCGCGAGATGATCGCGATCCCGGCCGAGAGCGGCAAGGAGAAGGCGCGGTGCGAGCGGGTCAAGGCCGAGTACGAGCGGCTCGGCTTCGACGACGTCCGCTTCGACGCGCTCGGCAGCGTGGTGGCGCGGGTCGGGAGCGGGCCGCTGGTCCTCATGCTCGACGGCCACGTCGACTGCGTCGGCGTCGGCGACCGCGGCGCCTGGGGGTTCGACCCGTTCGTGGGAAAGCTCGAGGACGGCAAGGTGTGGGGCCGCGGCGCGGTCGACGAGCTGCCCGGGATCGCCTGCATGGCGTACGGAGCGAAGCTCGCCGCCGAGCGCGGCCTGCCGACGGGCGTCAGCCTCGTGCTCGTCGCCTCGGCGCTCGAGGAGGACTGCGACGGCTACCCGCTCATGCACCTGATCGAGCGCGAGGGCGTGCGACCGGACCTCGTCGTGCTCGGCGAGCCGACCGACCTCGACGTCTATCGCGGCCACCGCGGCCGCATGGGCATCGAGGTGGTGACGCACGGCGTCTCGGCCCACGGAGCGCACTGCGAGCGCGGCGTCAACGCGGTCTACAAGCTGGCGCCGATCGTCGCCGAGGTCGAGGCGCTCAACGCGCGGCTGCCGCACGACGCGTTCCTCGGCAAGGGCACGGTGACGGTTTCGTGGGTCGACTGCACCTCGCCGTCGTTCAACGCCGTGCCGGACCGCGCGCGGATCGTGCTCGATCGCCGCCTCACCGCCGGCGAGACGCCGGAGCGCGCGCTCGAGGAGATCCGCTCGCTGAGGCACATCGGCGACGCCGAGGTGCGCGTGCTGAAGTGGGAGGGCACGGCGTGGACCGGCGCGGCGGCGAGCCAGGAGCAGGTGTTCCCGACCTGGGTCGTGCCCGAGGCGCACCCGCTCGTGCAGGGCGTGGCGGCCGCCGCCGCGGCGGTGCTCGGACGGCGGCCGGCGATCTCGCGCTGGGTGTTCTCGACCAACGGCGTGGCGACGATGGGCCGGCTCGGCATCCCGACCGTCGGGTTCGCGCCGGGGCGCGAGGAGCTGGCGCACACCACCGGCGAGTGGGTCGCGGTCGACGACCTGGTCAAGGCCGCGGCGGTCTACTCGTTGATCCCGGAACGCCTCGCGGACGCGACGTAGGGGCGGGGCTGGTCCCCGCCCGGCGCGGCAGGACGCACGATTCGGCGGGAGGGGGCAAGCCCCTCCCCTGGGGGACGGAAGCGGAGGGTTGGAATGCAGACTCGGCTACGCGGCAAGCACTTCATCACGACGCAGGAGTGGACCACCGACGAACTGGAATCGGTGTTCGAGCTCGCGCGCGAGCTCAAGGTCGCGAAGGCGGCCGGCCGGCGGATGCGGCTGCTCGAGGACAAGACGCTGTACATGATCTTCTTCGACTCGTCGACCCGCACGCGCAACTCGTTCGAGACCGGCATCACGCAGCTGGGCGGGCACGGCATCTTCCTCTCGCCGGACAAGATGCAGATCTCGCACGGGGAGAACGCCAAGGACACCGCGTCGGTGCTCTCGCGCTACGGCGACGGGATCGCGATCCGCCACTGCGCGTTCCGCGAGGGCAACCCCTACCTGCGCGACGTGGCGCGCTGGGCTTCGGTGCCGGTGATCAACATGCAGTGCGACGTCTACCACCCGTGCCAGATCCTCGCCGACTACCTGACGATCCGCGAGAAGTTCGGCGCCAACACCCGCGGCCTGAAGATCGGCGTGTCGTGGACCTCGGCGCCCAACTACATCCGGCCGCT
>DATIYW010000021.1:0-6017 GCA_035517415.1 Thermoanaerobaculaceae bacterium
CGCCAAGGTGACGGTGACCTCGGGGTCGGGCGTGACGGCGGTCGCCTCGCTCATCGACCAGACCACCAACGACCCGACCACGATCAACGTCCGGCGCTGAGCGACCGTAGAACGGGCAGCACGGGCGCGGTGGAATTGCGCCCCGCAACCGCGCCGTTGCGATACGATGGGCGGTACAAGGGAAGGAGATGCCCGTCATGCGCACGACCCTCGGTTTGACGCTGCTTCTCGCCGTCGCACTCCTCGCCGCGCCGGCGCTGGCGCAGGACGAACCGGACGGCGAGCTGCTCGCGCCGGACCAGCTCGACAACCTGCTTGCGCCGATCGCGCTTTACCCCGACCCGCTCCTCGCCCAGGTGCTGGTCGCCGCGACGTTCCCCGGGCAGGTCGACGAGGCGGCGCGCTTCGTCCGCGCCGACGGGAACGCCGATGACGTTGACGGCCAGCCATGGGACGTGAGCGTGAAGGCGGTCGCCCACTACCCGGAAGTCCTCGAGATGATGGCCGACAAGCTCGACTGGACCACGACGCTCGGCCAGGCCTACGTCAATCAGTCGGCCGACGTGATGGCCTCGGTGCAGCGCCTCCGCGCCCAGGCGGAGCAGGCCGGCAACCTCGTCAGCTCGCCGGAGATGGAGGTGGTCAACTCCGGCGACGGGATCGAGATCTGGCCGGCGCAGCCGCAGTACATCTACGTGCCGACCTACGACCCCGGCCTCGTCTTCTTCGCCCGCGCGCCGCTGTTCTTCGCCACCCGGTTCGTCATCGGCGCGTGGCTCAACCTCGACTTCGACTGGCACCAGCGCCACATGTTCTATCACGGCTGGGACCGCGGCCGCGGCTGGATGGAGCGCAGCCGGCCCTACGTCCACGTGACGAACGTGTACGTGAACAACAACTATCGCGACATCCGGGTGAACCGGAACGTGGTCCGCCGGCCGGTCGACTACCGCGAGCTCGACCGCTACGACCAGGTCCACCGGCGGACCAACTTCGACAACGTCCATTCCCGCAGCGTGAAGGTGCCGCCGCCGCCGCCCGTGCCGCCGCAGTTCAACAACAAGATCATCGTCCGCAACGTCAACGTCAACGACCCGCGGCTCAACGAGTTCCGCGGCCATGCGCCGAAGCCGCCGAACGTCGTCAAGGTGCCGGACGTGCCGGCATTCACCCCGGTCCACAGCGGGTTCGACACGCACCAGGTGAGCACGCGCGGGCAGGTCAGCCGCGCGAAGGTGCCGCCGCCCCCGCCGCCTCCGCCGCCGCACCCGCAGGTCAAGCGTGACGAGAGGAGGCACCCATGAGGCGCCCGTTCTCAGTTTTGGTCGGTCGCTCCGCGAGCCGCTCGCCGATCCTCGCCGGGGCACGCGCCGCGGCGGCGATCGCCGTGGTCGCCGGGTGCGGCCTCGCGCTCGCGCCCGCCGTGGCGGCGGCGAAGCCGCCCAAGCAGGCGACGTTCGCGACCCCGGACGCGGCGGTCCAGGCGCTGGTCAAGGCGACGGCGGCCGCGGACCAGAAGGCGCTGGCGGCGATCTTCGGCCCCGACCGCGAGAAGCTCCTCTCCGGCGACCCGGTCGAGGACGCCAACGCGCTCAAGGCGTTCTCCGAGCGTCTCGCCAAGGCCGCGACGGTCGAGAAGGTCGACGACGCCAAGTACACGCTGCTGGTGGGCGAGGAGCGCTGGCCGTCGCCGATCCCGATCGTCAAGGCGGGCAAGAAGTGGCGCTTCGACACCGAGGCGGGACTCGACGAGATCCTCAACCGGAGGGTCGGCCGCAACGAGCTGTCGGCGATCATGACCTGCCGCGCCTACGTCGTCGCGCAGTGGGAGTACTTCACCGAGGCGCGCGACACTGCGACCGACGCGATCGCGGTCTACGCCCAGCACTTCATCAGCAAGCCGGGGCTGCACGACGGCCTCTACTGGGACGTTCCCGAGGGTGGCAAGCCGAGCCCGCTCGGCAGCCTCGTCGCGGCTGCGCGCGAGGAGGGGTACACCCCCGGCGCGGCGAAGCCGGCGGACCAGCCGCATCGCACGCCCTACCAGGGGTACTTCTTCCGGATCCTCAAGGCGCAGGGCCCGCACGCGCCGGGCGGCCGGTTCAGCTACGTCATCAACGGCAACATGATCGCCGGCTACGCGCTGATCGCCTATCCGGCGAAGTGGGGCGTCTCCGGGGTGATGACGTTCATCGTCAACAACCAGGGGCGGGTCTACGAGAAGAACCTCGGCGAGCAGACCGAGGAGCTGGCCCGGGCGGTGACGGAGTACGACCCCGACCCGAGCTGGCGGCTGGTCGACGAGCCGTAGGGCCTCAGCCCGGAAACCTCGAGTGGGGTCCGGGTTCAGGCGGTCGCGGACGCGGGACGCCCGCCGAGGGCGGCGCGCAGGATGCGCGAGAGCGTCTCCATGCCGAACGGCTTCTGCAGGAACGGCAGGTCCCCCGCGGCGATCCGCCGCCGGAGCGCCTCCTCCTCGGCGTAGCCCGACATCAGCACCACCCTCATCCCCGGCCAGCGCCGCTGCAGCGTGGCCGCGAGGTCGGTGCCGACCGTGTCCGGCAGCATGTAGTCGGTGAGGAGCAGGTCGAACCCCGGCTGCGCGGGGAGCGCGGCGGCCTCGGTCCCGCTCCCGACCGGCGTGACCCGGTAGCCGAGCATGGTGAGGACCTGGACCAGCCCCTCGCGCGCCCCCGCCTCGTCCTCGACCACCAGCAGCCGCTCGCCGCCGCCCACGGCCAGCGCCGGCCCCGGGGTCGCCTCCGGGACCGGAGCTGACGCGCTCGGCGCCGGTGCGACCGGCAGGAGGACGGTGAACGTGCTTCCCCGGCCCACCTCGCTCGCGACCTGGATCCGCCCGCCGTGGGCGGCGACGATGCCGTGGACCACCGCGAGGCCGAGGCCGGTGCCCTTGCTCGCCTCCTTGGTGGTGAAGAACGGCTCGAAGATCCGCGCCTGCACCTCGGCGTCCATCCCGGTGCCGGTGTCGCCGATCTCGAGCGTCGCGATGCCGTCGGCGACGCCCGTGCGCACGGTGAGTCGGCCGCCGTGGGGCATCGCGTCGGCGGCGTTCACCACCAGGTTCATCAGCACCTGCTCGAGGTGCGTGCCGTCTCCCTCGAGCGGGATCGGCGCGGCGGCGAGGTCGAGCTCGAGCGCGATGTTCTCCCGCAGCAGGCGCTGCATCATCCGCGACGAGCGGCGGACCACGTCGTTGAGGTCGAGGCGGGCCAGGCGCGGCGGGTCGGAGCGCGAGAAGAGCAGGAGCTGGCGGGTCAGCGCGGCGCCGCGCATGACCTGCTCCTGGAGCTCGACGACCGTGGCGCGGAACCGCTCCGGGTCGTCGAGCTGGCCGCCCATCGCCTGCGACAGGCTGAGGATCGCCTGCAGCACGTTGTTGAAGTCGTGCGCGACGCCCCCCGCTAGCTGGCCCACCGCCAGCATCTTCTGCGACTGCAGGAGCTGCGCCTCCAGCGCCGTGCGCTCCGCCTCCGCGAGCTTGCGGTCGGTCACGTCGCTGATCACGGTGCCGATCCGGTAGCCGCGGTCGGTCCTGATGCGGAAGATGCTCTGGCGCACGGTGCGAGATGTGCCGTCGCGCGCGCGGATGCCGATCTCGTGGGGGATCGTCGGCAGGACGCCGTCGCGCACCGCCTCGATCACCGACTGCTTGACGTACTGGTAATGCTCCGGGGTCTTGCGCTCCGGCAGGTAGACCTGCCACTCCACGTCCCACACCGGGCGCCCGATCGCGTCCTCGCGCTTGATCCCGTCGATCCGCTCGATCGCGGGGTTCCACTCGAGCACCAGGCCGTCCTCGTCGATCAACACGAGGCCTTCCGAGAGGCCCTCGACCGTGGTGCGGAACATCTCCTCGCTCTCGCGCAGCGCCTGCTCCGCGCCCTTGCGCCTGCCGATGTCGGCGAACGACTGGACCGCGCCGATCAGCTCGCCGGTCTCGCCGAACACCGGATCCGCCGCGGCCCAGAGCCAGCGCCCGGCGATCCGGTACTCCGCCTCCCGGTGTGCGCGCGCGGCCAGCATCCCCGGCAGCGGGCACGGGTCCGGGTGGCCGCCGGCGCCGTGGACGAGGTCGCAGCAGTTGGCGCCGCGGACGGCGTCGCCGGCGCGCCCGACCAGCGTCTCGAACGCGACGTTGCAGCGCACCACGGTCCCGTCGAGGTCGGTGAGGCAGACGGCGTCGGTGATGACATCGAGGATCGCGCCCCACTGGCGCGTCGCACTCGCCAGCGCTCGCTCCGCGCGCTCCAGTTTGGTGGGGTCGTCGTCCATCGCTCCCCTGAGCGGCCCGCTCCCGCTGTCACGGCGCGGCCCGGTCCGTTCGCGCGCTGCCGCGCGCGGCGCCGATGCGTGTGCGCGCGAGGAGGATACACCGCCGAGCAGCGCGGCGCACCGCGAGTGGCGGCCGCGCGCCGCGAGGGCCGAGGGAATCCCACCCCGAAGGTCGGCGTTGACCTCGATGGCAGCGGCGAAACCAGGGAGGTGTCTATGGTTTCGATCTCCAGGACAATCCAGACGGCGGCGCTTGCCCTCGCGCTCTGCGCCGCGGTCCCGACCCGCCCCGCCGCCCGGCGGCGCGCCGACCCGAACCGGCTGTTCGTGATCCAGCGCAGCCTCAACGCCAACGTGGTCGTCTACGACGCCGTCCGCGACAAGGCCGGCGGGCTCGATCGCGACCGGCCGGTGACCGCGTTCTGGCTGATGAACGCCGACAAGGGCGAGCGCAGGAACCTCAACCTGATCGAGAAGGCCAAGGCGTACGGGTTCGACGTCCGCCCGGAGGCCGGCGGCGCCGCGGAGATCCGCCTCAAGGCGATGGAGCAGCGGCCGATCCGCGTGCAGTTGGCGGGCAGGCGGCCGCAGGCGGTGACCCACATCGCGGGGCAGGATGCGGTGCTCAACCTGGTCTACATCCGGACCAAGCCGGGCAGCTCGGTCCACGTCCAGTACGTCGACCTGTTCGGGTTCAGCGTGCGCGGTCACCGCCCGCTCCGCGAGCGCCTGACGCCGTCCGCGTAGGCCCCTACGGCGCCCCCGGCGCCGCGCGGCTTGACGACCGCCGCTCGTGCTACGATGCCGCCCGACGTGCGCGGTGCCGGGGGGACACGCGCTCACGCCCGGGTCGCCCCTGCACACGCCAATTGATGCGTCTGGAGAGGTCGTCGATGGGTGTGGTCCGGAGCAGGGGCGTCGCGAGTCACTCGCCGGCGGTCGCCGGCGCTCTTCTTGCCTTCCTCGTGCCGGTTGCGGTCCGAGCGCAATCGCCGGCGGCGCGGGTCGCCGACATCCCGGAGCAGGAGGTTCCGGCGCTCCCGCCCGTGACCGTCGCCGACCCGTCGCTCGGGCGCATCGAGATCCCGCGCATCGGGGTCTCGTCGGTCATCCTGCAGGGCGTGGACGACCGGACGATCCGCCGCGCCGTCGGGCACTTCCCCGAGACCGCGCTGCCGCACCAGAGCGGCAACATGGCGCTCGCCGCGCACCGCACGACGGACTTCTACGGGCTGCGCAACATCCGCATCGGCGACGAGATCACGATCACCTCGCCGCGCGGCGCGTTCCGCTACCTCGTCGACCGGACCTGGGTCGTAAGCCCCGCGGACGTTTCGGTGCTGGCGCCCTCGCCCGACAAGATCCTCACCCTCGTCACCTGCTACCCGTTCGACTTCCGCGGCGCCGCACCGCAGCGCTTCATCGTCCGGGCGCGGGCGCTCGCCGCGGGCCCGGTGGCCGTGCCGGCCGGCGCGCCGGAGGTGTGTCCGAGCGCCCCGGTCCCGCCGGCGCAGCCGCCGAGCGTGGTCGCCGGCACGGTGCCCGCGAAGTGACCCGCGCGGCCCGTCAGCGCTCGACCTCGTCGGATTCTCCGGCCGGCCTCGCTCCGGCAACGAGTGCGGGTCCACCGAGCACGTAGCGGCCGGCGCCGTCGACCGTGACGCGCGGCGGCCGCCCGGTGCGCTCGAACTCCTCGAACCCGGCCGCGAGGCGGCCCCAGAGCG
>DATIYW010000022.1:0-7517 GCA_035517415.1 Thermoanaerobaculaceae bacterium
GCCGAGGCGTGGCGGATCGCGATCGCGCGGCGCGACGGCCCGACCGCCCTGCTCCTGACCCGGCAGAAGCTGCCGGTGCTGCCGGCGCCGGCGCCCGGTGCGGTCGCCCACGGCGCGTACGTCCGCGCCGAGGCGTCGGACGGCGCGCCCGAGGCGGTGCTGGTCGCCACCGGCTCCGAGGTGAGCCTGGCGCTCGCCGCCCGCGATCGCCTGGAGGCGGCCGGCGTCCCGACCCGGGTCGTGTCGGCGCCCTCGCTCGAGCTGCTCGCGCGCCAGGAGCCCGCCTACCAGCGCCAGGTGCTGGGTCCGGCCCACGTCCTGCGCGTCGCGATCGAGATGGGGCGGGGCCAGGGCTGGCACCGCTGGGTCGGCGACGGCGAGATCATGAGCCTGAACCGCTTCGGCGCCTCGGCGCCCGCTGCCGAGGTGATGCGGGCGCTCGGCTACAGCGTTGACGCGGTGGTCGAGCGCGTCCGGGCGGCGCTGGCGCGGCGCCGGTGGGAGCCCGCCGCGGTGGCGATGCCCGCCGTGCTCGAGCCGCGGGCGCGCGAGCTCCGCGATCGCCTTCACGCGTCCCACGCAAGCGAGCGGCTGCTCGCGCATGACGCCGGCCTGTGGGGCGCGGATCACGCCGCCTCGGCAGCGACCAGGCTCGGCTGGCTCGACCTGCCGGCGCGGATGCGCGGCGAGCTGCCGGCGCTCGAGCGCCTCGCGGCCGCGCTCGCCGCCGCCGGCGCGACGCGCCTCTACTGGCTCGGGATGGGCGGATCGAGCCTCGCGCCCCGCGTCATCCGCGAGGTCGGCGGGGACCCCTCCGGGCGGGAGCTGACCGTGGTCGACACCACCGACCCCGACCACGTCGGGCAGGTCCTCGACTCGCTCGACCCGGCCACGTCGGCGGTGGTCGCGGTGTCGAAATCCGGCACCACGGTGGAGACCGCCGCGCTGCTCGAGCTGTTCTGGCAGCGCTTCGCCGCCGCGGGCCCCGAGCCGGGGTCGCGTTTCGTCGCGCTGACCGAGCCCGGCACGCCGCTCGCGCGCCTCGCCGGGGAGCGCTCGTTCCGGGCGATCCTGCCCCACCCCGTCGACGTCGGCGGACGCTACGCGGCGCTGTCGGCGGTCGGCGTGCTCCCGGCGCTGTGGCTCGGCCTCGACGCGGAGGTCATGCTCGCGGGCGCGGAGCGCGCGCTCGCCGGCCTCGGCGACGGCCACCCGGCGGTGGAGACCGCGCTCGCGATCGCCGCCGCCGCGACCGACGGACATGGCACGCTGGTCTGGCAGGCGTCGCCGCGCCAGGCGCCGCTCGGCGCCTGGGTGGAGCAGCTCGTCGCGGAGAGCACGGGCAAGGACGGCCGGGGCGTGCTTCCGGTGCTCGCGCCCGGCCCGGCCGCGCCGGGGTCGGCGTGGCCGAGCGCCGCCCACGTCTCGCCGCGCGAGCCGTCGGAGGAGCTCGCCGGGCTCGATGCGGCGCTCGACGCGGCGGCGGAGCGCGGGCCGGTCGTGCGCTGGCCGCTCCGCGCCGCGAGCCTCGGCGAGGCGTTCATGGGCTGGGAGATCGCCACCGCGCTGGTCGGGTTCCTGCTCGGCGTCAACCCGTTCGACGAGCCCGACGTGGTCGGCGCCAAGGAGCGCGCGCGCAAGTCGCTCGCCGGCCTCGGCGCACGGGCGCTCGCGCCGACGCCGGACGCCGCGGCCGCGCTCGCCTCGCATCTCGACGGGGTGGGACCGGGCGGCGCGGTCGCGCTCCTCGCCTACCTCGCCGAGGACGCGCCGGTGGCGCGGGCACTGCACGCGCTCGCCGCCGCGATCTCGACCCGGCTCGGCGTCCCGGTGACGGCGGCGTTCGGGCCGCGCTACCTCCACTCCACCGGGCAGCTCCACAAGGGCGGCGCGCCCGGCCTGGTCCCGGTGGTCATCACCGGCGATCCCGGCCGCGACCTCGCCGTCCCGGGGCGCTCGCACACGCTCGGCCAGCTCCGGCTCGCGCAGGCGCTCGGCGACGTCGCCGCGCTGCGCGACGCCGGCCGGAGGGTGCTGTACCTCCACATCGGCGGCGACCAGATGCCGGCGCTGGAGGCGATGCGGCGGGCGTTCAGCCGCTGATCGGTCCGCCCGCGCCGAGCGCGATCGCGGCCAGTCGCCGGCAGGCGGACTCGCGCGAGTACTCCCGCTCGACCACCGCCCGCAGGCGCGCGCCGCTGCGCGGGGCGGTCTCCGGGCCGGCGAGCAGCTCGAGTGCGCGGTCCGCGAGCACGGCCGGCTCGCTCGCGACGGCGGCCACGGCGGCGATCGCGTCGAGGCCGCGCAGCGCCTCCGGCGTCGCGACCAGCGCGCAGGACGCCTCCGCCGCTTCGAGCACCTTGTTCGACTGCCCGCTGCCGTAGCGGAGCGGGAAGACCGCCACCTTGACCTGGCGCAGCAGCGCGTCGCGATCCGCGATCGGCGACACCACCGTGATCCCGTCGCGGCCGTGCAGGCGTCGGATCGAGCGCGGCGCGTCGGCGCCGGCGACGAGCAGGCGCGCGTCCGGGCGGGCGCGGCGCACGCGCGGCCACACCTCGGACGCCAGCGTTTCGACCGCGTCGCGGTTGGCGAAGTAGGCGAGCCGGCCCCAGAAGCCGAGGTCGAACGGCCTCGGCCCGCCCCCGACCGGGCCGATCCGCACGCCGTGGAACACGGCCTCGACGCCCGCGCCCAGCCGCTCGCGCTCGGCCGCGGCGACCACCACCGTGCGGTCGTAGCGGCGGACCGCGTCGCGCTCGAGCGCCGCCGTCCGCCGGCTCTCCCACCGCCACCACGCCCGGGCCGGCCCGCGCGCCGCGCCGGCGCGCTCCTCGAGGTTGGCGGCGAGCGAGTCGATCGCGTCGAACACGCGGCGGCGCGCCCGCAGGTGCGGGAAGACCCAGGGGTCGAGGCGCGCCAGCAGCACGACGGCCGCGTCGAAATCGGCACCGGCGGCGGCGCGGCCGAGCGCGTCACGCCAGTGGTGGCCGGCCGCGAGCAGGGCGGTGGCGGGCAGACCCTGCGACGCCACCCGCACCGCGCCGGCGGCGAGCGCGGCGGCCGAGCGAGGCGCCGGCACGAACCGCAACCTCGGGGCATCGGCAGGCACGCGCCCGGGCGGCGCCACCAGCGTCACCTCGGCGAGTGGGCCGAGCGCCTCCAGCCACGCCAGCAGCCGGATGCGATCGCCGGTGATCGCCGGCCAGGGGAACCGCGACGAGACCAGCAGCACCCGCTCAGCCATTCCCGCTCGAGCTCCGCCGCGCGTCGCGGGCGCGGTCCGCCAGCGATTCGAGCGCGTCGGCGTACGAATTCCAGGTCCACCTCGCGGCCGTACGCCGCGCTCCGGCGGCGAGCGCCGCGCGGGTCGCCGGATCGACCAGGCGGGAGAGCGCCGACGCGAGCGCCGCGGGCTCGCCGGGCGGCACCAGGAGCCCGTCGACTCCGTCGTCGATGATGTCGACCAGGCCGCCCACCCGCGACGCGACGATCGGCAGCCCCAGGCCGAGCGCCTGTGAGGCCACCGCCGATCCGGTCGCCGTCCGGTACGGGAGGACCGCGAGGTCGGCGGCGGCGAACCAGTCCCCCGCCTCGTCCTCCGGCACCCAGGCGAGGCGGGAGACGACGCGGCCGGCGAGGCGGGGCGCCGCCAGCCTCCGCCGCAGGCGCGCGCCGGCGCGGCCCCACGGCTCGCCGGCGAGCAGCAGCGTGAGCGGGCTCTCGCTCGGCAGCCGCTCGACCGCGTCGAGCAGCACCTCGACGCCCTTGTACGGCCGGATCAGGCCGAAGCAGAGCGCCGCGGTCCGCTCGGGCGGGATCCCCAAGCGTGCCCGCGCCGCCGCCCGCTCCGGCAGCTCGCGCGGCTGCGGCGGCAGGGGGTGGACGGCCGCCGGCGTCCCCGGCCGGTAGGCGTCGACCGCCCGCGCGACGTCGGCGCCGTGACGGAGGAACGCGTCGCAGCGCCGGAGCACGGTGCGCGCCGCGCGGCGGGCGAGCCAGCCGGCGTCGTGGTCCGCGGCGTTGTGGACGATCGCCACCGAAGGCCGTTCCGCCGTGCGGGTGAGGTACGCCTCGAGCGGCGCCCAGGCCGAGGTCCAGTAGGGGAACACGATCGCATCGGCGTCGGTCGCGGCGAGCCGGCGGGAGAGCGCCCGCCAGCTCCGCGGCTCCATCACGCGGAAGCACGCCTGGGCGGCGTCGAGGCGCGGGCACGCCCGCGGGTCGGTGTCGCGCGCCCCGGGGTAGAGCCAGCGCGGGTACTGCCGCTCCGGAACGAAGAACCCGGCGAGCGCGCCGCGGGCGGCGAGCGCGCCGGCGAGCAGCGTGGTGGTCCGAGCGATGCCGCCTCGCAACGGCCAGGACGGCCCGATCAGCGCCAGGGCGCGCACGGCGCGAGAGTAGCATCCCCGGCGGCGGCGTCGCGGAGACGCGCCCCGCGAGGATTGACACCGCCGGAACGCCGGTTCACGCTGGACGCGTCGGGTGAATCGGAGGCCATCGGTGCAGCCGCTGTTCGAGACCGTGAAGCGCTTCTTCGAGCAGGACGGCTACGAGTTCCGCCAGCTCGCCGGGCATCAGGCGCTCGAGATGGGCGTCTCCGGCGACCACGGCAGCTTCCGCCTCGTCTGCGTCGTCGACCCCGACCGCACCATTCTTCGCTTCCTCACCTTCGTCGAGGGCAAGGTGCCGGCGGCGCGCCGCCGCGACGTGATGGAGTACCTGACGCGGGCGAACTACGGTCTGCTGCTCGGCAACTTCGAGCTCGACCTCAACGACGGCGAGGTGCGGTTCAAGTGCGCGATCGACGTCGAGGGCGGCGAGATCACGCACACGCAGTACCAGAACATGCTGTTCGTCTCGGTGTCGATGGTGGACCGCTACTTCCCCGGCCTGCAGCGCGTCATCCAGGGCTCGGCCGACCCCGCCGCCGCGATCGCCGAGGTCGAGCAGTAGCCCGCCGCGTCCCGGCCGGCGGAAGCGAGTTCAGCGGCTCGCGCCCTCGCCCAGCCCGACCGTCTCCCGCACGAGGTAGAGCGGCCGCCCCTTGACCTGGTCGTGGATGCGGCCGACGTACTCGCCGAGCGCCCCGACCATGAGCAGCTGGATGCCGCCGAGCAGCGCGAGTGCGGTCGCGCCGAAGCTCCAGCCGCCCGGGTGCGCGCCGGCGAGGCGCGACACGGCGAGTCCGGCGAGCGTGAGCATCGAGAGCGCGGTCACCGCCGAGCCCAGCCACGAGGCGAGCTGGAGCGGCACGTAGGAGAACGAGGTGATGGCGTCGCTCGCGAGCCGCAGCATCTTGCGCAGGGGGTACTTGGTCTCGCCGGCGTGGCGCGCGGCGCGGACGTAGCTCACGCCGATCTGCGGGAAGCCGATCCACGACACCATGCCGCGCGTGAAGCGGTGCCGCTCGGGCATGCGGCGGAACGCGTCGACCGCCATCCGGCTCATCAGCCTGAAGTCGCCGGTGTCGACCGGGATCCTGATCCTCGCGACGCGCTCCAGCACGCGGTAGAACGCGGCGGCGGTGAGCAGCTTGAACGCGGTCTCGCCCTCGCGCTTGGCGCGCACGGCGTAGACGACGTCGTAGCCCTCGCGCCAGCGCGCCACCAGCTCGGGGATCAGCTCGGGCGGGTCCTGCAGGTCCGCGTCCATGATCACCACCGCGCTGCCGCCGGCGTGGTCGAGGCCGGCGGTGAACGCCATCTGGTGGCCGAAGTTGCGCGAGAAGCGCACGCCCTTGACGCGGGGATCGCGCGCGGCGAGGTCGCGGATCATGCTCCACGTCGTGTCGGTCGAGCCGTCGTCGACGAGGACGATCTCGTGCGAGGCCACCAGACCAGAGAGCGTCGCGTCGAGCCTCCGGTAGAGCTCGGGGAGGTTCCCCTCCTCGTTGAGCAGCGGCACCACGATCGAGAGTTCGGGACCCACCTCGCTCCACCTTCCTGTCGGGGCCCGCGTCGGCGGCTCCCCGCGCCGCGATCCGTCAGCTGCTCACGTCCTCGAACACCTTCACGTCGGTCGCGCCCACCGGCGACCACGGCTCGCGCAGGAAGAACCAGCGCAGCGCGCTCGCCGGCGTGAGCCGCGAGAGGTCCTCCACCCACCAGGCGCGGAGCGGGATCTCCTCGACGTGGTAGCCGACGCCGAGGCGCCGGCGCACCGCGACCTCCTGGTCAGGATCGCACACCACGAAAGCGGGCCGCATCCCGGGCTCCGGCTCGGCCCACCACACGTTGAGCTTCTTCCACTGCCACGAGAGCGGCCAGCTCCCCTCCCCGTACACCGCCGCGACCGGTCCGTTGCGCGGCGTCTTCGCGAGCGCGAGGCCGCGCCGCGCCAGGTCCTGCTCCTCCGGGGTCGTCTGCACGAACACCAGCAGCTCGGCGTGGTGGGGGTCGGAGGTCGAGATCGTCGGGTAGAGGTAGTTCGCCGCCACCGTGCTCCACGCCGTCGCCGCCAGTCCTGCCGCCGCCAGGCCGCGCGACCACCACCGCCCGCGCGAGGAGAAGGTGCGGGCGAGCTGCGCGCCCGCGAGCGGCAGGAACGGGACGATCTGGTGGACGACGAGCCACGGCGTCTTCTCGCCGAGATAGGCGTACATCGCCACCGACGCGACGCCCCAGGCGAGGCAGAACAGCTCGATCCGCCGGAGCCGGCGGGCGCGGCGCACCGTCCAGGTGATCGCCGCGACGACCGGGAGAAACTCGTACGCGGCGAGCCGGACGAGGTGGAAGTTCCACGGCCCGCCGACGCGCTGCACCTGGTGCTGGTGGTACCAGTAGGTGATCGCCTTGACCGGGTAGGCCCAGTCCTCGGGGTGGGTGAAGAGCACGGTGTAGGCGGCGATCGTCGTCGCCACGAACCAGGCCAGTGTCGCGCCGACCGCGAACCGGTAGCGCTCGAGCCACTCCAGCGCCCGCCGCAGGCTCGCCCACACGCCGTTGCGGATCGCCACGGCGGCCGAGGCGACGCCGAGCAGCGGCATGGTGACGTAGAACGTCTCGAGCGAGGTCACGTGCGCCGCCGCCAGCGCGCCGACCCAGCGGATCGTCCGCCAGCCCCGCTTGCGCACCAGCAGCAGCGCCGTCAGCGCGCCGGCGGTGAACAGCTCGACCGGCACGTCGCTGCGCGCGAACCGCGAGTAGTAGACGAGGTTCGGCGAGATCGCGAGCAGCAGCCCGGTCCACCACGCGGCGCCGGCGCCGATCCGCCGCCGCAGCAGGAACGGCAGCCCGGCGAACGCCGCGCCGGCGAGCGCCGGGTAGAGACGCGCGACCCCCGTCGTCTCCCCGAGGAGGCCGAGCAGCGGGGCGAGGATGAAGTAGAGCAGCGGCCCGTGATAGGTCGGGTCGTAACGGTAGATCCCCGAGTGCAGGAGGTTGTAGGCGAAGTCGCAATGGATCGCCTCGTCGTGGTGGGGCGGCCGCGCGCCGAGCGCCACCAGACGCAGCAGGAGCGCCCCGGCGACGAGCGCGATCCACGCGATCCTCTCCCGCCGGCTCACCTGCGCGCCC
>DATIYW010000023.1:0-11038 GCA_035517415.1 Thermoanaerobaculaceae bacterium
CCCTGTCGACGCACACCAGTTCCCGCGCGAATGGACGCAGCATCACCGAGTAAGTTCCAATGCCGCAACCGAGTTCGAGCATGCGACCGCCGAGATGGGGCTTGAGGTAGGAGAACACCCAGTCGTTGTAGCGAGCGATGCGGCGCACGTGTTGGAGTGTGACCGTCTGCTCCCATTCCGACCTCGCTGTCGTTGCGGGCATCGGGGAATTATAGGCACTGGACAACGCGCGCTCGCCGCACTGTCAGCCCGTCATCGGCCCGTAGTTGGCGGAAACGGGAGGACGCGGACTCCGGCCTCACACCGCTCCAGCCTCAATTCTCGCCCGAGTTCCTGGACGTGGTAGTACGGCTCGTACGCGTCGGCGAGGACAGCCGGCCGCGTTCCCGCTCGCCTCACAGCAGCGGCCAGTGCTTTAGCCGGCTCTGCAGAGGCCTGTGCGACGTCGACGGCCACCGGCTCGATCTCGAGGTCGCCTCGCCAGGCACGGACCACCTGCGCGAGTCGCAGCACGGCACCTACGTTGAAGTCGGCGATCACCACCGCCCTGGCCGGGGCGCAGACTCCAAGCGCGGCTACATAGCGCTCTGCGCCGGCATCCCACCTCGTGGGCAGTCCCAGCTTGCGCACCCAAGCGTGGGCGCGCGGTTCGGCGACAGGCCCGGGCGCTCCAATTCCTCCGGTTCCACGTTTGATCGGACAGAGGAAATAGCCGGCGTTGTCGCGGAACGGAAGCACGCGGGCTCCGATCGCGTCATGGCCAGTAGCTTCCAACAACGCGGGCACCGCCAGATAGAGCGAGGCCTGGAGTGCAATGTGTCCGGCACGCAGGATTGCCTTCAGCCGCAGCGGCACGGCGAGAACGAGGCCAACGACAAGAAAGCCGATCATAACGTGGAGGCGATATGGGGCGTACGCCGCAAGCACCACAGTGAGCATTGCGAGGCTCACGAGCCAGACAACCGGAGGTCGTACCCCACGACGTCTGGCGAGCATGCCCATGACCATAGGTCCGAGGGCATAGAGCAGCAGCGCCGCGACGAGCGGCACCTGTCGAGGGATCCGTGCGGCCGCGATGAAAGCACCCCAAACCCAGCGCCAGGACGATGCGCCGCCGGCGGCGAAACCCGTCAGCGGGTCGAGCGGCGCGCCGAACACCGCGAGCCACATCGGCGCCAGCCCGAGCGCGAGGCCGGGCGCGACGCGCCACGCCCGGCGGCCCAGCGTCTGCCAGGCGAGCGGGACCACTAGGAACCCGACCAGCGCGTGGGTCGCGAGCGCGAGGCCCCAGAGACCGCCGGCCGCGACTGAGCGACGCCAGCCGGAGCCGCCCTGCGCCGCCACCGCGCCGGCGAGCGCGAGCGCCATCGCGGTCGCGTAGGTCTCGGCCACGGTCGAGGCCCACCAGACCGGCAGCGCCACCACCAGGACCGCGGCCACCGTGTGGGCGCGGGCGGCGTCACGCCCGCCGCGCAGCGTCCAGAGGAAGGCGAGCGCGACCAGCGCCGCTCCCGCGAACGCCGAAAACCGGTGCGCGGCGACGATCGGATCGCCTCCCCACAGCCTGAGCCAGGCCCAGGCGAGGGCGACCCAACCGGCGTGGTCGCCCGGGTTGAGGCTCGGCAGGTAGCCCTTGAGCGCGTAGAGCGTGAGCTTGGAGGAATCCGCCCAGATCAGCCCCCGCGCACCAGTCGCGAGGTAGAGCACGAGGGCGGCGGCGAACCACGCCGACGCCGCCGCCCACGTCCGCAAGGTCGTTCCCGCCGGGTCGGTCACGCCCGATGATAGCCGCAGGGGGCTCGCCGACGCGCCGTCCCCGGCGTGCTCGTGGAGATCATGCCATCGGCCGCCGTCGTGACCCGCGCGGTGCGTTTGCCCGGCGGCGCGGGCGCCGCGTACCATGGCGGGCGAGGAGAGCGCCATGACGGACCCCGCAGAGCTGCTCCCCGCGCTCCACCGATCGGTGCTCCAGGGCGACGAAGCGGCGGCCCGGCGTCTCGCGGCCGAGGCGCTCGCCGGCGGGATCGAGCCGCTCGCGGCGATCGAGCACGGTCTGGTGCCGGGCGTGCGCGAGGCCGGGCGGCTGTGGGAGGAGGGCGAGTTCTTCCTCCCCGAGCTGGTCCTCGCGGCGCAGGCGATGCGCGCGGCGATGGACGTGCTCCAGCCCGCCCTCGGCGGCGCCCGCGCCGCCTCGCTCGGCCGGGTCGTGATCGGCACCGTCGAGGGCGACATCCACGACATCGGCAAGACGCTGGTGGCGACGATGCTCGCCGCGAGCGGGTTTGCCGTCAGCGACGAGGGTGCCGGCGTGCCCGCGGCGCGCTTCGTCGCCCGCGCCCGCGAGCTCGACGCCGACCTGGTCTGCGCCTCGGCGCTGCTCACCACCACGATGCCGCGGCAGCGCGAGCTGGTGGCGGCGCTGCGCGAGGCGGGGCTGCGGGCGCGGGTGATGGTGGGCGGGGCGCCGGTGACGAGGTCGTGGGCGGAGGCGATCGGCGCCGACGGCTTCGCCGACAACGCGCTTGCCGCGGTGGCGGTGGCGCGCGGGCTGGTCGGGCACGGTGCGACCGTCTGAGCTCGCCGAGTTGCTCGCGAGCCGCGTCGTGCTCCTCGACGGCGGGCTCGGGAGCATGCTGATCGCCGCGGGCCTTCCGGCCGGGCGGGCGCCGGAGTGGTGGAACCTCGAGCACCCCGAGTTGGTCGCGGCGGTGCACCGCGCCTACGCCGACGCCGGCAGCGAGATCGTCCATGCCAACAGCTTCGGCGGCAGCCCGATCCGGCTCGCCGCCGCCGGGCTCGCCGGCCGCTGCACCGAGGTCAACGCCGCCGCGGTGGCGATCGCGCGCGACGCCTGCGCGGGGCGGGCGCTGGTTGCCGGCGACGTCGGCCCGATCGGGGTGATGCTGCCGCCGGTCGGGAGCGCGACCGTGACCGAGCTCGGCGCCGCCTTCCGCGAGCAGGCGGCGGCGCTCGCCGACGCCGGCGCCGACCTCGTCTCGATCGAGACGATGAGCGACCTGCGCGAGGCGCTGACCGCGCTCGAGGCGGCGCTTGAGACCGGGCTGGCGGTGATCGCGTCGATGACGTTCGCCGCCCGGCGCCGCGGCTTCTTCACCGTCATGGGCGACCCGCTCGTGCCGTCGCTTGCCGCGCTCGCGGCCGCCGGAGCGGTCGCGGTGGGCTGCAACTGCACGGTCGGACCGGGCGAGATGGCCGCGATGGCGCGCGAGGCGGCCCCGGCGCTGGCGGTCCCGCTCGTGGCGCAGCCCAACGCCGGGCTCCCCC
The DNA here is from genome assembly GCA_035517415.1 of Thermoanaerobaculaceae bacterium. Classification (GTDB taxonomy): domain Bacteria; phylum Acidobacteriota; class Thermoanaerobaculia; order Thermoanaerobaculales; family Thermoanaerobaculaceae; genus DATIYW01. The sequence continues at coordinate 3,286 of DATIYW010000023.1, forward strand.
GGCTGACGCCTGACGGCGTCGCCTATGAGGCCGAACCCGAGGGTTTCGCCCGGTCGATGGCCGCGGTCGTGGCGGCGGGGGCGAGGGCGGTCGGCGGGTGCTGCGGCACGACCCCCGAGTTCATCGCCCGGATGCGGGCGATGCTCGAAGCGAGGCGCGGGTGACCGCGACCGGCGCGGTGCTCGCCCTCGATGTCGACGTGCGCCGCGAGGAGGTCACGCGCTACCTCGGCTATCCCGACCGCAAGCCGGTGGCGGCGCGGGCGGCCGAGCGGCTCGCGGCGCTGTGGCCGGCGGCGGTGGCGCGCCTCGCCCCGCACGGCGCCTTCGCCGTCGTCGCACGCGGGCAGGCGGCGGACGCCGGCATGCCGGAGCCGGCGCACGACGTCGGCGTCGGCGTGTGCACGATCGGCCCCGCGCTCGAGGCGGAATCCCAGCGTCTCGCCGCCGCCGGCCATGTGCTCGACGCGCTCGTGCTCGACGCGATCGGCTCCGCCGCGGCGGAGGCGGCGGCGGACGCGCTCAACCTCGAACTCTGCGCGGTCGCGGCCGTGCGGGGCCTGGAGGCCGGGCCGCGGGTGAGCCCCGGCTACGGCGAGTGGCCGACGGCGTGCCAGGCGGCGCTGCTCGCGCTGCTGCCGATCGCCGCCCTCGGCATCACGCTCACGCCCGGGTCGATGATGGTGCCGCGCAAGTCGGTCAGCTTCGCCGTCAACCTCGATCGACCTGGCGCCGCGCCGCGGCACGCCGCCTCGCGCTGCGAGCGCTGCGGCCTGCTGCGCTGCCGGCACCGGCTGGCGGCGCCGGGGCCGACCTCGCCCGGCGCGTCGACGGCGCCGTGAGCGGAAAGGAGACGGCAATGGACGCGATCCGGCCGCGCCTGGAGATGTTCAGCCCGGAGCAGGTCGAGGCGGTGATCGGCGACGCACTGGCGGTGCTCGCCAGGGTCGGCTTCGTGGTCGAGAACGACGGCGCGCAGCGCCTCCTCCGCGAGGCCGGCGCGAGCGAGCGGGAGGGGCGCTTCCTCGCCGCCGAGGAACTGCTCCGCCACGCCCTCGCCACCGTGCCCGCCCGCGTGGTCGTGTCCGACCGCAGCGGCCGCCCCGCGCTCGACCTCGGCGGCGACCGCGTCCACTTCGACCCGGGCTCGGCCGCGATCTGGGTGCTCGACCCGGCCACCCAGCGCCGCCGCTCGCCGGTCACGCGCGACCTCCGCCACATCGCCTGGGTCACCCAGGCGTGCGGCAACGTCGCGGCGCAGGCGACGGCGATCGTCCCGGGCGACGTGCCGGAGGAGATCGGCGACCGCTGGCGGCTGTTCGTCGCGCTCGGCAACTGCGACAAGCCGGTGGTCACCGGCACGTTCCGCAAGGACGGCTTCGCGCCGATGCGGGCGATGCTCGCCGCGGTGCGGGGCGGCGAGGCCGAGCTCGCCGCGCGACCGCTCGCGATCTTCGACTGCTGTCCGAGCCCGCCGCTGAAGTGGAGCGACCTCACCTGCCAGGCGCTGCTCGACTGCGCGGCCAGCGGCATCCCGGCCGAGCTGGTGTCGATGCCGCTCGGCGGCGCAACCGCCCCGGTGACGCTGCGCGAGATGGTCGTCCAGCACTGCGCCGAGAGCCTCTCCGGCGTGCTCATCCACCAGCTCGCGGCGCCCGGCGCGCCGCTGATCTGGGGCGGGTCGCCGGCCGCGTTCGACATGCGCCACGGCACCACGCCGATGGGGGCGATCGAGACGATGATGGTGGACGCCGCCAACGCCCAGGTCGGCAAGCGGCTCGGGCTGCCGACCCACGCCTACATGGGGATGTCCGACGCCAAGGTAGTCGACGCGCAGACCGGGATGGAGTCCGGCCTCGGCACGATCCTCGGCGCGCTCGCCGGCATCAACCTGATCTCGGGGCCGGGGATGCTCGACTTCGAGAGCTGCCAGAGCCTCGAGAAGCTGGTGCTCGACGACCAGGTGTGCGGCATGGCGCTCCGGCTCGCCCGCGGGATCTCGCACGACTCGGCGAGCGAGGCGGCAGGCCTGATCGCAGAGCTCGTCGCGATGTCGAGCTTCCTCGGCCACCGCCACACCCGCGACCACTTCCGCGCCGAGCAGTTCATCCCGAGCCGGCTGATCGAGCGCCGCAGCTACGACCAGTGGGAGGCTTCCGGCGCACTGCGCAGCGAGGCGGTCGCGGCGGCGGAGGTGGCCCGCATCCTCGCGCGGGGCAACCCCGCGCCGCTGCCCGAGGACCGACAGCGCGAGCTCGAGGCGCTGATCAGCGCCGACGCCCGCCGGCTCGGCTTCGCCGCAATTCCGACGGCCTGAACCGTGGACGCCTCGAAGGCCCGCCGCAACGCGGCGCTTGACGCGGGCCGAGCGGCGTTACAATTGGGCGTACTCTCGGGGGCAGCCGCCAGACGATGGTACGAAGGCCCAACCGGCGCGAGCGCGTTGCAGCGGGTGGAGAGGGTTGTGCCATCCGCGTCCTGCCGCCGCCGCGACCGGTCTGCCTGCCAAGGGGCGGGAGTCGATGAGATCGCGTCCATCCGGAGAGCGGGGGCACGGCGGCGCCGTGCCAACTCCTCCCACACCGAGACAACCGCAGCCGAGCTGCGCTGCACCGACTAAAGGAGGCCTGTGATGAACACGCTGTGGATCGTCGTCATCGCGGTCGCTGTCATCTACTCGGCCTACAACTTCTACGCGCGCCGGGTGGACCGGAACGTGATCCGCTCCGACGCCAAGAAGGCCACCCCCGCCCGCATGTACATGGACGGCGTGGACTTCATGCCGACGAGCAAGAACGTCCTGTACGGCTATCACTTCAAGTCGATCGCCGCGGCGGGACCGATCGTCGGGACCATCACCGCCGCCAACCTCTGGGGGTGGGTCCCGTCGCTGCTCTGGCTCGTGGTCGGCGTCAGCCTGATCGGCTGGGCGAGCGACTACTCCGCAATCATGGTCTCGGTGCGCAACGACGGCAACAGCCTCTCCGCGATCTCGCACAAGCTGATCGCGCCGCGCACCCGCACCATCCTCTTCGTGTTCATCTTCTTCTACCTGATGCTGCTCGCCGGCGCCTTCATCGGCATCCTCGCCGCCATCCTCTCCGCCCGCCCCGACGTGCCGTTCGGCATCATCATGTTGGCGCTGATGGGCCTGCTCGCCGGCCAGATGATGTACCGCTGGAAGATGGGCATCATCTCCGTCACCGCGATCGTCGTCGTGATCACGATCGCGGCGATGGCGCTCGGCCCGATGGGCCAGCACAAGAACGAGCAGGGCGCGCTGGTGCAAGGGCCGGTGGCGAGCGCCATCGTCTCGCTCAACGGGTCGATCGACAACCTCAACGGCAGGCGCCCGCTGTTCGCCGTGCAGGATCCGACCAACGCCGATCCGCGCATCCCGGTGCCCGGGGCCGGCGGGAAGCGGCCGACCACCGCCGCCTACGACGCCGCCACCGGGCTCGTCAAGACGCTGCCCAACTACCTGTTCTGGACGATCTTCCTGCTCGTCTTCTGCTACCTCGGCGCGAACCTGCCGATCTGGCGATTCGCGCAGCCGGTCAACTACATCGGCTTCTGGGTCATGCTCATCACCATCGTGCTCTCCGCGATCGGCGCGCTGGCGGCGCCGCTCACCGGCGCCAAGGACCTCGCCGGCAACGCGATCGGGGTCTTCGCCCTCGCCCCGGTCAAGAGCCTCGGCTTCGCGCTCCAGGCCGGCCAGGCATGGCAGCCGCTCTGGCCCATGCTGTTCGTGACGATCGCGTGCGGCGCGATCTCGGGCTGGCACGCGCTGGTCGGCTCGGTCGGCACCGCGCGCCAGCTCGAGTACGAAACCGACGGACTCCCGGTCGGCGCCGGGTCGATGTTCGGCGAATACACCCTCGCGCTGCTCTCCCTCGTCGCGGTCTCGATCGCGGGGGCGGGCGGCGGCGGCGGCCGGTTCGCGGCCGGCGTCGGCAAGCTGATCTACGCCGGCACGTTCGGCGCAGTGCCCGAGGTCTTCGGCACCGCGCTCGGGTTCGGCTCCTTCGTCCTCATCGTGCTGACCGTGGCGCAGCTGGTCTTCCGGGTCATGCGCGTCACCCTCACCGAGTGGGTGGGCGAGCGGCTGCCCGTGCTCCGCAACATGCACGTCTCCACCGTCATCTCGATGCTGCTCACGCTCGCGCTGGTGCTGACCGGCACGTGGGTCTACCTGTGGCAGATGTTCGGCGCCTCCAACCAGCTCATGGCCGCGCTCTCGCTCCTGGTGGTGACGGTGTGGCTGAAGTCGGAGAACCGCAACCCGAGCTACGCCCTCTACCCGATGCTCTTCATGTACTTCACCACTCTCGTCGCGACCATCGTCACGGCGCGCAACCTCTACGTCACGATCGTCGCCAACCCGGCGATGAGCGGCCTCCCGGTCGCCGGCGCCTGGGCGATGATCATCGTCGCGGCGCTGCTGGTCGTCGCCGCGCTCTACATCGGCTGGGACGGCCTCAAGGCGTACCAGCGCTACAGCGCCAAGCCGGCGGCGGCGAAGCCGGCCTCGGCCGGCGCGTAGAAGCTCGACCTGCACTCGCGCATCGAAGGGGCCCGCGCGGCGCGCGGGCCCCTGCTGTCTCCGGCGCGAGCCGGCCGCAGCGCCGCGGTCAGCCCTGCGCTGCGCGATCGCCGATCGCGCGGAGCCGCGCGAAGAACTCCGCCGCGGACCTCGGCGCGGACGGCAGGTCGACGTGCAGCTGCAGTTGCGCTCCGTCGCGGCGCAGACTGAGGCGGCGCACGATCACGCCGGTGCCGGCGGCGAGGGCGACGAGCGAGTCGGCGAGCGGCAGCGCGGCGTCGTACTTGTAGAGCACCTCGAGGCCGCCCGCCGCCGCCGGCTCGCGCACCGACCAGCGCTCGCCGCGTGCGCGCCGCAGCGCCTCGCGGCCGGACCAGCTCCGGCGGTCGAGCACCTCGATCTCCTGGGCCGGAGGCCGGACGAGCTGAGCGTTGACGATCAGGGTGTCGCGCCGGCCGCGCCGGCGCGTGACGGCCCACAGCCACGGCACGTCGCGAGGCTCGAGGAAGACCACCAGCTTGACCTGCGAGAACGGCGCCTGCGCCTTCGCGATCACCAGCTCGACCGAGGTCGTGCCAAGCCAGCGCACCGTGGTCCGCCCGCCGACCAGGCGCAGCCCTTCCTGCATCCACCGCAGCGCGGCGTGGCCGCGGCGGACGTTGAGCACGCTGCCGACCGCGAACCAGCCCATCACGGCCGCGAGCACGGCGATCAGGAAGCCGTTCATGGCCGGGCCGTCCGCCGCCCGGGAAGGCGCTCTCGCGACTGCATGGCCGCGACGATAGCAGAGGCGGCGGTGGTAGGATCGCCACCCGGGGGAGCCGGGGGTTCCGGGAGGCAAGGGCCGCGTGGAGAGACGAGGCGATTGGGCTCGGGCCGTGCGCGAGTTTCTCTACGGCATGTTCGGCTACGAGACCGCGATGGAGGCGCTCGAGCTTCGCGCCTCGATGGAGACGCTCTTCATGCTCATGACCTACGGCGACATGATCGGCCTGCCGATCATGCCGCCCTACTACGGCCTCCGGCTGCTACCGCACGTCGTCGGAGTGGTGCACAATTGGAAGCGTCGCGTGCTGCGCGAACGCGAGCTCGGCACCGATCACGAGCACCATCTGCACGGGGTCTGAGACACCAGGCGGCGGCGGCGCCGCAGGAGGTCGCGATGGCGGACGAGAAGGACGAGAAACCTGGCGGTCTGAAGGGCATGTGGCAGGGGCTGCGGCAGACGATCTACGGCATGGCCGCGCACGACATGAGCCGCGCCGCCCTGCGCACCCGCGCGTCCATGGAGCACCTCTTCATCCTCATCACCATGGGCGACCTGCTCGGCATCCCGATCCTCCCGCCGTACTACAGCCTGCGGCTGCTGCCCTACGTCGTGCCGCAGATCGCGACGTGGAAGCGCCGCATGCTGCGGGAGAAGGACGTCTCCGACGCGATGTTCTAGAGAGCGCGCAGCGCACCTGCCGCGAGACACTCGAGAGGAGGCACGATGGGGCTGAAGGAGGTCTTCGAGAGCAATCCCGACCGCCGCTACATCATGTTCGGCGGCAAGGGCGGACTCGGCAAGACGACGTTCTCCGCCGCGACCGCGTACTGGCTCGCCTCCCAGGGCAAGCGCGTGCTGGTCTTCTCCGTCGACCCGCAGGCGTCGCTCACCGACATCTTCCAGCGCGACATCTTCGGCAAGGGCCCGGTCAAGATCATGGACAACCTGTGGGCGCAGGAGATCGACGCCGACAGCCACATCAAGTCGTACCAGGGCGAGATCCGCAAGAAGATCCTCGACATGTACGGCCTCGACGCGGTCCCCGACGAGATCGAGAACTACATCCAGGCGGCGAGCGCCGAGCCGGCGATGGAGGAGAGCGCGATCTTCGACGCCGTCGTCGACGTCGTGGTCAAGGGCGACTACGACTACTACATCTACGACCTCGTCCCGCTCGGCCACGCGCTCTACTACCTGTCGATGGCGAAGGTCTACGACGAGTGGATCAACAAGGTCACGCACCTGCGCGAGGAGATGCGCGAGTACGAGGAGATGGTCAGCCGGTTGAAGCGCGAGAAGCAGACCGAGCACGACGAGATCCTCAACGAGCTCGTCTACATCAAGGGACGGATCAACGCCTCCTCCGCGATCCTCACCGACAAGAGCAAGACCGCGTTCTTCTTCGTCGTGATCCCGGAGCAGATGATCATCACCGACACGCAGAAGGCGGCGCAGCTGTTCGCCCAGTTCGACGTGCCGATCGTCGGCTACGTCGTCAACCGGGTGATCCCGCACCAGCTGCTGCAGCAGAACATCCCCCCCTACCTGCGCAACCGCATCCAGATGCAGGACGGCCACCTCGGCCAGATCCGCTCCACGTTCGGCGAGCAGGTGCTCGGCTACGTGCCGGAGATGGAGCGCGACGTGACCGGGCTGCCGATGATCGAGAAGCTCGCCGGCATCATGTACGGGAACTCGGGCCGCTGAGCGCGCCGAGGCGCGAGGGAATGGCCATGCCCAACATCGACAAGTCCATGCGCGAGTACCTCGGCGAGCACGCCGGGCTGAAGTTCATCTTCTTCGGCGGCAAGGGCGGCGTCGGCAAGACCGTCTTCGCCGGCGCGACCGCGATCTGGCACGCCCAGCAGGGGCGGCGGACGATGCTCGCCTCCACCAACCCGGTGCACAGCCTGACCAGCCTGCTCGGGCAGAACGTGCTCGGCAAGCACACCCCGGTCGAGGGCGTGCCGAACCTGTGGGCGTACGAGATCGAAACCAAGGACACGATCGAGCGCAGCAAGCACGAGATCCGCGAGAAGATCCAGTGGTTTCTCAAGTTCGCCGACATCTCCACCAAGGCCGAGGACTTCGTCGAGTCTGCAACGATGAACCCGGCGTTCGAGGAGTCGGCGATGTTCGAGAACATGATCGACCTCATGTTCAAGGACGAGTACGACGTCTACGTGTTCGACACCGCGCCCACCGCCAACGCCCGCCGCCTGCTCGGCATGTCCAAGGTCTACTCGCTGTGGGTGAACAAGATGCTGAAGAGCCGCGAGGAGGCCAAGACGCTCCGCGAGATGCTCTCGTTCACCAAGAAGAAGGAGGAGGACCCGCTGATGGGCTACCTCCTCTCGTTCCGCGACCGGATGGAGCACGGCCGCGTCCTGCTCACCGACCCGGACAAGACCTCGTTCTTCTTCGTCACCCTGCCGGAGG
>DATIYW010000024.1:0-14926 GCA_035517415.1 Thermoanaerobaculaceae bacterium
TTCGACGACTTCCCGATCGTGCTCGAGGCATGGCGTACCTGCCTGCAGGACGAGTTCGACCTCGACAACCTGCGCCGCGTGCTCGACGAGCTCGAGCAGGGGCGGATCGCGGTGCGGGAGGTGACGACCTCGTCGCCCTCGCCGTTCGCCTCCCACATGGGGTGGAAGCGCACCAACGAGCTGATGTACGAGGACGACGCCCCGCTCGGTGCGCCGTCGCGGCTCCGCGCCGACCTGATCCACGAGGTCGCCCGCAGCTCTCACCTGCGGCCACGCCTGGCGCCGGAGCTGATCGAGCGCTTCCGCCGCAAGCTGCAGCGCACCTGGCCCGGCTACGCGCCGCGCTCCGCCGCCGAGCTGCTCGACTGGGTCGTGGAGCGGGTGGCGATCCCGTGGCCGGAGTGGGAGGAGCTGCTCGCGGCGATCGCGCGCGACCACGCGCTCGAAGGCGACGCGCTGCTCGCCGAGCTGGGGTCGAAGGTGGTCGCCACCCGGCAGGCCAGCGGCGCGCTGCGGTTCGTCTGCGCCCGCGAGAGCGTGCCGCGCCTCGCCGCCGCGCTCGGGTTCGACCCGCAGGCGCGGGCGTTCGTGCCGCCGCCGTTCGACCGCGCACTCGCGACGAGCGCGGCCGCCCTCGCGCCCTCGCGCCCGGTGGAGGCGTCGCCGGACGAAGACCCGGCGGGCGACCCGCTGGTCGAGCTGGTCGGCGAGCTGCTGCGGTTCCATGGCCCGATCCGCCCGGGCGCGCTGGCGGACGCGCTGGGGCTCGACTCGGCGCGCGAGGGCGAGGCGATCGAGGCGCTCGCCGAGGCCGACCGGGTCGTCGTCGACGAGCTGACGGACGGCGCGGTGGGGCCCGAGGTGTGCGACGCGGAGAACCTCGAGCGCCTGCTCCGCATCGCCCGCGCCGAGGCGCGCCCCGCGTTCGAGGCGCTGCCCGCCGCGTCGCTGCCGCTCTTCCTCGCGGCCTGGCAGGGGCTGGCGAGCGGCGGTGCCGGTATCGACGACCTGCGCGGGGCGCTCGACCGCCTCTTCGGGCTGGCGGCGCCCGCCTCGCTGTGGGAGACCGACCTGCTCCCGGCCCGCCTCGACCCCTACCACCCGGCATGGCTCGACGCGTTGCTCGCGGAGGGCGAGCTCGGCTGGTTCGGTTGCGGCGAGCAGCGCCTCGCGTTCGCCATCGCGGACGACCGGGCGCTCGTGATGCCCCCGCCGGCGGTGGACGAGAAGGTGCCGGGTGCGGCGCCGGCGCCGGGGGCAGGTGACGAGGCGGAGGGGGACGACGACGGCGCGGCGGCGGTGTCCACCGTGCAGGTGGGCACGCCGCGGGCCGAGGACACCGCGCCGGAGAGCGACGAGCTCGTTCTCGCCCGACTGTTCCCGGCGGGCGGCGGCCGGTTCTCGTTCGACGAGCTGCTGGCGCGCGCTCGCATCGGCTCGGCGGAGCTGAGTCGCGCGGTGTGGCGGCTGGTGTGGCGCGGCGCGGTCTCCAACGACGGCTTCGCGGCGGTCCGGCGCGGCCTCGAGAGCGGCTTCAAGGCCGCCGAGGCGAGCCCCGGTCCGGCCGCCGGGCGGCGCTCGCGGCGCCTCGGGTTCGAGCGCTGGAAGGGGACCCGGCCGTTCGCCGGCAACTGGTTCCGCCTCGCGGCGACCGAGCCGGACGGCGACGCGCTCGACCGCGAGGAGGACAACCGCGCCCGCGCCCGGCTCGTCCTCGACCGCTACGGCGTGGTGTTCCGCGAGCTGCTGGAGCGCGAGCTGCCGTGCCTGCGCTGGGGCCCGCTGTTCCGCACCCTGCGGCTGATGGAGCTGTCCGGAGAGGTGGTCGCCGGGCGCTTCTTCGACGGCGTCGCCGGCCTGCAGTTCGCGTCGCACGCGGCGGTCCGCACCATGCGCGACGGCCTGGCGGAGGACCGCGTGTGGTGGCTCAACGCCGCCGACCCGGCCTCGCCGTGCGGCCTCGCACTCGGCGGCGGCCCGGCGGAGCTGCCGCGCCGCCTGCCGACCTCGCACCTCGTCTTCCACGGCACGCGCGTGGTGGTGGTCTCGGAGCGGCGCGGCAAGGCGCTCACGGTGCATGCCGGGCCCGAGCACCCGAGGCTGCCGGAGTACCTCGGCTTCCTCAAGGTGATGCTGACCCGGCAGGCGCGGCCGATGCGGGCGATCGTGGTCGAGACGATCAACGGTGCGGCGGCGGCCTCGAGTCCCTACCGCGCCCTCCTCGACGCGGCGTTCCACACCACCCGCGACGGCTCCACCCTCCGTCTGACGCGGCGCTATTAGCCCGGGATCCACCCGGCTCCCGCCGCGCGGGAATGGCCCCGCGTCCACGCCCGGTTCCCCGTCGCAAGAGCACGGTCATGTCAAGCGAAACACGCCGCGCGAGACGCCCGGCCGCAGGGCCGGCGCAGCCGTGCGCTCGGACCTGGTCCGACCGCAGCCGAGCGGCGGCGGCTCCGCTGCCGCATCCGAACATCGGGAGGAGGGAGATCCCCATGAGGAAGCTGTCCTTCGTCGTCGTGCTGGCGGTCCTTGCCGCACCCGCTTTCGCGGGGTTCTCGGTGGACCTGCCGATCGTGGCCGGGCTCCAGGGCGTGTCGACGCGCTTCTACACCGCGGTCGACGTCACCAACTACAGCGCCCAGCCCACCGACGTCTCGTTCGAGTACATCTCGACCGACTACACCGTGGAGGCGCACGGGACGCTCGTCACGGGGCTGCCGGCGCACGGCAACTTCCACACCGACGACGTCATCATCTACCTCGCCAACCACGGCTTCCTCACCGCCGACCAGGCCAAGAACAGCAAGGGCACGATGCTGCTGACGTTCACCAACCCGGCGTTCCTCGAAGGCAGCGAGGCGGCGGTGACGGTGCGGACGTACAACTTCCTCACCCCGGGGCAGCCGGCGTCGGTCGGCTACTCCTATCGCGGCTTCGTCGTCCGCGGCGAGGGCGCGCACGCGCTCTCCGCCGTCATCGGCGACACCAGCACCGCGTCGAGCGGCGTGCCGGTGGTGATCACCAACCTCGGCGTGGAGGACGTCGGCATCAACGACCAGGGGCAGGTCGACACCGCGCCGGTGACGGTGCAGCTGACGTTCGTCGACCCGGCGACCGGCCACCAGGTCGGACCGCAGCCGACCGTGACGCTCAAGCCGGGGCAGGTGACGCAGATCAACAACGTGTGGACGACCTACAGCCTGTCGCACAGCGCCCAGAATCTGCTCCTGACCTTGGCCGAAACGGCGGGGACGGCGCAGATCCGCGCCTACGTGATCGAGAAGGACGTCACCACCAACGACGGCTCGATCTTCTTCGCGCAGTAGGGGAGGCAGCCATGGGCGCACGACTCTCGCGTTCGCTTCCGCTCGTCGGGCTGCTCGGCGCGGCGTGCCTCGCGACCGCCGCGGTCTCGACCGCAGCGCCGCCCGACGGCACGTTCAGCCGCTTCGACCTGGGGAGCGGAATCTCGGTCGACGCCATCGCCGGCGACGACAAGGGCAGCGTCTTCGTCAGCTCGACGCTCGCCAACAAGCTCCTCTGGATCGACAACCAGTACGGCCTCCACACCTACTCGCTCCCGACCGCGAACAGCTTTCCCGGCGCGCTCATCTCGTACTGCCGCGGCGCGCTCGTGGCGCTGGGGAACCTCGATCGATTCGCGGCCTTCTCCTATCTCCCGGAGGGGTCGAGCAACTTCGTCCAGACGCCGCAGATCAACTTCAGCGGCAGCTTCGGCGACCTCACGTCCGGGAAGGGCGACCTCATCTACGCCGCCATCAACGACGGCACCAGCCACGTCGGCTCGATCCTCAGCTACGACGTCAGGAGGGACATCGCCGCGTCGCTCGGCTTCGGCGCCAAGGGGATCGACGGCCTGATCTTCGACCGGAAGAACAGCTACCTCTTCGCCAGCGACCTCGCCGCCTCGTCGATCTACCGGATCGACCTCACGCCGACCACCCCGGCCGTCGTGCAGTTCCAGTTCACCCCCGGGGCGTTCAGCCCGGGCGCGGGCGATTTCGCCCGGGGCTGCAACGGCGAGACCTACTTCACCGCGAACCAGGCGATCTACCGGATGATCACCACGGCCGGGAACACGACCTTCGACGCCGTGACGTTCACCGGCTACGACCCGATCGGGATCATGGTCCGCCACGAGGATTGCAACATCTACACCACCCTCGACGGCGCGCAGTTCTTCGTCGGCCAGCTCAAGTTCGCGCCGACGCCGGGCGGGCAGCCGACGTTCAACATCGTCGGCCGGAGCGACGTGTACCTCGGCTACATCGGCGCGATCAAGCGGCCCAAGATGCCGGTCGTCTCGCTGCGGTCGGCCGCCCTGTTCGCGACCGACCCGGCGTCGGAGTGCCCCTCCCTCGACTTCGCGGTCCAGGGGAACAACACGGTCACCCACGGCGACGACCTGTACTGGTTCAAGCTGCCGCAGCAGACGTGTCCGCCGCCGATCGAGTCGGAGACGCCCCGGCGGGCGCTGCCGGCAATCAGCCTCAGATACAGCTTCTGAGCGCGCGCGACCGCGACCGCGCGCGCGGGTGAGGCGAAGGGTCAGCTCTTGGTGAGCGTGGCGTGGACCGACTCGCCGCCGCCGCCGACCTGCGGCGTGTAGAGGATGAAGTAGGCGAGGTCCATGGTGGTGCCGTCGGCGTGGCCGAACAGCGCGATGTTGCCGACCACCGAGCCGTTGTAGTAGAGGCCGGCCTGGGTCGAGATCACGCCGTCCGGCCGCAGCTCGCCGGTGGCGCCGCTGAACAGCGAGGACGACGACTTGACCACCAGGCCGCGCGGCTCGATCGTGCCGCTCAGCGTCTGCGGCGGCGGCGGGTTGTTGCCGCCGAAGCCGGTGAAGGTGCCGGTGAGCGTGAGCGTCGCCTGCCAGGTGCGCGCCGGGACGTCGGCGGTGATCTGGATCGTGGCGGTGCCCTGGTAGCCGTAGTAGAAGTTCAGGTACGGCCCGCTCCACGTCCCCGCCCACTGCGGAGGCGACATCACCGGCGGGTTGCTCATGTCCATCGTGGACGGGTCGCCCGTGGTGTTGTCGATCCGCGACGAGGTGGCGACGATCGCGCCCGGGCCGGCGGTGACGCCCAGCCGCACCCGGAGGTTGGTTCCGGACGGGCCGCCGATGTCGGTGACGTTCGGTTGCTGCGCCTCGAACGGCAGCGTCGGGTAGCTCTTGGTCGCCAGCACGGTGCCGTCGGCGGCGAGCAGGTCGGCCTTGACCGTGCAGCTCTGCCCGGTCACCTCGACGAAGCCGAAGTTGCTGCGCGTCGTGCCGGCGGCGTCCTGCGCGAGGCCGGAGAGCTCCGTGCTGCCGCCGTTGGCGATCGCGCGCTCGAACGGTGTGCCCGGGAGGTCCTGGCCCGCGCCGCCGACGCCCTTGGAGGTGTGCACGTTGGAGTCGAAGGTGCGGCCCGTGACGAAGACCGGCTGATCGGAGCGGATTCGCAGCGCGCCGAACACGCCGTCGAGACCGAGCGGCACCTTGAGGACGTCGAGGAACTCGACGCACTGGCCGGCCGGGACCGCGACCGTCGCCGTGGCGGGCGAGAGGTTCGACTGGCCGCGCTTGAGGAAGGCGAGCTCCACGTTGGCGGTGGCGGAGGAGACGTTGTTGATCCACGCCGACGTTCGCCACTGCGAGCACACGCTGGCGACGCAGGCCCCCTGGCCGCGCCCGACCGAGGCGAGGTAGAGCTCCGTCCCGGCGGGCAGGGCGGAGACGACGGCGGCGGCGAGCAGCGCCGCGGCGGCGAACGAGAGCACCTTGGGTGTCATCGGGCCTCCCTCCGAGAATCGAATGAGCAGAATACTCAATCTCAATCGCGTTCATGTCAAGCGCCCGCGGTGTTCGGGCGGCAGAACTCGGTGGGGCGAGAGGCGGGGTTTTCGCCGGCGGTCCCGCGTCAGGCGGAGAGGCCGGAGCGGAGCGCGCGGATCTTGCGCCGGGCGGCCCGCTGGACTTCGATCGCTCCGAGGTGCGGCGTGGTGCGGGTCGCGGACCGCCACACCGCGATCGCGGCGTTGCGCAGCGGCGCGGCGAGGAAGGCGCGGCGCTGCTGCGCGAGGCCGGCGCGGAAATCGGCGTCGAACGTCGCGGCGGAGACCGGCCGGAAGCGCAGGCCGAGACCTTCCAGGTGCTCGACCGCGCGGCGGTGGGCCTCGAACAGCACCGCGACGGAGGCGCCCGGGAGGATCTGGCTGAACGCGCCCGGGCCCGCCGGCAGCGTGCCGGCCCCGCGCGCCGCGCAGCTCGAGAGGCCGCCCTCGCGCCCCTCGAGGAACGAGAAGAAGTCGAACGCGACCCGCGACGGGACGGTCCCGGTGCGGAACGCCGTGCCGTAGGTCCGCCGCGCCTCGTTTGTGAAGGCCAGCACGAGCGCGGGCGGCGCGGCGCCGACCTCCCGCAGCGGCCCGGCGGGGGTGAAGCCGAGCGCGCGGTACTCGCGGGCGAGCGCCTCCAGCTCCGGGGGGCAGGGATCCGCAGCCGGCCGCATCTGCACCTCGGCGGGGAGGTTCGCGGCGACGACCAGGACCACGAAGGCGACCAGGAGCAGCAACACCACCGCCGCCATCGCCGGGAAGCGGAGCCAGCCGAGCGCGGCCAGCCACGCCGGCGGGTGGACCGCCAGGTAGCCGAGCAGCAGGCCGACGGCGAGCGGGAAGTAGCGCGTGACGCGATCCACCCGAGCAGGATAGCCGCCCGGCGCGGTTATCCCAGGTTTAGCGCCTGGCGGACCATGGCGGCCGTGATCGTGAGGTGCTTGCGGCCGTCGGCGGCGTCCTCGAGGGTGGCGTTGCGCGCGGGGTCGTACTCGATCGGGTTGATGATCTTGCCGAAGATCGTGCGCAGCGCGCGGGCGCCGGTGCGGGAGTGCTTCTCGGCCTGCTCGGCGATGAACGCGGCGGCGAGGTCCTCGAGGTCGAGCGCGATCCCCATCACGTCGAGGTAGCGGCGCGAGCGCACGAACGGCGAGTCGTACGACTTCAGCAGGATCTCCTTGAGCACGTCGACGCCGAGCTCGGAGAGCAGCACCACGTTGTCGAAGCGGGCGACGAACTGCGGCACCATGCCGTACTGGAACAGGTCTTCGATCTTGAAGTAGTCGGCGAGCGAGAAGCGCATCTCGATCGTGACGTGGCCGTCGGCGGAGAACACCGGCACCGACTTGAGCTTCTCGCCGCTGCCCGGGTTGGTGACGCGGAGGAAAACCTGGTCGTAGAGGCCCTCGAACGCGCCGCCGCAGATGAACATCATGCCGCCGGTGTCGATCTCGAGCGTGATGTGCTTCTCCTCCCCGCCCACGTCGACCGTGGCGTGGATCGGGATCGTGTTGCCCTCCATCAGGGTCAGCAGGCCCTGCTGCAGCGCGACGCCGATCGGGTTGGGCTTGCCGGCGATCACCGACGACATCTTGTCGATCTCGTCGATGCAGATCGTGGCGCGCTCCATCGTCTCCTTGAGCTCGGCCGCGCTCGGCAGGTGGCCGAGGACGACCCGCGCGCGCTGCTCGACCGCGGTGAGCAGCCGGTCGGGGCGGAACTCCAGCCGGTCGGAGTCGACCAGCAGGTTGGCGTTGATGATCGCCATCGCGCGGAACGGGTTGAACTCCGGCACCTCGTTGTAGAGGCGCTGGATGTTGTTCATGATCGTCGTCTTGCCGGTGCCGGAGTTGCCGATCAGCACGATGTTGCCGGGCACCTTGCCGGTGCAGTGCTTGTAGATCGCGACCGAGACGAAGCGCAGCGCGTGGTCCTGGCCGAGCACGCCCTTGCGCAGCGCCGCCAGGATCTCGGGCGGCGTGATGTCCTCGAGGCGCCGCGGCCCGGCCGGCGCTCCGGCGGGCGCGGCCGCGCGTGCTTCCGTTTGCGGCTTGCTCAAGCTCCCTCCCGATACCGGGGCTACGTGCCCCGTCACCCGTCCGTTGGGACAACCGGCCGCGGGCCGACATTCTGCCAGATCCGCACCCCGCGGCGCGAGCTTCGGCGCCTGGTGCGCCGTAGGGGCGGGCCTTGCGCCCGCCCGCGAGCACCCACGGCCTCGGCTCGGGCGGGGACCAGCTCCGCCCCTACCGTTTTCGCTCCCGGACCCCGGAGCCGGGACCCCTGTCGTTCACGGCAGGTCCTCCTCGCCGAGGCCGAAGTAGTGCCCGATCTCATGGACCACGGTGTCCTGGATCTCGCGCACCAGTTCGTTCCGGTCCGAGCACTCGTCGAGCAGCGGGAGGCGGTAGATCACGATGCGGTCCGGGAGGACGTTGCCGTAGGTGCCGCCCCGATCGGTGAGCGCGGTCCCCTGGTAGAGCCCGAACAGCGTGTCGGTCTCCGGGTCGAGGCCGGCGTCCTCGATCTCCTCGTCGGTCGGGTCGTCCTCGACCACGACCGCGATGTTCTCGAGCCGGGCGGCGATCTCGGCGGGGAGGCCGTCGAGCGCGCGCCCCACGGTCTTCTCGAACTCCTGCCGGCTCATCCGCATCATCCGAGTTATGATACGCGCTGCTGTCTGCTCACCTGGCGGGAGGCTCGATGGAACGTGCCATCTCAGCGCTGGGCCTGGTGGTTTTCATCGGCCTGGCCTACCTGTTCTCGGTCAACCGCCGGGCGGTGCGCTGGCGCACGGTGGCGTGGGGACTCGGCCTCCAGGTGCTGCTCGCGGTGATCGTGATCCGCACCGCGTGGGGCTTCGCCGCGTTCGACTTCCTCGGCGGCCTCGCCCGCAAGTTCCTCGACTTCTCCGACGCCGGCGCGAGCTTCGTCTTCGGCGAGAAGTTCACCGACCACTACTTCGCCTTCAAGGTGCTGCCGACGATCATCTTCGTCAGCGCGATCACGACCGTCCTCTACTACTTCGGCGTGCTGCAGCGGATCGTGCAGGGGATCGCCTGGGTGATGGTCAAGACGATGGGCACCTCGGGCGCGGAGTCGCTGTGCGACGCCAACGTGTTCGTCGGCCAGACCGAGGCGCCGCTGCTGATCCGGCCCTACCTCGCGACGCTGACGCAGTCCGAGCTCCACGCGATCATGGTCGGCGGCTTCTCCCACATCGCGGCCGGCGTGATGGTCGCGTACATCTCGTTCGGCGCGCCGGCGGTGCACCTGATCGCCGCCTCGGTGATGGCCGCGCCCGGCGCGCTCGCGCTCTCCAAGCTGCTGTTCCCCGAGGACGGCGAGCCGGAGACGCGCGGCACCGTGCGCGCCCGCGTCGAGCGCCCGTGGATCAACCCGGTCGACGCCGCCGCCTCCGGCGCCGCCGACGGGGCGCGCCTGTGCATCAACGTCGCGGCGATGCTGATCGCGTTCCTCGCGCTGCTCGCGCTCGTCAACGCGGTGCTCGGCTGGGGCGGCGGCCGCTTCGGGATGCCGCAGCTCTCGCTCGAGTGGCTGTTCGCCCGCCTGCTCGCGCCCGTCGCGTGGCTGATCGGCGTCCCCTGGGCGGAGTGCGGCAGCGTCGGTGTGCTGCTGGGCAAGAAGACCGTGCTCAACGAGTTCATCGCCTACCTCGACCTCAAGACGCTGCTCGACAACGCGAAGGCGGTGGCGAGCGGCGCGGCCACGGCGGCCGGCCTGCCGACGCTCTCGCCGCGCGCGGTCGTGCTCTCGACCTACGCGCTGTGCGGCTTCTCCAACATCAGCTCGATCGCGATCCAGATCGGCGGGATCGGCGGGCTGGCGCCGACCCGCCAGCACGACCTCGCCAAGCTCGGCGTCCGCGCGCTCGTCGCCGGCGCCCTCACCAACTTCGTCAACGCCTGCATTGCAGGCGTGCTGCTGTAAGCCCGGAGGACACATGCGCCGCCTCGCCCTGCTTCTC
The DNA here is from genome assembly GCA_035517415.1 of Thermoanaerobaculaceae bacterium. Classification (GTDB taxonomy): domain Bacteria; phylum Acidobacteriota; class Thermoanaerobaculia; order Thermoanaerobaculales; family Thermoanaerobaculaceae; genus DATIYW01. The sequence continues at coordinate 9,836 of DATIYW010000024.1, forward strand.
CCGATCGCCGCGCTGCTGATCGCCTGCGGCATGCAGGACTCAACCACGCCGGTGCCGCAGCCCGACAGCCTGATCCTCGGCCGGATCGCCGCCATCCGCGACGTCGCCGGCGAGGGCGGCGTCAAGGAGGTCGAGATCCGCGCCGGGCTGCCGGAGCAGATGGCGGCGGCGATGCGGAGGGACGGCAAGTTCGTCCCGCAGCTCGAGAACGACGTGGCGGTCAAGGTCCGCGTCACCGACCAGAGCGTCTGCGTCGCCAACCTGCGCGCGGTCGACCTCGACGCCTTCCGCGTCGGGCAGGAGGTCGCGGTGGTGCCGGCAGGCGGCACCAGCGCGATGGTCGGGTCGAAGCTCGTCCTCGCCGACGCCGCGGAGCTCTACCAGTTCAGCGCCTACCAGCTCCGCTTCCTGCCGCGCTCGCTGGACGCCGTGCCGGCCGCGGTGTTCTCGCCTTCCGACCCGGCGCGGATCAACTCGGCGGGGGTCGAGACGACGCCGCTGCCGGTGCGCGGCGGCCGGGTGATCTACTTCGCCGCCGGCCTGCTCCCGCCGCTGCCGATGGTCCGCGACGCCAAACCGGTCGGCGCCGTGCGCCCGGGGATGACCGAGCCGTCCGGCGCCGTCGCCCCGTGGGCGGTCGGCGGCTTCCGCCCCTACCGCACCGCGTGGGGCAAGGCGGGCTGGGAGGCGCCGCGGCCGGTCGACATCCCGGGGATCGCGCCCGCCGAGCCGGGCGTGCGGATCACCTGGGTCAACGAGGCGGAGACGTCGTGCCTGGTCGAGGTGACGAAGGCGGACGGCACGCGCAGCCTGCTCAGCTCGGAGCGCGCCTCGGACGCCGCGCCGTGGGGCAAGGCCGAGCGCGTGGCGCTCGCCACCGGCCCGAGCGTGGGCGACGGCCAGCGCCTCGGCCTCAAGCTGCTGTCGCTGGTGTGGACCGTCTACGACTCGGGGAGCAGCGACCTGTGGTTCTCCAAGGAGGGCTTGGCGGGCCAGCGCCTCGACCCGCGCATCGACACGCTCGGACCCGAGTTCGCCCCGCGCGTCGGCCCCAACAACGTCCTCTACTTCTGCCGCGGCGACCGCCAGCTGCTCTACGCCGGCGGGGTCGTGCAGGAGGTCAGGCTGCCCGGCGCGCAGCGGCACCCGCTGCTCGACGCCGCGCCGAGCGCCGACGGCACGCGCATCTTCTTCCGCGTCCCGCGCTACATGCCGGGGTCGCTCGGCTGGGACCTCGCGGTCGCCGAGAAGTCGGGGAAGGCATGGGGGCAGCCGGTGATGCTCGACGACTGGCGCCCCGAGTAGCGACGACCGGGGTCAGGGATCAGGGGCCAGGGGTCAGCTCCCAACCTGGTGGGCTGACGCAACGATGCGGCACCACGGATCGGTGCAACCAAAGACGTTGGTCTCGGATAACCAGCGCGTGGGCGAGTGCAAGCCCCGCGTGTTGGCCTCGATGCCCGTTGGCAAGGCGTAGGCGCGGCGCTTGCGGCTACCCGTGATAAGCGCTCTCTTTTCCCTGACCCCTGATCCCTGACCCCGGGCCACGTCTCACTCGTTCTTGACCGCCCAGAGATCCTTGACCGCGGGGTGGTCCCACGCGACGCGGTGCTCGTCCGGGTCGGCGAGGTCGAAGCAGCGCGTCACGAGGTAGAACAGGCCGCACGGCAGCGTGAGCGGGCGGTAGCCGTGGGCGACCCCGGCGGGGATCCTGACCCAGGCGTCCTTGCCGTCGCCGAGCACCACGACCTGCGTGCGCCCGGCGGTCGGCGACGATCGCCGCAGGTCGAGGAGGACGACCTTGAGCTTGAACGGCGGCGGGCAGAACCACACGTCCTCCTGCTTGAGGTGGTAGTGCAGCCCCTTGACGTGATCCGCCACCGTCACGAGGGAGTAGTTGAGCTGGGCGAGCGGTACGCCGGCGAAGAACTGCTGCAGCTTCTCGGTGCCGGCGTGGGTCGCGCCGGCGCGGTAGATCTCCATGAACAGGCCGCGGTCGTCGACGAAGCGCTGGAGCGGGAGGACCTCGACGCCGGCGATCGGCTCGGTCTTGGAGTAACTCTTCCGGTCGCCGGCGTATCCGTCGAGGAGATCGTTCGGGGACAGCTCCATGAGGCCTCCTGATCGGCGAAGGCTAACACATGACGGCAGGGAACAGGGGACAGGGGACGGGGAGGAAGCCAGCGGGGAGAGGGAATCGTCGTGCCGTGCTCTCAGTTGCGATTCGCTGTCCCGGACCCCGGACCCCGGACCCCGGACCCCGCCTCTAGCTCCCGAGCGGCTCGACGGCGCGGCGCACCGTCAGCACGTGCTGGACCAGGACGCGGAACTCGTCCGGCGAGAGCTGCGTCGGCGCGTCGGAGAGCGCGTGCGGCGGGTCGTCGTGGACCTCGGCGAAGATCGCGTCGACGCCGGCGGCGACCGCGCCCCGGGCGAGGTGGAGGTGGAACTCCTTCGCCCCCCCGGTGGCGTGGCCGAGGCCGCCGGGGAGCTGCAGCGAGTGGGTGACGTCGAACACCACCGGCGTGAAGCGCCGCATGATCGCCAGGCTGCGCAGGTCGACGACCAGGTTGTTGTAACCGAACGTGCTGCCCCGCTCGGTGAGGGTGACGGCCTGGTTGCCGGTGGACTGCACCTTGGCGACGACGTTGGCCATGTCGTGCGGGGCCATGAACTGGCCCTTCTTGATGTTCACCGGCTTGCCGGCCCGCCCGCATGCGAGCAGGAGGTCGGTCTGGCGGCAGAGGAACGCCGGTACCTGCAGCACGTCGACGACCTCCGCCGCCGCCGCCGCCTGGTCCGGCTCGTGGACGTCGGTGAGGACGGGCATGCCGGTGGCGCGGCGGATCTCGGCGAGCACCTCGAGGCCCTCCTCGAGGCCGGGGCCGCGGTAGGAGTCGAGCGCGGAGCGGTTCGCCTTGTCGAACGAGACCTTGAACACGATCGCGATGCCCGCCTCCGCGGCGATGCCCTTGAGCAGCGAGGCGACGCGAAGCGCGTGCTCGGGCGTCTCGATCACGCACGGCCCGGCAATGAACGCGAGCGGGCGGCCCGGGCCGATCTCCAGGCCCGGCGCGAGCGCGACCGGCCTCGCCTCACTCGCCACCATGGGCCTCTGTCGCCTGCGGGAACTCGAAAACGGTGGAGCCGCCGGCGCCGGCGTCCTCGGCGTCGGCGCGCCGCGCCCGGTAGGCGAGCGCCGCCTTGACGAACGCGGTGAAGAGCGGGTGCGGCGCGAACGGCTTCGACTTCAGCTCGGGGTGGAACTGGCAGGCGACGAACCAGGGGTGGTCCGGCACCTCGATCATCTCGACGAAGATGCGGTCCGGCGAGCGCCCGGTCACCTGCATGCCGTGGCTCTCGAGGATCGGCACGTAGTCCTGGTTGACCTCGTAGCGGTGGCGGTGGCGCTCCCAGATCGTGTCGGCGCTGTAGGCCTCCCACGAGCGCGATCCCGGCTTGAGCTGGCACGGGTACTTGCCCAGGCGCATGGTGCCGCCCATCGCGTCGACGCCGAGCAGCTCGCGCATCTTGTAGATCACCTTGTACGGCGGGTCCTGGGCGAACTCGGAGGAGTTGGCGCGGTCGAGCTGGCAGGCGTGGCGGGCGAACTCGATCACCGCGGTCTGCAGGCCGAGGCAGATGCCAAAGTAGGGGATCTTGTGCCCGCGGGCGAACTCGATCGCCTTGATCATCCCCTCGATGCCGCGCTTGCCGAAGCCGCCCGGGACGAGGATGCCGTCGACCTCGAACAGCTGCTCGACGTACGCCTCCTCCTCGAGGCTCTCCGAGTCGATGAACACCAGCTCGACCTTGGCGTCGTTGGCGATCCCGCCGTGGAGCAACGCCTCGTTCAACGACTTGTAGCTGTCCTGGAGGTTGACGTACTTGCCGACGATGCCGATGCGCGCGCGCTTCCCCGGGTTGCGCAGCCGGTCGACGATCGTCTGCCACTTCGACAGGTCCTGGTTGCCGCGCGGCAGGCCGAGCATGCCGAGCAGAATCCCGTCCAGCCCCTCGGCGGCGAGGCGCAGCGGCACCTCGTAGATCGTCTCGGCGGTGCGCGCCGGGATCACCGCCTTCTCCTCGACGTTGCAGAACAGCGCGATCTTGCGCCGCATCTCCTCGGGCAGGTGGCGGTCGACGCGGCACACCAGCACGTCGGGCTGGATGCCGATCGAGAGCAGCTCCTTGACCGAGTGCTGCGTCGGCTTGGTCTTCAGCTCGTCGGTCGCCTTGAGGTAGGGGACGAGCGTGACGTGGATGTTGATCGCGTTGCCGCGGCCGGCGTCCTGGCGGAACTGGCGGATCGCCTCGAGGAACGGCAGCGACTCGATGTCGCCGACGGTGCCGCCGATCTCGACGATCACCACGTCGCAGTCCTCCGCGACGGCGCGGATCGCGGCCTTGATCTCGTCCGTGATGTGCGGGATGACCTGGACGGTCGAGCCGAGGAAGTCGCCGCGGCGCTCCTTCTCGATCACCGACTGGTAGACGCGGCCGGTGGTGATGTTGTTCTTGCGCGAGGTGACGACGTTGGTGAAGCGCTCGTAGTGGCCGAGGTCGAGGTCGGTCTCGGCGCCGTCGTCGGTGACGTAGACCTCGCCGTGCTGGAACGGCGACATCGTGCCCGGGTCGACGTTGATGTAGGGGTCGCACTTCATCAGCGTGACCTTGAGGCCGTGCGCCTCGAACAGCGCGCCGACCGATGCGGCCGTGATCCCCTTGCCGAGGGACGAGACCACGCCGCCGGTGACGAACACGTATTTCGTCGCCATCAAGCACCACCTTTCGATACCGGGGTCCGGGGACCGGATTCCGGGGTCCGGGCGCCGGCTCTTCGTCGCTGGCCATCTGCGCCATCGTGCTCGAAGCGAGTCCACGCCCGTCTCAGCGCACGATCGGTGCGGCGCGCGTTCATTTCTCGGACCCCGGGCCCCGGACCCCGCGCCCCGTCTTTGCGAGGGCGGCGAGGGCGGCCTCGGCGCGCGGCACGTCCGCCGGGACGTCGACCGCGACCGAGTCCGCGCGGGCGGCGAGCACGTGGATCGCCATACCGTTCTCCAACGCGCGCAACTGCTCAAGAGCTTC
>DATIYW010000025.1:0-5437 GCA_035517415.1 Thermoanaerobaculaceae bacterium
GCGGCGTGAGGTGATCGGAAGGAGCGGGGATGGAAAAGACGAACGAGGGCGTGACGAGGCGAGGGCTGATCACCGGGGTGGTCGGCGGCGCGGCGGCCGCCGCGCTCGCGCCGCGCTGGCTGCGCGCCGAGGCCGGCCGGGCGCGGGTGGTGCGGGTCGAGTCCGAGCACGTGTGGAACGGCGACGCCCGCGACCCGCGCGTCGTCGCCGCGATGCTCGACAAGGGGCTGACCGCCCTCACGGGCGCGGGCGACGCCGCGGCGGCGTGGCGGCGCGTCTTCAAGCCCGGGATGCGGGTGGGCCTGAAGATCAACCTCCTCGGCCGGCCGTTCGTCTACACCGCGCCGGAGCTCACCGGCGCGGTCGCCGCCGGCGCGATCGCCGCCGGCGTCAGACCCGCCGACATCGTCGTCTGGGACCGCTGGCGCGACCACTTCGCGCCCACCGCCTACAAGTTCGGCACCGGGCCGCACGGGGAGCAGGTCGTCGCCGGCGGAACGTACGACGCCGGCATCGCGCTCAAGGGCTCGGAAGGGAGCGCACCGGTCGACCGGATCCCGATCGAGCGCACCGACGTGACCGTCAGCCTGCCGCTGCTCAAGGACCACAGCGCCTCGGGCGTGACGCTGGCGCTCAAGAACGTCGCCTTCGGCTGCTACGACCACTACGCCTCGGCGCACGCCAACGGCTGCGACCCGTTCATCGCCGAGGCGTACCGCCACTTCCTCTCCGTCGCCAGAGTGCCGCTGATCGTGCTCGACGCCACCCGCGGCTGCTACGAGGGCGGGCCGCGCCCCTCCGACCGCTCGCGGATCTGGAACGAGAACGCGATCTACCTCGCCACCGACCCGGTCGCGCTCGACACCGTCTGCCGCAGGCTGATCCTCGCCAAGCGCGCCGCCGCCGGCCTGCCGGATCGCCTCCGCCTCGCGCGCCACGTCGAGACCGCGGCGCGGCTCGGCCTCGGCACCAACGACCCCGCGCGCATCGACCTCGTGACGCTGCGCGTGTGACGCCCCGCTGGTGGGAGCGCGCCGCTACGGGTGCGTCTCGCCCTCCTTGACCACGTAGCGCTTGGTGAACTCCTGGCGCTGCTTCGCGCGCTCGGCCTTCTCCTCCGCGCTGACCTGGCCGAGGAACCAGCGGTGGTCGTCGCTCGCCAGGGTCGCGTCGATCAGCTTGCCCACCTCCCTGGCGGAATCGGCCTTGGCGCCGCCGGCGGCGAGGCCCTTGCGGACGAGCTCCTGGGCCTGCGGGATGAACTCGGCGTAGAACGCCTTGCCGACCTCGTAGAGCCCGTGCCAGTGGGTGTAGTCGGGCGCCTGCATCGACGCGCCGTGGCGCGCACGCCGGCCCTGGTGGTGCCAGAGCTCGAACCAGGTCCAGTCGATCGGCTGGGCGAACGGTGTGTCGCCGGCCAGCCCCGCCTTCTTGAGCGCGCCGAAGATCGCCACGCCGGGCTTGCCGAACTTCTCGTTGTAGAGCTCGACGAGACCGTCGTACTGCGTGTAGAAGCTGTCGGCGAATGCCGGCGCGTGGCAGTTGGCGCACACGTCCTTCATGTTGGCGCGGCGCTTCTCCCACGGGATCGGCTTGGCGAGCCCGAGCTTGGTGTCGGCGAGGTCGGCGCGGAGCGAGACCTCGGGCCGGTTGTTCCAGGAGATGCGGTCGCCGACGTTGTGCGTGACCGCCTGCGTCGGCGTCGCGCTCATGTGGCAGGTGGCGCAGGTGGGCCCGACCGAGTAGTCCTCGCCGACCACCCACTTCGGCCGGTCGATGTTGATCCGCTCGCGGTTGGCGGCGAACGAGATCCCGTGCTTGGACTCCTCGTAGATCTCCTTCTGCGGGTGGTCGGGGCCAAGGTGGCACTTGCCGCAGGTGTCGGGCACGCGCGCCTGGGCGGCGGAGAAGGTGTGGCGCTGGTGGCAGGCGGAGCAGGAGCCGCGCGAGCCGTCGAGGTTGATGCGGCCGATCCCGGTGTTGGGCCAGGTGTCCTGGGTCGGGCGCCCCTTGCCGTCGACCTTGACGGTGGACCCGTGGCACTGCTGGCAGCCGTTGACGAGCAGCGCGGAGCCGCCGAAGAACGCCTTGTTCCCCTCGACCACCTCGGCGAGCACGTTGTCGAGCGAGCCGAGGATCTCGGCGCCCTTGGCGTGCCGGCTCGCCTGGAACTGCGCCGCCTCGTGCTCGTGGCAGCGCGCGCAGTCGGAGGGCGTCACGATCGTGTGGATCACGCTGCCGTTGTGCTCGTACGCGCCGGGCGCGCCGGCCTTGGCGCCGTGGCACTCGAAGCAGCCGACGTTGGCGCGGAAGTGCTTCGAGTCGCCCCACTGCTGCACGATCGCCGGGGTCTGCTGCTTGTGGCACTCGTTGCACGCCGCGCTCTCCTCCGAGAGCGCCGGGTAGGTGCCGGCCACGGCGCGCGGCGGCGCCGCCAGGTGCGCGGCGGCGACCGCGGTCACGGCGAAGGCCGGCAGGAGCAGGTTGTGGCGGGATCGACGCATCGTGTCACCTCCTGGCCTGGGGGGAGCCCAGGGTCGCACGTCCGAACAGGCGCGACCTTGACGTCGAGCATGGCAGGGATCCACTGGCGCGCATTGACCTCGATCAATCTAGCAGCAATCCAAGGCCTCGGCGCCGCCTCCGTGATCGCGCTCCCGCCCGGCGCGCCCCGCGGGCGGCCGCGCCTCGAGGCGCCGGAGAGCGTCGGCGATCGCCACGGGAACCGCCGACCCTGCGGCGTCCTTGTGGTACAACGGCACGCCGGCGCGCGCCGGTGGCTCAATGGATAGAGCACCTGACTTCGGATCAGGCGGTTGGGGGTTCGAGTCCCTCCCGGCGCGCCAACCCAGCGTCTTGCGCCACCGACTCGTCCGTGAATGCCGCGGAATGCTCGGCGGGCGGCCGGTTGAGAATCGGGACCTGCGAGCGCGCCGACGTCCGGTGCCGCCGCCGGTCCGGGTCTGGAAGCCGACTTCCGCCGCGTTCCGGAGCGCCCCTGGTGTCGCTCCAGGCCGCGTGCGCTCGACCGCTCCCGGAGAGGGCCCTGCGCCTGCCTCGTCGCCGGCCGGGACCTGCGGGTGCGGGGAGCGCCGCCGATCCTGCCGTATAGCGCGCGTTATAATGGCGCCGTGCGCGGGCGCGGCGAGGCACGCGGGGAGAGGCGGATGGCGGGCAGGCCGGTCAGGAAGGAAGCCGAGGCCGGGGGACGCGAGCGCCTCCTCGTCGCGGCGACGCGCCTGTTCGCGGCGAAGGGGTACGCGGCCGCCAGCGTGCGGGACATCCTGAAGGCGGCGAAGGTGACGGCCCCGGTGCTGTACTACCACTTCGGCAGCAAGGAGGGGCTGTTCGTGGGCCTGGTGCGCGACGGCGTCGCCGCCCTCGACGAGGAGGTGGCGAAGTCGCTCGCCGCGGCCGCCAGCCCGACCGAGAGGGTGCGCGCTTTCTGCCGCGTGTACATCGCGATCCAGCAGCGGTTCGCCGACCTGAAGTGGGTCGTGGAGGCGGTCGTCACCGGCCCGCCCGAGGCCGCGCCGCGCTTCGACTTCCGCGGCCTCTTCGCCCAGTTGGTGGAGCGGCTGGCGGAGCTCGTGCGCGCCGCGGTGGCGAGCGGCGAGTTCCGCCGCTGCGATCCGAACGCGGCCGCGCTCGCGCTCCTCGGGGCGGCCGAGATGACGGCCCGCGCGCGGCTCCGCGGAGGGAGGCTGCCGACGCTGGCGAACCCGCAGGACGACGTGGTCGACGTCGTGCTCGACGGCCTGCGGGCCCTCGCCGCCCCGCGAGCCCGCGTCCGTCGGCGCCCGGAATCTGCAAACGAGCCGGTGGCTCGGCCGAGGCGCGGGCCTTGACCGGCTGCGGGGCGCTGGTAATATAACGGACGTTAGATTCGAACCCGACCCGGGCGAGCGAACGCCCCGGCGCGCGGGCTCGGAGTTCCGGAAAACGACGAACACGAGGGTCCGGTGGATCCTCCAAGGGGAGATCGCGATGTCCAGGAGCCAGATCGCATTGAAGGGCGCAGTCGCAGTTCCGACCATCCTCGTCACCGTGCTCGCGGCGGGTTGCGGGCGGAAGCAGGCGGCGGGCCCGCGCGGCCCCGTCGAGGTTGGGGTCGCGACGCTCAAGGCCGAGCGCTACGTGCTCTCGACCGAGCTGCCGGGGCGGACGTCGGCGTACCTGGTGGCCGAGGTGCGGCCGCAGGTGAGCGGCATCATCCAGCAGCGTCACTTCGAGGAGGGGGCCGACGTGAAGGCCGGCCAGCTGCTGTACCAGATCGACCCGGCGCAGTACCAGGCTGCCCTGGACCAGGCCAAGGCCGCCCTCGCCGTGGCCGAGGCGAACCTGCCGGCAGCGCGCGCCCGCGCCGCTCGCCTCGGGGAGCTGGTGAAGATCCACGCGGTCGGCCAGCAGGACGCGGACGACGCGGCCGCCGCGCTCGCGCAGCTGGAGGGCAGCGTCGCCGCGGGCAAGGCTGCGGTCGAGACGGCGCGCATCAACCTCGAGTACACCCCGATCAAGGCGCCGATCGGCGGCCGGATCGGCAGGTCGAACGTGACCGTCGGCGCGCTCGCTGCCGCGTACCAGCCGGTGCCGCTCGCGGTGATCCAGCAGCTCGACCCGATCTACGTGGACGTCACGCAGGCGACGGCCGACGTCCTGCGCCTGCAGCGCGCGGTGGCGAGCGGGACGATCAGGGCGGACGGCGAGAGCAGCCGGAAGGCGAGGCTGTTCCTCGAGGACGGGACGCCCTACGCGCTGGAGGGCACGCTGAAATTCCGCGACGTGACGGTGGACCCGACCACCGGCTCGGTCATGCTGCGGCTCGTGTTTCCGAACCCGGACCACCTCCTCCTCCCCGGGATGTTCGTGCGCGCCGTGGTCGAGGAGGGCGTGGACGAGGGCGCCATCCTGGTCCCGCAGGAGGGGGTGTCGCGCGACGTGCGCGGCAACCCGTTCGCCCTCGTGGTCGGGAAGGGCGAAGCGGTGGAGCAGCGAACCCTGAAGCTGAACCGGGCCGTCGCGGACCGCTGGCTCGTCGCCGACGGGCTCGCGGCCGGCGATCGGGTGATCGTCGACGGGCTGCAGCGCGTCCGCCCGGGCCAGGAGGTGCACGCCGTCCCGGCCGCGGACGCAGCCGGCTCGCGCCCGGCGGGCGAGGCGAAGTAGGGGAGGCCGGCCATGTCCAAGTTCTTCCTCGAACGCCCGGTGTTCGCCTGGGTCATCGCGATCGGCATGATGGTGGGCGGCGTGCTCGCCATCTACAACCTGCCGATCTCGCAGTACCCACCGATCGCACCCCCGTCGATCGCGATCACCGCGACCTATCCCGGCGCGTCGGCCGCCACGGTCGAGAACAGCGTGATCCAGCCGATCGAGACCACGATGACCGGGCTCGACCGGATGCTGTACATGTACTCGACCGGCGACTCGTCCGGCA
>DATIYW010000026.1:0-10765 GCA_035517415.1 Thermoanaerobaculaceae bacterium
TCTCGCGCAGGCGGCCATACGCCTCGATCACGTCGGGGGCCGGGGCGCCAATCCGCTCGGCGACCTGGGCCGGCGACGGCGCATGGCCCGAGTCCGCGAAGTGCCGGTAGATCGCCATCTTGACCTGGAGATCGAAGTCCATCGCTCGCGTCCCCTCCTCGCGCCTCAGCGGCCCGCGAGCCAGACGAGGATCAACGCGACTGCGCCCGGCACCGCCTGGATCCAGAGGATCGACCGCTTGGCCGTCGCCGCGCCGAACAGCCCGGCGATGACGACGCATGACAGGAAGAACACCTTCACGGCGAAGCCGCCGGCGCCCATGAGCAGCCCCCACAGCAGGCCTGCGGCGAGGAAGCCGTTGTAGAGGCCCTGATTCGCGGCCAGCGCGGCCGACCCGGCCATGACGTCGGGCGGCAGACCGAAGATCCGGCGCCCCGCCGGCTTGGTCCAGAGGAACATCTCGAGCACGAGGAAGCCGGCGTGCAGCAGCGCGACGATGGCGACGAGGACGTCGGCGACGATCTTCATGAGAGCTCGCGCGAAGCATACCGCAGTCGTTGCGGAGGCTTCGCGGTGGTTCCGAGTCCCGCATCAACGCGGCCCGCGCCGCTCCGCACGGACTCGCCGGACGTGCCGATCAAGGGCCGCCCTTGGGCTTGCCGTCCGACCCCGGCGCGGGGTGCAGCATCGTGCCGAGGTTGGCGATGAAATCCGACGGGATGTAGACCTCGGTCTGATACGGCGTGTGCCCGGCCGCCGAGATGCGGAGAATGTAGATCCCCATCGAGATCGGACCGAAGTCGTAGAGCCCGTGCTCATTCGTGCGGGTCGTGTAGCGAACGACCTGGTTTCGGTCTTTGTCGCGCAACTCGACTGTCGCGCGGATTCCCAGGGTTTCGACGTCGTTGTAGGAGACGTCCTCGAACGCCACGTAGCCGTGCATCGATCCGCGGCCGGATTGCGCCGAGACCGCCACCGCGAAGAGCATGAACACGAGGGCCATTCCCCGGACACACACGGCAGCCGACGAACGATCAGGCATTGGGTTTTCCTCCATGGTCTTGGAACACGGCCCGAGCGGATTCGCATCCACTCGGAACGCGGCGGGTCATACCTCGGGTTCGAGGGTCGTCGCTGCCGGCCTGTCCGCAGGCTCCGGGCGCGTCTGATCTCTCGCCCGGGCGTGTTCGGCTTGACATGCAAGTAATCACTTGCATATAGTGACGCGCGTGGACGTCGACTCGGTGTTCAAGGCACTCGCCGACCCGACCCGGCGGCGCCTGCTCGACAGTCTTCGGGCGAACAGCGGCCAGACACTGGGGGAGCTTTGCCGGAACCTCGACATGACGCGGCAGGCGGTCTCGCAGCACCTCGGGCGCCTGGGGGACGCCAACCTGGTTGCGACCATCCGCCGCGGGCGCGAGAAGCTGCACTACCTCAACCCGGTCCCCATCCACGAGATCTACGAGCGGTGGATCGCCAAATACCAGCGGCGGCACCTCGTCGCCCTGCATGCACTCAAACGGAAAGTGGAAGGAGGCAAGCGTGGAAAAGCCTGAGTTCGTCTACGTCACCTACATCGCGTCGACGCCGGAGAAGATCTGGCACGCGCTGATCGACCCCGAGACGACGACCAAGTACTGGCAGCAGGTCAACCTCTCGGACTGGAAGCCCGGCTCCAAGTGGGAGCACCGCAGCGGCGACGAGAAGCGCATCCTGCGGCTGGTCGGCGAGGTGATCGAGGCGAAGCCGCCGCGCCGCCTCGTGATCTCCTGGGCGTTTCCCGCCGACGAGGGCGACGAGGCCAAGCACACGCGCGTCACGTTCGACATCGAGCCGTACCGCGACGTCGTGCGCCTGACCGTCACGCACGACCGGCTCGAGCCCGACTCCGACATGCTCAAGGGCATCACGAAGGGCTGGCCGATGGTGCTGTCGAGCCTGAAGTCGCTGCTCGAGTCCGGCAAGGCGCTGCCGAAGCTCTGGTAGGCGCCGCCGCGCCCGTCGCAGCCAGCGCGTTGCGCTACGCTTGTCCAGGCGCGGCGCCCCCTGCGGTGCCGCCCGCGGAGGAGGCGACGTGAAGGTGACGGCGGTCGAGTCGCTCGAGCTGCCGGCGCTGGCGCCGTACCGGTCGCTGCGCCAGGCCACCGGCCACGCCGCCGCCGGCATCTTCGTCGCGGAGGGAGGCACTGTCGTCCGTCGCCTGCTCGAGAGCGACCTCGTCGTCGATTCCGCGCTCCTCACGCCCGTGTGGTGCGAGCGCCTGCGGCCGCAGATCGAGGCGCGCGGCGACACGCTCGCGGTGTTCGAGACGCCGGCGGAGCTGGTCGAGCGGATCGTCGGCTTCCACTATCACCAGGGGGCGATGGCGGTCGGGCGGATCCGCGCCGAGCGGCCGCTGAGGGCGATCCTCGAGGCGGCGCCCTGCCCGCGCCTCGTCGTCGCCCTCGACGGGCTGACGAGCGCGGAGAACGTCGGCGTCGTGGTGCGCAACTGCGCGGCGTTCGGGGTCGCCGCCTTGATCGTCGGCCCGCGCACCGCGGACCCGTGGCTGCGCCGCGCGGTGCGCAACTCGATGGGCACGGTGTTCCGGCTCCCGACCGTGACGTCCACCGACCTGCCGGCCGCGCTCCGCGGGCTGCGGGCGCGGCACGGGTTCCGCGTGTTCGCGGCCGCGCCGGGCGGCGCGGCGGCGATCGGCGCCACCGCGTTCGGCCGCGACGCCTGCATCGTGTTCGGCCACGAGGGCCACGGCGTCTCGCCCGCGGTGATGGAGGCGTGCGACGAGGCGGTCGCGATCCCGATGCCGCCGCACGTGGACTCGCTCAACGTCGCGAGCGCCACCGCGGTCTTCCTCTACGAGGCCAGCCGCCGGCAGCGCGGGGCCTGACGGTCAGGCGCCGCGCAACTCGGCGAGCTTCTCCCGCACCGCCTCGGCGTGCCCGGCGGCCTTCACTGTCGGCCAGTGCGCGGCCACCTTCCCCGCCGGGTCGATGACCGCCGTGGAGCGGATCACGCCCATGCTGGTTCGGCCGTAGCTCGTCTTCTCGCCCCATGCGCCGTACTTCTCCATCACCTCGTGCGCCGGGTCGGACAGCAGCGTGACCTTGAGCGAGTACTTGGCGATGAACTTGCGGTGGCTTTCCGGCGAGTCCGCGCTGCACCCGAGCACGACCGCGTCGAGGCCGGCGAAGCGCTCGATCCCGTCGGTGAACTCGCACGCCTCGGTGGTGCAGCCGGGCGTGTCGTCCTTCGGGTAGAAGTAGAGCACCACCCACCTTCCGCGGAAGTCCGACAGCCGCACCTGCCGCCCGTCCTGGTCCGGCAGCGCGAACGCCGGCGCCGCCTTTCCCACCTCGATCTTCGTCTCCGCCATTTCCCGCCTCCTCGCGCGAGCGCGCGCCTCCGACCGCAACGCGCCACCTCGGGCCCGACTTCCCGCTCCTGTCCGGACGCGGCATCGTAGCGCGACGCCGAGCGCTTCCGCCCGCCCCCCACGGTTTGACCGCGCCCGCCTCTTCCCACATAATCCCCGCCGGCGCGATCTCAGCGCCGCCCCGGGAGGTTGATGCACGCCCTCGTCTCGCTCCTCGCCGACAATCAGCTCCTGCTCCTGTTCGTGATCATCGGCGGCGGCTACCTGATCGGCAACGTCCGCGTGTTCGGCTTTCAGCTCGGCGTGGTGGCGGTGCTGTTCGTCGGCATCTTCTTCGGCGCGCTCGACCGGCGGCTCGGCCTGCCCGAGTACATCTACGTCATCGGCCTGGTGCTGTTCGTCTACGCCATCGGCCTGCAGTCCGGCCCCGGCTTCTTCGCCTCGTTCGCCCGCCGCGGGCTGCGCATCAACGCGATCGCGATCGGCATCCTCGGCGCCGGCGCCGCGCTTGCGGTTGCGGTGTGGAAGCTCCTCGGCGTGGCGGCGCCCACCGTGGCGGGACTGTTCTGCGGCGCGCTGACGAACACGCCGGCGCTCGCCGCCACGGTCGAGACGGTTAAGGGCCTGTCGGGCGGCCTCTCGCCGGAGGCCGCCGCCGCGAACGCGAACGCGCCGGTCGTGGCCTACGGCCTGGCCTACCCGTTCGGCGTGCTCGGCGTGATCCTCTGGCTCTACGTCTTCCGCAAGCTCTTCCGCGTCGACCTCGCGCGCGAGCGCGCCGGCGCGCTCGGCGAGGCGCCGCGCGCCGAGATCGAGAGCAGCACGTTCCGCGTCTCCAACCCCGGCGTCTTCGGCCGCAACCTCGACGACGTGCTCGACCTCATCCCCGACCGCGCCTTCTCGGTCAGCCGGATCAAGCAGGGCGAGGCGGTGTCGGTGGTGCGCCCCGACGTCGTGCTCGGCAGCGGCGACCTGATCGTCGCGGTCGGCGCGGAGAAGGAGCTCGAGCGCGCCGCCGTGCTCTTCGGCGAGCGCTGCCAGGAGCACCTCGAGGAGAACCTCTCCGAGATCCGCTTCCGGCGCGTGTTCGTGTCGAACAAGGCGGTCGTCGGCCGGCCGATCCGCGACCTCCACCTCGAGGTCCGCTTCAACGCCACCATCACCCGGCTGCGCCGCGGCGACGTCGAGTTCGTGCCCAACCCCGCGACCGTGCTCGAGCTCGGCGACCGCGTCCGCGTCGTGATGCCGCGCGACCGCATCGACGAGGTCAGCGCGTTCCTCGGCGACTCGCTCAAGGCGATGGCGGAGACCGATTTCCTCTCGCTCTCGCTGGGCGTGGTTCTCGGAGTGCTGGTCGGCATGGTGCCGATTCCCCTGCCCGGCGGCATGAGCTTCAAGCTCGGCTTCGCCGGCGGACCGCTGATCGTCTCGCTGATCCTCGGCCGGGTCGAGCGGACCGGTCCGATCACCTGGGGGCTGCCGTTCTCCGCCAACCTGCTGCTGCGCCAGGTCGGGCTGGTGTTCTTCCTCGCCGGGATCGGCTCGCGCGCCGGCTTCGGCTTCGTCGACACGTTCCGCGCCGGCGGGCTCCGACTGATCCTCGCGGGAGGGGCGATCACCACGACGGTGACGGTGGCGACGATCGTGGTCGGCTACCGCTTCCTGCGCCTGCCGATGGCCGCGGTGATGGGGATCGCCTCGGGCATGCAGACGCAGCCCGCCTGCCTCGCGTACGCCAACCAGCAGGTCGACAACGAGCTGCCGAACGTGTGGTACGCCACGGTCTACCCCGCTTCGATGGTGGCCAAGATCCTCCTCGCGCAGGTGCTGGTCTCGGCCTTGCTGCGCTAGTATCGGGAAGGGCGTCGCCGGGGGGGTGAGCGCGGCGGCGGACGAATAGCGATGCGAAGAGCCGCGTTTCTCCATCCGATGGCAACGACATCCCTGCTTGCGCTGATCCTGGCGATGGGGGCGACGGCCCGCCCGTCGCGGGCGGCGGTCCAGCTGCCGTCTCCCGCGCCGGCCTGCGTGCAGTGGGCGGCGGGCGACGTGCAGAGCGCGATCCTCGCCGCGCACGTCGACCCCAGCTCCGCGAACGTCCAGGTCCAGGTCGGCGGCAGCCCCGCGCTCGGACCCGAGTCGTTCCGCCTCGACGTCGCCGGCGGGCGCGTCACGGTCGCCGGCGGCGACGAGGTCGGGGCGATGTACGGCCTGTTCGAGCTCGCCGAGCAGATCGCCAACGGCGGCGCGACCGGCAGCTGGGGTCAGGTCGCGGCGTCGCTGTCGGCCACCGAGCAGCACCCGTTCGTGGAGGTCCGCGCCGACAACCCGTTCTGCCAGGTCAAGCCGCTGCTCATCCGCGACGTCCCGATGTGGAAGGCGTACATCGACAACCTCGCCCGGTCCCGCTTCAACATGCTCGACCTGCACGGCGGCTACGACCTCAACGACACCTCGTTCCCCAACCTCTACCCGCAGCTGGTGACGCTGCCCGACTACCCGGACGTCGGCAACCGCCAGGAGCAGGCCGAGAACCTCCAGGACCTCAAGGACATCGTCGCCTACGCGAAGCAGCGCGGCGTGCAGGTCGCGCTGATGAACTACTCGGCGAACGTCCCCGCACTGGCTGCCGACCGGATCGCCGACTACACCTCCCATGCGGTCGCCGCGCTGCTGCGCGCGGTGCCGGACCTCCGCACCCTCGGCTTCCGCGTCGGCGAGTCGGGGCAGTCCGAGTCGTTCTACCGCGACGCCTACCTCGCGGGCGTCGCCGCCTCGGGGCGCAAGGACGTCCACCTCTACACGCGCAGCTGGGGTGCGTCGCAGAGCAAGCTCGAGGAGATCGCCCGCGCGGCGGCCGGCGGGCTCGACATCGAGATCAAGTACAACGGCGAGCACCTCGGCCTGCCCTACCAGGCGATCCAGGGCGGGGGCGGGGCGTACAGCTACCAGACCTACATCATCCCCGACGCGCCGTACCGCATCATCTGGCAGGTCCGCGCAAACGGTACCCACCGCTTCTGGGCGTGGGAGGACACCGACTTCATCCGGCGAACGGTGCGCACGTTCCGGCTCGGCAACGCGCGCGGCTTCTCGCTCGAGCCCTACATCGCCTACTTCACGCCCTACGCCGACGCCTACTACCAGTCGGCGGCCGACAAGCGGGTGTACCGCTACATCTGGGAGAAGCACTGGGCGTGGTACTTCGCCTGGGGCCGGCTCTCCTACAACCCCGACCTGTCCGAGTCGACCGTCGTCGCCGCATACAAGCGCCACTTCGGCCCGGCCGGGCAACTGATCTACGCCGCGGTGCAGGCGGCCGGCCCGATCGTCCCGCTCGCCTACTCGTACCGGTTCCCCGGCCCCGACCAGCGCGACTTCTCCCCCGAGACCGAGACCGGCGTCCCGCTCCCTCCCGCCTCCGGCGCGGCCGGGGCGACCACGGCCGTCGACCCGTTTGCCTATGGGCGGCGCGAGCCGATGGACGGGCGGTCGTTCGTCGGCATCGACGAGTTCGTCAAGGACAAGGCGCGCGGCCTCGCCGACGGCCGCATCGGCCCGTTCCGCGTCGCGGCGCTGTTCGAGGACGCGGCGAAGCGGACGCGGGACGCCGTCGACAAGGTCGGAGCGCTCGCCGGGCGCCCCGGCGACGAGTGGCGGCTGCTCCGCGTCGACCTCCTCGCCGCGAGCCGCCTCGCCGACTTCCACGCCGCGCGCATCCGCGGCACGGTGCTGACGGAGTGGGGCGCGAACGGCCAGAACCCGAGCGATTTCGAAGCCGGCGAGGGCGACCTGGCGGGGTCGCGGGCGGCGTGGAAGGAGCTGGCCGCGGTCGCCGACGCGACCTACGCGCCGCTGCTCAACGCGCTGCGCGGCCAGGTCCGCTTCCGCTGGGGCAGCCTGCTCGCGCCGCTCGAGGAGTACGACGCGCGGGTCGCCAGTACCGCCTCCGCCGGCGGGGAGACCGACCTCGACCCCGGGACGGTGCCGCGGCCGATGCCGCACCTCGCGCCCCGGCCGCTGCTCTCCACGTTGCTGAAGCCGTCCGACCTCGCCGACGACTCGCAGATCGTGGTGTCCGACCTCAAGCAGTCGGTCGGCTCGGGGAAGTTGACCATCGAGCTCAACGCCTGGGCGTCCGACGGCATCGCCCAGGTGCTGCTCTGGTACAAGCCGCTGCCGAGCGAGTCGCGCTGGGCCTCCGTGCCGCTCGCCAGCGGAGAGAGCGGCTTCAGCGTGAGCGTGCCCCTCCCCTCGGTCGGGATGCTCTACCTCGTCGAAGCGCGCGACAGGGGCGGCTCGGGCGTCGAGTTCGAGCCGGCGCTCAGGGCGACCCCCTACGCCGTGGTCGAGCCGTGGGATTCGCACTGACGGGCGGGACGGCGCCGGCGGCGCGCCTCAGCGCGAGGGCTTCTCGCCGCCCGGGGCGACGATCGGGAGCGGGAACGGCTTGACCACCGCGGCGCCGCCCTCCGGCGCCGTAATCCGGCCGGCTCCCTGCTTCTCGACCTCGTCGATGCGGATCACCGCGTGCATCGGGATGTGCACGCGCTTGACGCCGGCGAACTCGGTCTTCAACCGCTCCTCGGAGGAGTCGACGATGATCCGCGAGCGCTCGCCGAAGAGCAGCTGCTCGACCTCGATGAAGCCGAAGAGGTCGCCCTGCGACACCGAGGCGGCGTAGATCTCGTAGACCTGGCCCTGGTTCGAGAAGATCACCTTGTACACGTGCGTCTGGGAGGGCCTGCGTCTTGGCATCTTCGCTCCGCCGCGGAGAACATACCACAGGGGCGGCACGAAACCTGACGGATCTTGACGGTCGGCGAGGTGCGGCGTGGCTGATCGCAACGGCAACCGCTCCTCGCTTGACACCGTATGACCCGATGTTACCCTCGGCTTCGAGGCCCAATTGAGAGCTGGTCTGCGCCCGGGTCTGGTCCGCACCACCCTCGCCGTCACCCTCGTCGCGGCGGCGGGGACGTGGTTCGGCTGCGCGTCGCGGCACCGCGGTGCGCCGGCACAGGGCTTCAACCTGCTCCTCGTCACCATCGACACCGTCCGCGCCGACCACCTCGGCGCCTACGGCGACGCCGCCGCCCAGACCCCCAACCTCGACTCGCTCGCCCGCGGGGGGGCGCGCTTCGAGCACGCCGAGTCGCCGGTGCCGCTCACGCTCCCGGCGCACGCATCGATCCTCTCGGGCCTGCTGCCGCCGCGCCACCGCCTGCGCCAGAACGGGTTCGGCCGCTTCCCCGAGACCGTCCCGACCCTCGCCACCCGCCTCTCCGCCGCGGGCTACCGCACCGGGGCGTTCGTCGGCGCGTTCGTGCTCGACCGGCGCTTCGGCCTGGCGCGCGGCTTCGGCGTCTACGACGACGACATCCGCCGCGATCCCAACGGGCCGCCCGTGCTCGAGGCGGAACGACCCGGACGCGAGGTCGTCGACCGCGCGCTGGCGTGGCTCGATGGGAAGGACGACCGGCCGTTCTTCGCCTGGGTCCACCTCTACGACGCGCACGCCCCGTACAACCCTCCCGAGCCGTACCGGCAGCGCTTCGCGGACCGCCCCTACGACGGCGAGATCGCCGAGGTGGACGCCCAGGTTGGCCGGCTGCTCGGGGCGCTCCACCGCCGCGGCTGGTCGAAGCGCACCGTGGTCGCCGTCGCCGGCGACCACGGCGAGGCGCTCGGCGAGCACGGCGAGCTCACCCACGGCCTGCTGATCTACGAGGCGAGCCTGCACGTGCCGCTGCTCGTGCGCGCGCCGGAGGTGCTGCCGCGCGGACTCGTCGCCGAGTCGCCGGTGAGCCTCGCCGACCTCGCACCCACCCTCGCCGCCCTCCTCGGCCACTCCCTCGCCGGCGCCGGCGAGCCCGCCCTCGACGGCCGCGACCTCTCGCCCTTCCTCTGCGCCGGCCGCGAGCCTCCAGCCAGCGACGTCTACTCCGAGTCGTACTACGCCACGGTGTTCGGCTGGAGCGCGCTCTCGGCGCTGCGCCGCGGCGACCTCAAGTACATCGCCGCGCCGCGCCCGGAGCTCTACGACCTGCACCGCGATCCCGGCGAGCTGCACAATCTCCTGCCGCCGGAGGAGGCGACGTCCCGGCCGCTCGCGGCGGCGCTCACCGCGGTCGCCGGAGCGCGCCCCTCCCCGTCCGCCGGCCCGACGCCGGACGCCGAGACGCGAGCGAAGCTCGCCAGCCTCGGCTACCTCGCGGGTGTGCGGCTGGGCGGCTCGCCGGCCGCCGCCGGCAAGGACCCGAAGGACATGGTCGGCCTCTTCCGCGGTTTCGAGGACGCCCACCGCGCCACCGCCGAGGGCCGTCTCGAGGACGCGAAGCGCGCGCTCGAACGCATCGTGGCGGCCGACCCGGACAACCCGGTGTTCGTCGGCCAGCTCGCCGAGGCGTACCGGCGCACGAACGAGCCGCAGCGCGCCATCGACCTGTACCGGCGCGCCGTCGCGCTCGCCCCGAGCGACCGCGACGCGCGGTACAACCTCGCGATCACGCTCCGCGAGGCGGGCCGCCCGGAGGAGGCGCTCGAGGCGCTCACCGCCGCGATCACCCTCGACCCGGCCAACCCCGAGGCGCACAACGCGCTCGGCATCACGCTCTCGGCGCGGGGCGACCTCGAGGCGGCGCGCGCGCAGTTCGCCGAGGCCGTCCGGCTCGACCCCCACAACGCGGCGGCCCGCAACAACCTCGGCAACGCGCTGCGCGACCTCAGGCGCGCCGACGAGGCCGAGGCGGCGTACCGGCAGGCGATCGAGCTCGCGCCGCGCTACGCGGACCCGTGGAACGGACTGGGTACGCTCGAGATCCAGCGCGACCGCTACGCCGCCGCAATCGCGGACCTCGACCGCGCGCTGGCACTCGCTCCGGCGCTGCGCGAGGCGCAGCTCAACCGCGCGATCGCGCTCCAGCTCTCGGGCCAGCGGGAGGCCGCGGCGAAGGCCTACCGCGACCTCGTCGCCGCGACCGCGGCCGAGCCCCAGTCCAACGTGCAACGCCAGGCTGCGATGCAGCTTCTCGCCCGGCTCGAGCAGGCCGGGCCGTCGTCTTGAGTCGGTCGGGATCGAGGAGGTCTGGTCGGGAACGCGAGGAGGTGGGTATCGAGCCGAGGGGTGCGGTTTAGACGATGTCGCGGTACCATTGGCAGCCAACGACGTTTTCAGGGACGAGAAAGGGAGGTGGAAGGGATGACGCACAAAACCGTCTCATACCTGGGATTCGTGGCCTTGCTTGTGGCCGCGGCCGGCCTGCTCGCGCCGGCACCGGCGCACGGCCAGGCGGCCACGGGAGCCATCGTCGGCACCGTCGTCGACGCCAACGGTGGCGGCCTGCCGGGGGCGAGCATCACCGTGTCCAACCCAGCGACCGGGTTCAC
>DATIYW010000027.1:0-4855 GCA_035517415.1 Thermoanaerobaculaceae bacterium
GATCAGATTGACCTCGGGCTGTTGAGCGGTCAGCTGCACGCCCGCGGTCTGGGTGTGGAAGCGCAGCATCAACGAGCGTGGGTCCTTGGCTCGGAACTCGTCGCGCATCACGCGGGCCCAGATCCGCCGGGCGGCGCGGAACTTCGCGACCTCCTCGAGGAAGTTGTTGTGCGAGTTGAAGAATAACGAGAGGCGCGGAGCGAACTCGTCGATCGCCAGGCCGGCGGCGAGCGCCGCGCGGACGTACTCGCGGGCGTCCGCGAGTGTGAACGCGACCTCCTGCACCGCGGTCGAGCCGGCCTCGCGGATGTGGTAGCCGGAGATCGAGATGGTGTTCCACTTCGGCACCCGCGCGCCGCAGAACGAGAAGATGTCGGTGATCAGGCGCAGGCTCGGCCGCGGCGGGAAGCGGTAGGTCCCCCGCGCGATGTACGCCTTGAGGATGTCGTTCTGGATCGTGCCGGAGAGCGCGTCCCAGGCGACGCCGCGGCGGCGCGCGACCGCCAGCACCATGGCGAGCAGGACCGACGCCGTGGCGTTGATGGTCATCGAAATCGAGACCTTCTCGAGAGGGATCGCCTCGAGCAGCGTCTCCATGTCCTCGACCGTGTCGATCGCGACGCCGACTTTGCCCACCTCGCCCGCGGCGAGCGGCGCGTCGGAGTCGTAGCCGATCTGCGTCGGCAGGTCGAAGGCGACCGAGAGCCCGGTCTGTCCCTGCTCGAGCAGGTAGCGGTAGCGCCGGTTCGACTCGGCGGCGGTCGAGAAGCCGGCGTACTGGCGCATCGTCCACAGCCGGCCGCGGTACATCGAGGCGTAGACGCCGCGCGTGTAGGGGTACTCGCCGGGCATGCCGAGCCGCTCCGCGTGGCCCTCGCCGAGGTCCCATGGCCCGTACGTCGGCTCCACCGCGAACCCCGACGAGGTGACGAACCTGGCCCGCTCCTGGCGGGTCGCGGTGCGGTAAGCGGTCTGCTTCCAGGACTCGTAGTGCGTGTTGCTCATCGGCTGGCTCCTCGCCCCCCCAAGGGCGGAAAGTATAACAGGCAACGGCGTTTTCGCGGCTCGCCCGCACGCCGCGGCGGCCGCCGGCGGCGCCGCGCGTCCCGGCCCGGCACGCCGCTGGGACGGACCGCCGGCGCCTGAGGCGGCCGCTCTTGTCGCCTATCTTGTTCGCGACGTTTCCGGCATACTGCCGGCGATGTTGACGCTGTCCGGGACGCTGGACCGTCTCCACCTCGGCGACCTCTTGGAGTGGCTGCAGCTCACCCGCGCCACCGGCCGCCTGCTCCTCTCCGCCGGCTCGGTGACGCGCTCGCTCGAGGTCGCCAAGGGCAGGGTCGCGTTCGCATCCTCCTCGCGCGCCTCCGAGCGCCTCGCCTCCTGGCTGCTGCGCAAGGAGCTGGTGCCGCGCCGCGCCCTGGTGCGGGCGCTCGCGATCTCGCAGACGCGGGGCGAGCTGTTCACCGTGGTGGTCGAGCGCGAGGCGGGCGTGACGCACGATACGCTGCTCGAGGCGGGGCGGGCGCTCGCCACCGCGCTCGCCGCCCGGCTGCTGCGCGAGGACAAGGTGCTGTTCAGCTTCGACGCCGGGTTCCCGGTCGAGGACCGGCTCCACATCGACCTCGACCTCGAGTGCCGCAACCTGATGATGCAGGCGGCGTACCGCGCCGACACGCTGCCCCCGGCCGACACCGCGCACGAGTCGCCGCATACCACGCTCGACCCCGACACGCTCGAGCGCCTGTTCTGGCGCATCACCGCCGACCTCGAGGGCGAGGCGGTCGACGCCGCGGCACTGGTCGAGGCGCACCGCACCTTCCTCGCCGTCGGGGCGCTGCTCCACCGCTGGGTGACCCAGGGCCCACCGCTGCTGCCGCTCGGCCCCGGCGACGTCGAGCGGGTGCAGCAGCGGCTCGCCGCGGGCGCGGCGGTCGCGCTCGAGGACTCGGCGACGCTCGGCTGGGACATGCTCTCGCTCGTCAACGGCCTCGACGCGCCCGGCTTCACCCGCGCGACCTCGGCGTCCGACGCCTGGCTGATGGCCGGCGACGACGGCCCCGAGCTCGTCCGCCTGATCGTCGAGAACTCGCGCTGGCGCCGCGAGCGCCATGGCGAGAGCGACGACGCGCTGCGCCGCGCGGCGCTGGCGCGCGGCGCGGCGGGGCGCCGGCTCGCCTCCGTCGTCGGACTGCGCGAGGAGACGGCGGCGACCGCGGCCGCGCTCCCGGTGGTGCTGCTCGAGCTGGTCGCGACCGCGCTCGCCAGCGCGCCGCTCGCCAGCCCGGCGATGCAGCGCTGCGCGCTCCACCACCTCCTGCCGCTGGTGGGCCAGGCCGCCGGGCAGGCGGCCGGGCTTCCCGACGTCCTGCTCGCGGCGGTGGCCTCGTCCCCCGCGGACCACGTCGCGATGCGCCTCGCGCGGCTCGTCGACCTGGCGGCGGGCGAGCTCGGCCAGCTGCCGCCGAGCGGTGACGCCGATGCCGGCGTCGACGCGGCGGCCGCCGCGGCGGTCGCGGAGGCGCGGGCCGCGGTCGAGGAGATCGCCCGAGCGCCCGTCGGGCGAGGGTAGAATCGCCGCATGCAGGTGCTGGTGATCGGGGGGAGCCGCTTCATAGGCCTCGCGATCGTGCAGCGCCTGCTCCAGGACGGCCACCGCGTCACGCTGCTGAACCGCGGCCGCAGCCCGGACCCGTTCGGCGCGCGCGTCAGCCGCGTCGTCGGCGACCGCTCCGACCCGCAGGTGCTGCAGCGCGCCCTCGGCCGGCGCGAGTTCGACGCCGCGATCGACGTGATCGCGTTCCGCGAGGAGGACACGCGCGCGGCGGTCGAGAAGCTGGCCGGGCGGATCGGCCACTTCATCCACATCTCGACCGCCTCGGTGTACCTGATCCGCGACCGCGTGTTCGGGCCGTTCCGCGAGGAGGACTTCTCCGGCCGCCTCGCGCCGCGCACCGAGAGCACCGGCTCGTCGTGGACCTACGCCTACCACAAGCGGCGCTGCGAGCTCGTGCTCGCGCGCGCCTGGGAGGGCGACCGCTTCCCGTACACCACGCTGCGCCTGCCGATGGTGGTCGGCCCGCACGACTACACCGAGCGCGCGCAGACCTACCTCGAGCGCCTCGCCGACAAGGGCCCGCTGATCCTTCCGGACGGCGGCCTCAACTCGTGGGGGTTCCTCGCGGTCGCCGACGTGGCCGAGACGATCGCGGCCAACCTGATGAACGCGAACGCGTTCGGCCGCGCGTACAACCTCGCGCAGCGGGAGATCGTCTCGGTCCAGCAGTTCGTCTCGAGCGCCGCGGCGGCGATGGGGCGGCGGCCGACGCTCGCCTCCGTCCCCTCGGAGTGGCTCAACCGGGTCAACCTCGGGACCGCGTTCTCGCCCTACTCGCACGACCACGACATCGTCCTCGACATTGCCGCGGCGCAGCGCGACCTGCTGTTCGAGCCGACGCCGTTCCTCACCTGGTGCGAGCAGCTGGTCGCCGACTTCCGCGCGAGCTGGGACGGCACGCCTTCGCGCCTCTACGCCACCCGGCCGCTCGAGCTGCGCTTGGTGCAGGAGCTGGCGCAGCTGCGCATCCCGGGGATCGGACCGGCCGAGGCGACGGCCGGCGGCTGAGGCCTTCCGTCGCGCGCGGCACGTCGCGCTCGCTCTAGCCCGAGTCGAGCGCCTCGAGCGCAAGGCGCGCGGCGTCCTGCTGCGCCGCCTTCTTCGAGCTGCCCTCGCCGCGCGCGAGCACCTCGCCGCCGAACTCGACCTCGAACACGAACGTCTGCAGGTGGGCCGGGCCCCGCACCTCGACCTGCCGGTAGAGCGGCAGCGGCAGGCCGCGGGACTGCGCCAGCTCCTGCAGCGTCGATTTCGGCTCCTCGCGCGACAGCAGGCTCGGGTCGAGCGCCTCGGCGAGCGGCTGGAAGTGGCGCCGCACCGCCGCCCGCAGCGCCCGCCAGCCGCCGTCGAGCAGGAGCGCGCCGAGCAGCGCCTCGACCGCGTCGGCGAGCAGCGCCGGGCCCGCCTGCGCCGTCCGCAGCCCGCTGCCGAGCTCCAGTACCGCGGCGAGGCCAAGGCGCTCGGCGAGCGCGGCGAGCGAGCTCTCGCGCACCAGCGCCGCCCTCGCCCGCGTCAGCGTGCCCTCGTCGGCCTCCGGCCAACGCGCGAAGAGCAGCGCGGCGACCGCGTGGGAGAGGGCGGCGTCGCCGAGGAACTCGAGGCGCTCGAACGCCGACGCGGCCGACGATTGCAGCGCGGAGCGGTGGCGCAGCGCCTGCTCCAGCAGCGCCCGCCGCTTGAACCGGTGGCCGAGCGCGGTCTCGAGACGGCGCAGCTCCCGCGCGCGGGCGGTCACGCCCGGACGCTTCGCCACAGCACCTCCCCGTCTCGGCGCACGCACACGACGCGATGGTAGGGGAGGAACGTGCCGTCCGCCACCGTGAACCCGGCGGGCAGGATCTCCGCCACCGCCGCGAACGGCACGTCCTCGGTGGTCTCGCCGCCGTCGCGACGCACCCGCACCGCCAGCACCACGCCCTCCGCCGCGGCGGCGCCGTCCCACCGCAGCCGGTTCAGCAACGCGCGCAGCATCCGCCCCGCCAATCTCGCTCCGCCGGCTGCGATTATGGCGCCGGCGCGGCGTGTCCCGCCGCGGCGGCCTCGGCGCGCCCCGCTCCGCCGGCGTGAGCGCGGCCCTTGACGCCTCGCGGCACCGGCGTGACACTGCGCCGCCATGGAGAAGTTCCGCATCCGCGGCGGCCTGCCGCTGCGCGGCGAGGTCCACGTCTCGGGCTCGAAGAACGCCTCGCTGCCGTGCCTCGCGGCGACGCTGCTGACGCGACAGCCGGTGGTGCTCGA
>DATIYW010000028.1:0-3483 GCA_035517415.1 Thermoanaerobaculaceae bacterium
GTGTAGACTTTGGACACTGCCGGAACGTCGCAGTCGCAGGAGAGGCCAACATGAGCCTGGCTGGGCACCTTTCCGAAGTGGCGCTGCCGGAGCTGTTGCAGGTCGTGTCGCGGGCGGAAAAGACCGGCCGCCTCGTCCTCACCACCGGGGACGGCGACGGGCTGATCGTCTTCCGCACCGGCCGGATCATCTACGCGGCCTCGAACGCGGCGCGCGAGAGCCTGGGCAGCATCCTGGTGCGCCGCCGCCTGATCGACGAACCGACCCTGCGCAAGGCGCTCGAGCGCCAGTACCGCTCGCACGAGGAGCGCCGGCTGTGCTCGATCCTGGTGGAGATCGGCGCGGTCCCGGCGGCGACGCTGGAGACGGTCGTCTACCAGCAGATCGCCAGGGTGATCGGCGAGTTCATGGGGTGGCGCGAGGGGTACTTCAAGTTCGAGCCGATGGCGATCGCCGACCACGGCGAGATCGAGGTCGACGCACGCGAGTTCCTTGCCCCGTCCGGGTTCGACGCGCACCGGGTCGCCCTCGACCTCACGCGCGGGCGAGCCGAGGCGGCGGCCGATGCCCCGACGCCGCGCGCGCCCGCATCCATGGCTCCGGACCTGGCGGCGCAGCTCGAGGCCCTGCCGGAGCCGGCCGCCGGCCCGCCGGCGCCGCCCGCGTCGCTCGCCGCGATCATGGCGTCGCATCCGACCACGACCCTCACCGCCGAGGCGACCTCCGAGATCCTGCGCCTGGGGGCGCAACGCTTCGCACGCGGCGTGCTGCTCCTCGTCGAGCGCCACGGCGCGAGCGGGATGGGGCAGTTCGGTCTCGCCGCCGAGTCGGGCGACGCCGACGAGGGGATCCGCAACCTCTGGCTCCCGCTCGACGAGGATTCGGTGATCGGCGGCGTGGTGGCCAGCCGTCACGGCCATCGCGGCCCCCTCCGCCACACCCCGCTCAACCAGGCGCTGGTCAAGGAGCTGGGCGGCGGCTGGCCGGCCGAGGTCGCCGCGCTGCCGGTGGTCGTCGCCGCGCGGGTGGCGGCGGTGCTCTACGCCGACACGCCGCGCGGCGGCGCCGCGGCCGCCGACACCGCCGCGCTCGAGGCGCGGCTCGCCGAGATCGGCCGCGCCCTCGGCGCCGCCCGGCGCTGACGCCCGGTCAGCGCGAGACGGGGTCGCCGCGGTCGGGGTCGAGGCCCAGGCCGATGACGGCGGCGGCGGCCGTCTCCGCCGGGAGCTGCGAGCAGCGCGCGAGCGCCGACAGCGCCGCCGCCGCGATGTTCTCCGCGTCGACCTCGAAGTGGCGGCGCAGCGCGGCGCGCGTGTCGGAGAGCCCGAAGCCATCGGTGCCGAGCGGCATGAAGCGCGGGCCGACCCAGCGCGCGACCATGTCCGGCACCAGCTTCATGAAGTCGCTCGCCGCGATCACCGGGCCCTGCGTGTCGGCGAGCTGCTGCGTGATGTACGGCACCCGCGCCGGCTCGGCCGGATGGAGGCGGTTCCAGCGCTCGGCAGCGAGGGCGTCGGCGCGGAGCTGCTGGAAGCTGGTCACGCTCCACACGTCCGCGCCGACGTCGAAGCGCTCGGCGAGGAGGTCGGCGGCGCGCAGCGCCTCGCGCAGGATCACGCCGCTGCCGAGCAGCTGCACGCGGCGCTTGTGGCCCGGGTCGGCGGCGCGCAGGCGGTAGATGCCGCGGACGATCCCCTCCTCGGCGCCCGCCGGCATCGCCGGCATCTCGTAGTTCTCGTTGTAGAGCGTGAGGTAGTAGAACACCTCCTCGTCGCGCGTCACCATCGCAGCGAGCCCCTCGCGGACGATCACCGCCACCTCGTAGGCGAACGCCGGGTCGTAGATGCGCACGTTCGGCACGACCGAGAAGAGCACCGGCGAATGGCCGTCGTCGTGCTGCAGCCCCTCGCCCTGGAGCGTGGTGCGGCCGGCGGTGGCGCCGAGCATGAAGCCGCGGCCGCGCGCGTCGCCGAACGCCCACACGAGGTCGCCGACCCGCTGGTAGCCGAACATCGAGTAGAAGATGTAGAACGGCACCATCGCCAGGCCGTGCGTCGCGTAGGCGGTGCCGGCGGCGGTGAACGACGCCATCGCGCCGGCCTCGGTGATCCCCTCCTCGAGGATCTGGCCGTCCTTCGCCTCGCGGTAGCGGAGGATCAGGTTGTGGTCGACCGGCTCGTAGAGCTGCCCCTTGGCGGCGTAGATGCCGAGGTCCTTGAACAGCGACTCCATGCCGAAGGTGCGCGCCTCGTCGGGGATGATGGGCACGATCCGCGGCCCCAGCTCCTTGTGCTTGACGAGCTTGCGCAGGAGCTGCACGAACGCCATGGTGGTCGAGACCTCGCGCCCGGCCGGGGTGCCCTCGTGGAACTCGGCGAACAGCGCGTCCTCCGGCTGCGCCGGCACGCTCATCATCGTGCGCCGCTCCGGCAGCGTGCCGCCGAGCGCGCGCCGCCGTTCGACCAGGTACGCGACCTCGGGCGACTCCTTGCCGGGGTGGTAGTACGGCGGGTCGTCCTCGAGGTCCTTGTCCGCGATCGGGAGGTGGAGCACGTCGCGGAACGCCCTCAGCTGCGCGGTGTTGAGCTTCTTCTGTTGGTGCGTGGTGTAGCGCCCCTCGAACTCCTTGCCGAGCGCCCACCCCTTGACGGTCTTGATCAGCAGCGCGGTCGGGCGCCCGCTCGACTCGGTGGCGGCGCGGTAGGCGGCGTAGACCTTGCGGTAGTCGTGGCCGCCGAACTTGAGGTTCCAGACGTCGAAGTCGGAGAGGTGCTCGACGAGCTTGAGCAGGCGCGGGTCTGCGCCGAAGAAGTGCTGCCGCATGAACGCGCCGCCCTCGACGTGGTAGCGCTGCCACCAGCCGTCGACGATGGTATTGAGGCGCTCGAGCAGCACGCCGTGCTCGTCGCGCGCGAGCAGGTCGTCCCACTCGCGGCCGAGGATCACCTTGATCACGTTCCAGCCCGAGCCGCGGAACACGGCCTCGAGCTCCTGGATGATCTTGCCGTTGCCGCGCACCGGGCCGTCGAGGCGCTGGAGGTTGCAGTTGACGACGAAGATCAGGTTGTCGAGCCCCTCGTCGGCGGCGAGGTGGAGCGCGCCCAAGGCCTCGGGCTCGTCGGTCTCGCCGTCGCCCAGGAACCCCCACACGCGCGAGCGCGAGGTGTCCTTCAGCCCGCGGTTGTGGAGGTAACGGTTGAAGCGCGCCTGGTAGACCGCGTTGATCGGGCCGAGGCCCATCGACACGGTCGGGAACTCCCAGAAGTCGGGCATGCGGCGCGGGTGCGGGTACGACGAGAGGCCGTTGCCGTTCGTCTCGCGGCGGTA
Organism: Thermoanaerobaculaceae bacterium; assembly: GCA_035517415.1. Lineage (GTDB taxonomy): Bacteria > Acidobacteriota > Thermoanaerobaculia > Thermoanaerobaculales > Thermoanaerobaculaceae > DATIYW01. The sequence goes on from DATIYW010000028.1 coordinate 3,328, forward strand.
CGCCTCGAGGTGCTCCTCGGTGAGGCGGCCCTCGAGGTAGGCGCGAGCGTAGATCCCCGGGATCGCGTGCCCCTGGTAGTAGACCTGGTCGCCGCCGCCGTCCGCCTTGCCGCGGAAGAAGTGGTTGAACCCGACCTCGTAGAGCGCCGCCGCCGA
>DATIYW010000029.1:0-4940 GCA_035517415.1 Thermoanaerobaculaceae bacterium
GGTGCGCCGGCGGGGAGCGGGCCGCGACCGTCGCCACGCTGGTCGTCCCCGGTCGATGGCGCGGGTGGTGCGATCCTCCACATCCCGCCGCCAGCGCCCCGACGACCAGCGCCGCTAGCGCAACCGTGCGCGTCATCCGGCCTGCCCCCGCGCGGTGCAGCACCAGCCCTCGATCTGCGGGAATCCTCGCCCGCCGCCGCTCGAGAACTGCTGAGCGATCCGCGACACCGCCGCTACGCGGGGGACGCCGGCGACGCGCACGAACACCCACTGGTTTGCCGCCGGCCAGCTCACGAGCAGCCAGCGCCCGTCGGGCGACCAGCTGACGGCGCGGACACCGGGTCCGGCGAGCACCTGCCGGATCGTCGGCGCCGGCGCGCGGGCGCCGGCGACCGCGACTTCCCTGCCGCCCAGGACGAGCGCGAGCTTTCGTCCGTCCGGGGACAGCGCGGCGTCAGTCGCCGTGTCGCCTCGCGGCAGCGCGAGCGTCGACACCCGCGCGCCGTTCGCGCTGTAGATCCGCGCCTGCCGCGCCGAGAGCACGAGCAGGCGCCGGCCGTCGGTCGACCACATCAGCTCCTGCGGCCTCATGCCCGGCGAGGCCGACCACACGATCCGGCCGCCGCCGGCATCGCGCACGACCACGCGGCCGCCGGCGGTCACGTAGGCCAGTTGGTATGGGCCGTCGGGCTGGCCCGGTCGCCACGCCGGGGCGACTCGCGCGACCCCGGTGGCGAGCAGGCGATCGCCGGTCCCGTCGCCGGCGACGACGCGCAGGGTGCCCGCCGACAGGTACGCCACCCGGTAGCCGCTGGGCAGGTACCAGCGCGGGTCACTCACTCCGGGCCGCGCCAGCTCCCAGCGGATCGTCCCGTGTGGATCGACCGCCGCCAGCTGGTCGGGCGACGCGACCGCCACGAACCGCCCATGCGGGGACCAGCTCGCCTGCGGCCACGGGCCGAGCCGCCGCGTCGAGCCGTCGGCCGCGGCGGTCCACGTACCGCCGGGACCGGCGACGAGGATCCGACCGGGGGAGGGGAGCGAGAACAGCGCCGGCGCCGCGTGCTTCTCGCCCAGGGCCTGGGTGATCAGTCGCCGCACGGAGGCGCCCGCCGGAGACAGCACGAGCGCGGCGACGAGCACCGCGAGCACCGGCGCGACCGCCAGGCGCCACCGCGGCCGGCGCACGGGCGCCGTCCGCCGGTCGAGGTAGGCCGAGCGGATGACGCGCCACGTGCGGTTCTCGGCGCCGACCTCGTCGGGTGCGCGAAACTCGCGCAGCCGCCTGCGCGTGGCGGCGCTCACCGTTCCACCTCCTTGAGGCGGGCTTCCAGCGCGTCGAGCCCCCGCCGCAGCCTGGAGTTGACCGTGCCCCGGGGCAGCTCGAGTGCGCGGGCGATCTCGCCCGGGCTGTACTCGAGCAGGTAGCGCATCACGATCACCGCGCGATGCTCGGGCGATAGCGACGCCAGCGCGGTCAGCACCTCCTGCGAGTACCGGCCGACCGGGACCTCGGGTGGCGAGGCCGGGTCGGCGCCCTCGTCCATGGTTTCGCGCCGAGCGGCCCGAGCTCGGGCCCAGTCGATCGCGCGGTTGGCGACGATCGCGCCGAGCCACGGTCCGAACCGGCGACGACGATCGAATCGGTCCAGCCGCCGGATCGCGGCCAGGAACGCCTCCTGCGCGATGTCCTCGGCGGCGGCGTGGTCGTGGACGATCAGGAACGCAGCCCGGTAGGCCCGCGGCCAGAACCGGCGGAACAACGCCTCGAGATCGGCCTCGGACCCGGCCATGGCGCCGCGGATGAGCGCCTGCTCGCTCCGGGGCCGGCAGGCGCGCCCGAGCTCGCCGGTGACCGCGAGCCTCTCCGCCGCCGCCGGCACGGGTTTACCTGGACCGAACACGATCGGTGGACATCGTCCCCCTTACGAATCTGACCGCGCAAGAGGTCCGTGGCTCCCGTCACTCGCCGGCCGACACCCAGCGTGTCTCCCCGTCCTCGATCACGTCGGTGGCGGACAGCCCGATGTGTCCCGCCACGGCGATCGACGCCCGGTGCTCGGGACCGACGCGCGCGGTGACGGTCTGCGCCCCGCGACTGCGGAGCCACGTCAGCATCGCGCCGGCGGCCTCGGTGGCGTATCCGCGCCCCTGATGGGCGATGCCGATGACCCACGCCACCTCGGCTGCCCGGCGGCCGTCCACCACGCCGATCGTGGCCTGAACGACTCCGACCGCGGCGCCCGCGTCCCGTTCGCGAACGATCCAGTTGAGCCAGCCCTGACGCCCGTCGGGCGAATGGCCGGCGATCTGGAGCGCGTAGCGCGTCCTGAGCTGCGCCGGTGAGGGCGGCGTGCCCCCGATGTAGTCGTACAGGCGCGGGTCGGCGAGTACGCCGGCCATCTCGTCCGCGTGCTCGACCCGAAGCGGCTCGAGCGTCAGGCGCGGCGTCTCGATCGGCTCGGCGGCCGGCCAGTCCACGTGCCGCCACGCTCCTCTAGATAGAACGTTCTACTTGTGATACGGTCAGTGCCCCAGGAACGATGCCCGGCGCCACCGACATCCCCACGCGCGACCGCATCCTGTACGCGAGCGCCGAGCTGTTCCGCCGCCAGGGCTACGCCGGCACCGGGCTCAAGCAGATCGCGACCGAGGCCCGCGCGCCGTTCGGTTCGCTCTACCACTTCTTCCCCGGCGGCAAAGAGCAGCTGGCCGACGCGGTGCTCCGCACCGGTGGCCGCTTCTTCCTCGCCCTGTACGAAGCCGTCGCCGGCGCCGCGCCCGACTTCCCCACCGCCGTGCGCGACTTCTTCGCCGGCGCGGCGCAGACGCTCGAGGCGACCGACTTCGCCGACGCGTGTCCGATCGCCACCGTCGCCGGCGAGACCGCCAGCACGCACGAGGTCCTTCGCCAGGCGACCGCGGACGTGTTCGAGTCGTGGCTGACCGCGGTGGCGCGGGACGCTGTCGAGGCGGGCGTCCCGGCGGAACGCGGACGGCCGCTGGCGGTGAGCGTGCTCGCGGTGCTCGAGGGCGCGTTCCTGCTCAGCCGCTCGCTGCGCAGCACCGAGCCGATGGCGGCCTGCGCGGACGCCGCGGCGGCGCTTGTCGAAGCCGCCCTGGCCGAGGAGCCGGCGGCCCAAGGGACGACCAAACTGCCCATGACCCAGGAGACGACCACATGATCCACAAGCCCAGCCTGCTCGCCGGCGCCGGCGCGGCGATCGCCGTCCGCGCGCTGCTGCCCCGCCTGCTGCTGGTGAAGCTGCGCAGCGACGTGCGGCGGCTCAACGCCGGCGACTACACGCCCCTGCTCGCCGGCTACGCCGACGATGCCGTCCTGCGCTTCAACGACGGCCCGCACCGCTGGTCGGGCGACTACCGCGGCAAGCCGGCGATCGAGCGGTTCCTGCGGGAGTTCACCGCCGCCGGCCTCAAGGGTGAGATCCGCGAGCTGTGGGTCGCCGGGCCTCCGTGGGCGCTGACGTTGATCGCGCGCTTCGACGACCGCGCCACCGGACCCGACGGCGAGGAGCTGTACGCCAATCGCGCCACGATCGTCGCGCGGACCCGCCGGGGGAAGATCGTCGAGCACGAGGACTTCTACGAGGACACCGCGCGGATCGTGACGTTCGACGAGCGGCTGCGCGAGCGCGGCATCGGCCCGGTCACTCGCGCGCGTCCCGCGGCCGTCGCGTCCTGACACGCTTGGACATGTGGACGCGCGCGAACCCGTCGCCGATGTGACGTCCGTCCTCCTCGTATCCGAGCCGCGTGTACAGGCGGATGTTCTCGATCATCGTGACGTTGGTGTAGAGCCGGAGTCGATCGACGCCGAGCTCGCCCGCGTACTCCTCGGCGAGGCTGAGCAGGGCGCGGCCGATGCCGGCGCGCTGATGGGCGGGGTCGACGGCGACGTTCTCGACCAGCACATGGTCGGGAGTCGCGATGAGAACTATCAGCCCGACGACGACGCCGCCGTCGTCGGCGACGAACACCCGCGCCCGGCGAAGTCGCTCGTCGTAGTCGTCGTCCATCGGCCTCGGCCGCCTGCCGATCCGCTCGACGTATACGCTGTAGGCGCGCTCCGCGATGTCGCGCAACGCCGGCAGGTCCTCGGCGGTCGCACGACGAAGGATCACGGCCCGATCACCGCCTGCGCCTGCGTGGTGTGCGCGACGAGGCGGCCGTCGTTGTCGCGGACCTCGGTCCCGACGACGATCACCGATCTGCCGACGCGGAGAGGACGGGACGTAGCCGTCGCGGCGCCCTCGCGAACGCCGCGGAGAAAGTTGGTCGACGAGGAGATCGTCGCCGTCGCGGCGCCGGCCGGAAGGTTGAGGAACGCACACATGCCGGCGGTGTTGTCCGCGAGCGACATCAACGCGCCGCCGTTGAGGGCGCCGCCGGTGGTGCACAGGTCCTCTCGCCAGCGGAGCCGTCCGACGACCTCGTCCGGCGTCGCCGATAAGAGCTCCATACCGAGCGTGACGGCGAACGGTATTACCGCCAACATCTCGGCGAGTCCTTGCCGTTCGGGTGGCTCCATCGCGCGAGTCACTCTACATTCCACCCGAAGTACACCTCGGTACCGCAGACCTCGTCACCTCTGAAGGTGAGGACCTCGGTGTTCCTGCCCTTGTGGCCGTCAGGGTGCCTCACCTCGTAAGTCACGATCACCTCGTCGCCGGACTGCACCAACCGGATGAATTCGAACGTCTGTCCGAGACCCGCGCCGGGCCAACAGCGCTCGAAGTAACCCGCGCGGTCCAGTGCCACGTCGAGCGGACTCGAGAACGAGAAGTCGTCGCTCAGGTAACGCTCGACGGCTGCGCGGTCCCCGGATGAGAACGCCCGGTACACCTCGCGAGTACGCTCGAGCCGATCATCGGTGGGCATGGTGCTCCCCTCGGTTGGATTGCCGATCGAGGCCAAGGCGC
>DATIYW010000030.1:0-30646 GCA_035517415.1 Thermoanaerobaculaceae bacterium
CTGCGCGCGCTCGGCCTCGGTCGCGCCGGCGCCGAGCAGCCGCTCGAGCGCCCCCGGCACTCCGCCGGCGTAGACGTCGTGGATCACGGCGGCCTCGAGGCGGCCGCGCCAGGTCGGCGGCGGCGGGGTGCGGAGCGTGAGCAGCAGCGCGGCGCCGCCGAGCGCTACGCCCGCCAGTGCGCGCCGCGTGTCGCGACCGGCGGCGAGGACGGCGAGCAGCGCGATCGAGGCGACGGTGAGCCCGGTGAGCAGCACCAGGGCGACCGGCGCCGGCAGCCACGACGGGGCCACCACCCCGTCGCGAAGCAGCGGCAGGCCGAGGCTGAGCCACGGCAGCGGGAAGTCCTCGGGCGGGAACGGGAACGTCGCCAGCGAGAGGAAAGCCGCCGCGCACCCCCACAGCGCCGCCGCGGTCGCGAGCGTCCGCCCCCACGCGATCGCGAGCGCCCGCTCGATGCCGGGCGCCGCCGCGACGAACAGCAGCGGCAGGGCAGGGAGGAGGTAGCGCGGCCCGGGGAACCACCCGCCGTGCCAGTTGGGGTAGCCGGAGAACAGCAGCAGCAGTGCGAGCGGCGCGAGTGCCGCGGCGGCGCGCGCCCCGGGCACGGCTTCCGGCCGGCGCGGCGCGGGCGGCCAGAGCGCGAGAACGGCGACCGGCGCCCACACCAGCAGGCCGCGCGTCGGCGAGAGCAGCAGCCCGAACAGCCCGGCGAGACCGGGCCAGCCGATGCCGAACAGCCCGTGCGCGACCAGCGCGGCGACCGGTGCGTGCGCCTCGTGCGCGGTGGAGAGCGAGAACGGCGAGCCGAAGCACGCCGCGTCGTAGGCGGCGAGCAGCGCCGCGGGCGGGACCGCGCCGGCGATCCCCGCGGCGGCGCCGCGCCAGCCGAGCCGCGGCAGGGCGAGCAGGGCGACGACCGCGGCCGGCACCGCGACCGTGTACTCGGCGGCGACCGCCCAGGCGAGGAGGAAGCCGGCGACCGCCGCGTCGCGGGGTGGGACCTCGCGTCGCCTGAACAGGAGCGCGTAGGCGGCGAGCAGCGCGAACGCGGTGAACGCGTGGGAGAAGAGCAGCGCCGACGCCGCGAGTGCGGGCGTCGCGAGGGCGTAGCTCGCGACGACGAATCGGCCGGCGTGCGGCGCCGACGGCGCGGTCAGGCGCGCGAGCAGGACGAGCGCGGCGAGGAACGGGAGCGACGCGGCGGAGAGGCGACCGAGCTGGAGCGTCCACTCGAGCTGGCGCTCGGGTTGCCCGTGGGCGACGGCGTGGGCGAGCCAGGCTCCCGGCAGCAGCAGGGGCAGCAGGCCCGGAGCCTTGTTCGGGTAGGTGCGCGGGTCACCCGCTGCGCCGCGCGCGACGTCCTCCATTGCGCCGAAGCGTGCGGACTCGGCGTCAATCGCGAGCGAGCCGCGGTCGACGACCGCGATCGCCTGGTAGGCGCGGGTCCGCTCGTTGGGGCTGGCGAAGCCGGGCCACCAGTCGACCAGCGCGAGCTGCAGCGCCGCGGCGATCGCGAGCGTCGCCGCCAGCCACGCGGGGAGGCGCCGCTTGTCCGGCCCGGTCACCGCCGCAGTCTACCCGCGCCGGTGGAGGCGAGGCGGGTCCGCCTCACGACTGCGGGTGCGGCGGCTTGAGGTAGCGCGCGACGAACGCCCACACCTCGCGCCGCGCCGCCCGCGCGGCCGGCGTGTCCATGCGGTCGAAGCTGTGCCCGCCGGGGGCGTCCTGGTAGACCTTGTACTCGAACTTCTTGTCCGCCGCCTTGAGCGCCTGGATGAGGTGCTCCACCTCGATGACGTTGACGTCCTCGTCGTTGGTGTTGGTGTGGATCAGCAGCGGCGTGGCGAGCTTGTCGACGTTCCACACCGGCGAGCGCCGCTTGTACTCGGCGAGGTCCTCGGGCACGGTCTTGCCGATGTGGTAGGGCGCGGAGAAATCGTCCTCGTAGCCGTCGCCGGTGTAGCCCATGCGCATCACCAGGTCCGACACCGGCATGCCGGCGAAGACGCAGGCGTAGTCCTTGGGGTGGGCGAACGCCTCCATCAGCACGATCAGCCCGCCGTGGCTCCAGCCGACCAGCCCGACGCGGGCGGGGTCGACGAAGTCGAAGCTGTCGAGCGCCCAGCGCACGCTGGCGTGGATGTCGTCGACCTCGCGGCCGCCGTAGTCGATGCGCTCGTAGAACTCGCGCCCGTAGCCGGTCGAGCCGCGGTAGTCCGGCGCGACCACGACGTAGCCCTGCGCGATGAGCTCGCGAACGATGTGGACGTGATAGGTGGTGAAGTCGGCGTGCACGCCGCCGTGCGGGAGGATCACCATCGGCAGCTTCTCACCGTCCTTGCGGTCGCGCGGCACGAACGTGTAGACGTAGAACTTGACCGGGTTGGTCGCGCCCGCCGCGGTCGGGTTGGCGGGGTGCGCGGGCGGCGGCCCGGCGATGCGCCACTTGTCGACCAGCGCCACGTCGGAGAGCCGCTCCACCCACGCGACGTCGTCGATCGCCTTGGCGAGCTCGTCGAGGCGGTGGTTGAGCTCGTTCTGCGCCTTCTTGAGGCTCTCGATCTCCTTGCCGATGGGGTCGGCTGCGCTCTGCGCGAGTGCCGCCCCCGCGGCGCCGAGGACGCACCCTGCGACGGCCAGCGACGCGATGCAGGCTCTGATCGACACGGTTCCCTCCCGGCGGCATCCCCGCGCCGCCGCGACCAGTCTACGAGGAATCCGCGGCCCGAGATCCCGGTCGTGCCGCGTCCGCGGCCTCGCGCCTACGACGGGGGAAGCGGCGGCGGCACCATCGCCGGCGCATGAGGGCGCTGGTCGGGCGGGATCGGATTGCCGAAGAGCCTGGCGGAGTCGCTGGCGGGAAGCACGTGGTAGCTGAGGTGGTCGACGCGCGAGTGGGTCTTCTCGTGCCCCACCTCGTCGAGGCCGATGACGCGCTGCACGCCGGGGAGCCGCACGCCCGCGAGGTTGACCGCGTCGGACCAGGCGTAGCGCATCCCGTCCGCAGTCACGCCCTTGCCGAGGTCGGTCGCCGGACTCTCCGCGCGCACGACGGCGAAGCTCTGCTGGTCGAGGTCGACGGTCCAGTTGGTCGCGATCTGGGGCGTGTCGAAGAAGCTGCGCGGGAGGACGACGTGCAGGCGCCACACCGGCTTGCCGGCGACTGCGGCCGGCTCGACGCCGGTCACGGCGACCCCACTCCAGGTGAGCGAGAACGGGAACAGGAGCGGGAACATGAACGAGGCGAGCGAGCGCCTGACCATGTACGAGGTGCCCGGCCGCGCGTCGGGCCGGCTGTGCGCGACCGCCCAGCCGCCGCTCCCGTCGTCGGCGGCGATGATCCCGTCCTTCGGGACCTCGAACCGCCCCGGCACCGGCCCGGGCGGGACGAACGCCATCGTCTTGGTGCGCGTGCTGGTCTCGCCGTCCTGCGTCACCTCGTCGCTGGTCATCGTGACCGCGAGGATGCCCAGCGCGCGGAACGCGTCCATGCCGCCCGCCGCGGCGCAGGCGCGGCTCACCGCGTCGTCCGGCGAAGGTACCGGCGGCGCCCCGGCGGCGAGCGCCGACGCGGCCGACGTTGCCATCAGCACAGCGACCCCGAATCCGATCCTTGCCCGCATGCTCGATCTCCCCGATCCACCCCGCGCGGCGTGCTCGCCGGCGGCGCCGTCCGCCTCGTGCGGCTCGCGACCGCCGGCCAAAACGGCACCGGCGCGAGCCGCCGAAACATCCGCCGTGCTCTCGCGTCGGCGCTGGAAGTCGAGCCGCGCCGACGCGTTACCGTTGCCGTCGCACCCGCGCGAACGGTGGCGCAGTCTAGCCGGAAAGCGAGAACCGTGCCAGTGTCGGGAACGTGTCCGGGCGGGCCGTCGTGCACAGGCTTCCCCGGGGCCGGGGTCGGCGGCTGCAGTCGGACCACCCGGGCGAGGGTGGAGCCGGGTTGGTCGGGGCGAGAGGAATTGAACCTCCGACCACACGGTCCCGAACCGTGTGCTCTACCAGGCTGAGCTACGCCCCGACCCGGCGAGCGCGGAGCTTACACCACCGAGCCGCCGGTGGCAATCGCCCGGCCTCAGTGGACGATCGGTTCCATCGAGCCGTGGATGTCGAGGAAGGTGCCGAGCCCGGTGAGGTCGATGGCGATGCGGTAGTCGCGGGCGGGGTAGAGGATGTTGCGGTTGTCGCGGTACTGGAACTGCACGCTCCAGCAACTGCCCCGCCACTTGAAGATGAACTGCTGCTGCAGCAGCGAGCGGGCGTGGATGTCGTAGCCGACCTGGCCCTCGATCCGCCAGTGGGAGGCACCGGGCGAGAGGCCGACGCTGACCTGGGTCTGCGACGAGGTGATGCGGCCGGTGGTCGGGTCGAACCCCGAGTACCACGTCAGGTTAACGCCGTTGGTGCCCTGGAACAGGCCGCCGGTCAGCTGCGTGCTCTGGAGGTTGTGGGTGACCGGATCGATGTACATCCGGCCGTCGATCGTGGCGGAGGCGACCGGCAGCGCCCGCAGCCAGAGCGACAGCGGTCCCTTCTGGCTCGGCGGGAACTCGCCCTGGATGTTGGGATCGGTGGATAGGCGCGCGAACGTGAGCGGGTCGCCGAGTGAGTACGGCTGGCTGATCTCGAAGCGCAGCACCTCGCGGCTGCCGGTCTGGCCGGTCTTGACGAACAGGCTGTTCGCCAGTGTCCACTGCACCTGGTTGGCGGGGACGATCGGGTCCTTCTCGTCGAACAGCGGCACCGGCGAGTACGGCAGCACGTCCTGCGGCGAGGCGGGCGCGGTGCTGAGGCCGAAGTTCGCCGATCTCGAGATGTAGGAGTAGTCGATGCGCGGCTCGATCAGGTGCTTGATCTTCTCGCCGTTGGCCAGCGACCAGACGCGCGAGAACGACGGCCCGACGATGGAGACGCCGGCGGTGTCGTAGCGGCGGTCGAGGGAGCCCGCCACGATCTGCGTGCCGTTGGAGTTGTTGTGCGCCGTGTAGTAGGTCTCCCGCGCCCCGAGGGTAGGCGTCACGCTGAGCCAGGCGAATCCCGGCGTGATGATCGAGACCGAGGGGAACAGGTCGAAGCGGTCCCAGCTGCCGTTGAGCCCCGGCGGCTTGTCGACGCGCAGGGCGTCCACCGACGTCACACCCGAGACGTAGAGCGGCGTCAGGCCGATGCGCGTGGCGCGGAGGCGGTACTCGGCCCCCCCGAGGCGATCGAGGTCGACCTCCTGGGTGTTCACCGGTGGGCCAAGGCTGGTGTAGAAGTTCCGCTGGTGCTCGGTGCGGATGTTCAGCGACTGCGGCCCCCACGAGCGCGACAGCGTCCCGAACGAGTCGAGGGTGCGCGCCGAGGTGATCTCGAAGCCGCGGTCGAACTGCTCGAAGAAGTTGATGTCCGACACCTCCTGGAGCTGGGAGTGGAGCGTCCAGCCTCCGGCGAAGATCTGGTTGTACTTGCCGTTCGACTCCCACTCCCAGAGCTTGGTGGTGGGGTCGTAGACGAGCGAGGTCTTGATCTCGCCGAACGCGTGCTCCGCCGGGGCCCAGCGCATCTCGTCGCCGAGGCCGAGGAAGTGCTTGGTGTAGAGGTCGAGGAACATCGTGGTGTCGAATGAGCGCGAGAGCGGCCAGAAGAACGAGTTGCCGAAGTAGGCGCCGTGGGTGCTGTTGAAGCCGAAGCTGGGGACGAGGAACCCGGCGGCACGGTCGCGCTTGACCGGCCAGAGCAGGCGCGGCGTGTAGAAGACCGGCGTGCCTTTGACGCGCAGCGAGGCGCCGCGGAAGTGCCCGTAGCCCTCCAGTTCGACGACCGCGTCGCGGACCTCGATGCTCCACGGCGGGGCCTTGTCGCCGAGCGTGCAGCTGGTGAAGAGCCCGCGGTGGAAGCGGTAGTGGGTGGCGTCGAGCTTCTCCATCTCCTCGCCCTTGAAGCTGTAGGTGGGCGGGAAAAACGCCTGGACGTCGTAGAACGTGCCGACCTTCTGGTTGAGGTCGAACTCGAGGCGGTCGCAGGCCATCCGGGCGTCCGCCTGGTCGAGCACGACGTTCCCCTGCGCGTGCAGGTGCATGGTCACCAGGTTGACCTCGATCTCGTCGCAGCGCAGCGAGATGTCCTGGTAGGTGATGTGCACCTCGCCGAGCCCGCACCAGAGCTGGTCCTGGATCCACTGCTGGTGCTCGGCTTGCATGTTGACGATGTCGCCCGGCGCGGGCGGCGGGTCGGCCGCCCGGCCGAGCCCCGCCAGCAGGAGCGCCGCCGCAGCGATCGCCGCTCGCCGGCGGCCGCCTCGGAACCTCGTCCGGTCCATCATGCTCGCCGCTTGGCCGCTCCCCGGCGTCGACACCCTCCCCGACTGCCGGCGCATTCTATCTCTCCGGGGTACGGACCCCGGCGTATCCTCGTCGGCGATGCGCTGGCTCGCGCTCGATGTCGGGTCGCGGCGCGTGGGCGTCGCCACCTGCGACCCGGAGGGGCGGGTCGCCACCGCGCTGCGGCCGATCCCGTTCGCCGGCGCGGAGCGGCTCGCGCTCGAGGTGGCGCGTCTCGTCGCGACGTGGGACGCGGGGGGCGTGGTAGTCGGCCTGCCCGCCACCCGCGCGGGGCGGGGCCGCGGCGAGCGGCGCGTTGCCGAGGTGGTGGCCGCGCTGCGGGTCCAGCTCGCGGTCGTGGTCGCGACCGAGGACGAGCGCGGCACCACCGCTGCCGCCGAGGCTGAGCTCGCCGCGGCGGGCGTGCCGCGGCGGCGGTGGCCGGAGCTGGTGGACGGCGTCGCCGCCCGTCTCATCCTCGAGCAGCACCTGGCCGCGCTCGCCGCGCCCCCGCGCGCGGGCGGCGGGGCCGCCGCGGATTGACCTCCCCCCCGGCGGGTGCTAGCGTTTCTGAGCGGAAGCCCGGGAGGGCCGACCATGCCTGATTCGTACACCACCTACGGCAACTTCCTCCTGCTCAAGCAGCGTTCCAAGGACGGGCTCGGAACGCTGTGGCGCGCGGGCGAACTGGAGCGGACTGGCTTCAAGCGGATCGTCTGGCTGCGCCGCTTCGACCTGCCCGGGCTCGACCGCGCCGCGCTGACCGCCGACGCGGCGGTGGCGGGCCAGTTGGCGCAGGTGCTCAAGGCCTCCAACGTGGTGCGCAACGCGAGCTACGCCAGCGAGGCGGGCACGCCCTACATGGCATGGGACTACGTCCCCGCGCAGCCGCTCGACCAGCTCCTCGCGCGCGCCGCGAGCGAGCAGTTCCCGATCGCCATCGACAACGCGCTGCTGATCGCCGAGAAGCTCGCGGCGGCGCTCTCCGCCGCGCTCGCTGTGGAGGTCCAGGGCGAGCCGCTCACGCACGGTTTCCTCGTCCCCCACCTGGTCGTGGTCGGCAACGACGGCGAAGCGATGGTGGCGGGGTTCGGGCTCGGGCGCGGACTGCGCGGCAACCTCTCTCGCGCCGCGGTCAAGGAGCTGGCCGCGCCCTACCTCGCCCCCGAGGTGCTGGCGAACGGCCCGGCCGGCCGGCGCGGCGACGTCTACTCCCTCGGCGCGCTGCTCTACCACCTGCTCACCGGGACCCCCCTCCCCGCCGACCCGGCCGCCCGCGCCGCCGCGCTCGCGGCGCCGCAGCTCGCGTTCGAGGAGGGGCCGGTGCCGCAGGACGTGCTCGGCATCCTCAGGAAGGCGCTCGAGACGAAGCCGGACGACCGCCACGCCTCGGCGGTCGAGTTCAAGAAGGACCTCGAGAAGCTCCTCTACGGCGGCGCGTATTCGCCGACCACGTTCAACCTCGCGCTGTTCATGGACCGCCTCTACCGCGGCGAGATCGAGGAGGAGGACCGCGAGCTGCAGCGCGAGAAAGCGATGGACGTGACGCGGTTCGTGCAAGCGGCGGCCAAGCCCGCCGCGACGCCGGCGGCCGCGCCGCCGCCCCCGCCGCAGAAGCGGACGATGCTCTACGCCATGATCGGCGGCGCCGTCGTCCTGCTCGGGGTGATCGCCTACCTGCTGGTGAGCCGCCCGGGCGGTTCGGGGGCGATGGACAAGGCGGCGCAGGAGAAGATGTTCAAGGAGCTGGTCAGCCAGCAGGTCGACGAGCAGATGAAGAAGCTCGCCACCGAGCTCGAGGCCGAGCGCGCCCACACCGCGCAGCTGCGTTCGGAGCTCGACAAGCAGAAGCAGGCGGTCGCGTCCGGCGCGAAGAAGCTCTCGCCCGAGGAGCAGCAGCGTCAAGAGGAGCTGCAGAAGAAACTGGCGGCGCAGGAGGCGGAACAGAAGCGCAAGGAGGAGGAGTTCGCGAAGGCGCGTCAGGCCGCCGAGGCGCAGCGCCAGCGCCAGGCGGCGCAGGGCGAGGTCAAGGTCGCGGCCGCGCAGCCGACCGCCGCCGCGGCGGTGCCGGCGTCGACCGTGGCACCCGCCGTCGCCACCACGACGCCCGCGATGCCGACCGCAGCGCCGGCTTCAACCGCGACCGCGGCGCCGGCGACGCCGACGCCGGTCGTCGCCTCGCCGACCAGCGCCCCCGTCGACCAGGCCCCGGTCGCGGCCGGCCTCGGCACCGGCGTGAGGGAGGGCGACCTGGTCGACTGGGGCCAGCTCGACGTCCGCCCGGAGGTGCTGATCGAGGCGCCGGTCAACGTGCCGCGCTCCGCGAACATGACGCGAATGAGGATGACCGGGCTGGTGATCCTCAAGGCGCTGGTGAACGAGAGGGGCCGCGTCGACGACGCGCAGGTGCTGCGCGGCTTCCAGCCGCCCAAGCCGGGGGTCGACGAGGCGTGCGTGGAGTCGGTCAAGAAATACACGTTCAAGCCGGGGATGAAGAACGGCCTGCGGGTGAAGACCTGGATGACGATCACGCAGCAGGTCGCGCTGCCCCCGGCGCGCTGACCCGCCCGGCCTTGCGATGCGCTGCGGCCCGCCGGAGACGGCGGGCCGTTGCGTTGCGGCGGGACTCGCTCCCGGGGCGCTTGGCGCCCCCGCGCGCGGAGCTCAGCGCGCGCCGGTCGGCTGGATGCTGGCGAGGAACTCGGCGTTGGTCTTCGACTGCTTGAGCTTGGAGAGGAGGAGTTGCATCGCCTCGTGCGGCGGCAGCGCGGCGAGCGCGCGCCGGAGCAGGTGGATGCGCTCCACCTCCTGCCGCGAGTAGAGCTTCTCCTCCTTGCGCGTCCCCGACTGCGGGATGTTCATGCACGGGAAGATGCGCCGCTCGAAGAGGTCGCGGGTGAGGATGATCTCCATGTTGCCGGTCCCCTTGAACTCCTGGAAGATCACCTCGTCCATCCGCGAGCCGGTGTCGATCAGGCAGGTGGCGATGATGGTGAGCGAGCCGCCGTGCTCGAGGTTGCGGGCGGAGCCGAAGAAGCGCCGCGGCTTCTCCATCGTGCGCGCGTCGATGCCGCCCGACATGATGCGCCCCGAGCTCTTCTGCGCGTTGTTGTAGGCGCGCGACATGCGGGTGAGCGAGTCCATGAACACGACCACGTCGTGGCCCAGTTCGACCAGCCGCCGCGCCCGCTCGAGCACCATCTCGGAGACCTCGATGTGGCTGGCGACCGACTCGTCGGAGGAGGAGGCGTGCACCTCACCCTTGATCACGCTGCGCTTCCAGTGCGTGACCTCCTCGGGGCGCTCGTCCACCAGCAGCACGAAGATCGTCGTCTCGGGGTGGTTCACCGCGATCGCGTGGGCGAGCTGCTGCAGCAGCGTGGTCTTGCCCGCCTTCGGCGGCGACACGATCAGGCAGCGCTGCCCCTTGCCGATCGGCGCCATCAGCTCGATCACGCGCGGCTCGAGGAGCTCCGGCTCGGTCTCGAGGCGAAAGCGCGAGGTCGGGTCGATCGACACCAGCTCCGCGAACGGAACCGCCTTCTGGCGGTACTCGTCGGGGGGCATGCCCTCGATCGCGGTGATGTCGACGACGGTGCGGCGCTGGCTGCCGTTGGAGGTGCCCGACCCGGTCAGGGCGAGTCCGCTCTCGAGGTGCCAGCGGCTGAGGAGACCGGCGTCGACCAGCGCGTCGTCCGAGCTGGGGTGGAAGCGGCTGGTCGGCGGGAGCAGGAACGCCTTGCCGTCGTCGCGGCGCCAGAGGATTCCCTCGAGCGCGGTGGGCGGCGCGGGCGGCGCGGCGGGGTTCGAATGGCGGCGGTTGCGCCGCCGGCGCGGCCGTCGGCGCCGGCCCGCGCCGGCACCTTCCTTTGACTCCACGGCGGGAGCCACAGGAGTGTTCCTCGACTCATCATCCATACTTTTACGGCTCCTTGGCTCACCCAGCTCCCGCGCCGTGCAACACCGGTACAGGGGCGGGTGAATGCCTGCAACGCGTGCGTGGGGAAGAACTGGTGGCGGGACGTTGCGCACCGCCCACCGCAATCAGTGTACTTCACCACACGCCAGCAAAGTCAAGCCCGGGGCGTCGCTCCGCCGGCCGAGGGGTCGCGGTCGCTCTCGACCATCGCCGCGAACGCCTCGACCGCGGCGGCGTCCCACCAGCCGTGCGCCGTCTCCTCGCGGAGGACCCCGATCGCCTCGATCGGGCTCACCGCCTTGCGGTAGGGACGGTCGTTGGTCAGCGCGTCGAACACGTCCACGACCTGGAAGACGCGGGCGAGCAGCGGCACGTCCTCGCCGATCAGGTGGTCGGGGTAGCCCGATCCGTCGAGCCGCTCGTGGTGGTGGCGGATGATCGGCAGCGTCGAGCGCAGCGTCCGCAGCGGCGAGCAGATCGAGACGCCGATCTCGACGTGGGTGCGCATCACCGTCCACTCCTCCGGGGTGAGGCGGCCGGGCTTGAGCAGGACGGCGTCGGGGATGCCGATCTTGCCGATGTCGTGGAGGTAGCCACCCCGCCGCAGCGCCTTGATCTCCTCGGCGCCGAGGCCGAGGTGCTCGCCCAGCCGCACCGCCAGCCGCGACAGGCGGTCGCAGTGCTCGCCGGTGCCCTCGTCGCGCGCCTCGACGCTGCGGGCGACCGCGAAGAGCATCTTCTCCGCGTCGTCGAGGTCCTGGGTGAGGCGGCGGAAGTTCACCAGGTTCCGCACCCGGACCTCGAGCTCGACGAGGTCGAACGGCTTGGAGAGAAAATCGGTCGCCCCGACCTCGAGGCCTCGGAGCCGGGCCTGCCGCGAGTCCAGGCCGGTGAGGAAGATCACCGGCAGGAGGCGCGTCTCCTCGTCCGCCTTCAGGCGGGCGCACACCTCGTAGCCGTCGAGGCCGGGCATCATCACGTCGAGGAGGATCACATCCGGCTGCCGCTCGCGGGCGAGCAGCAGGCCGGTCTCGCCGTCGATCGCCTGCCACACCTCGAAGCCGAGCGGGCGCAGCGCGTCCTGCATCGCCTCGAGGTTCTGCGGTTGGTCGTCGATGACCAGGACGTTGCCCAGGCTCGCCATGACGTGACCGGATTGTAGTCTACCCCGCGGGCCGGCCCACCGGCGAGGACGGCGCGGGGCGTTCCCGTCGACGGGAGACGGCGCAGGCCGCCCGTGGACCTCGGGCGGCCTGCGGGTTGGATCCGGGATCCGAATCTAGGGCACGCGGAGGATCACGAAGCGACGCTGGTCGAGCTGGGCGCGGTAGACGTAGAGCTTGATCAGCGCTCCGGAGCGGACCGAGGCGATCGCGTCGCTGAAGTCGCGCCCCGAGGCGATGTCCTGGTTGTTGACGCGCAGGACGACGTCCCCCGGCCGGAGCCCCGCGTCGTCCGCCGGCGACATGTCGGTGACGTCGGTGACCACCACCCCCTCGATCTCCTTCGAGACGTCGAACTGGCGGCGGTTGCGCGCGTTGAGGTCCTCGATCTCGAGGCCGAGGCGCGACACCGGGGTGTCCGCCTTCTCGCTCTGGGTCGAACCCTCGCCCTCGCCCCCGGGGCGCTCGCCGACCGTGACGGTGAGCGTCTGGCGCTTGCCGTTGCGATAGATGTCGAGGTCGAGCTTCTGGCCGGGAGGGGTCGCCGAGACGCGGTCGATGAGCTGGCGCGTCTCCTTGACCGGGGTGCCCGCGACCGACACGATCGCGTCGCCCTCCTTGAGGCCGGCCTTGTCGCCGGGCCCGCCCTTGGTCACGCTCTGGACCAGGGCGCCGTCGCGCGACGGCAGGTTGAACGCTTCCTGCGTCTTCTGGTCGATGTTGGTGACGACGACGTTGAGGTAGCCGCGGACCACCTTCCCGGTCGCCTTGAGCTGCGGGATCACCGCCTTGGCGGCGTTGATCGGGACCGCGAAGCCGAGGTTCTGGCCGGCCGCGTTGATCGCCGTATTCATGCCGACGACCTCGCCGCGCACGTTGACGAGCGGCCCGCCGGAGTTGCCGAGGTTGATCGCCGCGTCGGTCTGGATGAAGTTCTCGAACGCGAGCGCGTTGCGGTCGGCCGACAGGCCCAGGGTGCGGTTCTTGGCGGAGACCACCCCGACCGTGACGGTGTGCTCCATCGCCAGCGGGTTGCCTACCGCCATCACCCACTCGCCGACGCGCAGGGTGTCGGAGTCGCCGAGCGGGAGGCCCGGCGGGAACGGGCCCTTGCCCTCGACGCGGATCAGCGCGATGTCGGTGGCGGGGTCGCGGCCGACCACCTTGGCGGTCATCAGGTCGCTGTTGTCGGAGACGCGGACGTTGATCTTGTCGGCGTCCTCGACCACGTGGTTGTTGGTCAGGATGAGGCCGTCGTTGGAGATGAAGAACCCGCTCCCCGCACCCTTGCGGCGGAACGGGCGCATCCCGTCGGGGTTGCCCTGGTTGGGGCCGAAGAAGAACTCGAACGGGTCCATGTTCTGGTGGTAGCGGCGGATGTCCTGCTGCTTGCTGCTCTCCTCGGTGTACACGGAGACCACCGACGGTGTCACCCGGTCCGCCAGGGTGGCGAAGTCGGGGAGGCCGGTCACGATCGGCGCGGCGGCCGGGGCGGGGGCCGTGGCTCCGCCCTCCCGCGCCGCGCTCGAGTGCGGCGTGAGGCCGAGCCCGCCCGCCAGCACCATCCCCAGGACGGTCGCGCCCACCGCCACGGCGCTCAGCGAGAACACCCTCTGTCGTCGAGATTGGTCCATGTACAGTTCCCTCCCGGGGCCGGCCGGAGCGGGCCCGCGATCGAAAAACCTAGCAACTCACGTGCCACATTCCGCAGGTTGGAGCGCTGAGGCGGGGGTCAGGCGCGCGTCATTTTGACGTAGACGGGACCGGCCCGGCCTGCACGACCTGATCCTTGCCGGCAGCCTTCGCCGCGTACATCGCCTGGTCGGACGCCCGCAGGAGCTGGTTGCGCCGGTGGTCGGAGGTGCCGGTGCGCGGGACGTGGTCGGGATAGATCGCGACGCCCACCGAGCAGGTGAGCGAGCCGCGGAACTCGACCGGGCCGCTCGCCCAGGAGAACCGCCCGCGCAGGAACGCCTGCGCCTTGATCGCGCGCCGGATCTGCTCCGCGACCTGGGTGGCGGCGTCGAGGTCGAAGCCGGGCAGGATGATGACGAACTCGTCGCCGCCATAGCGCGCGAGCGTCACGTTCGGCGTGCGCACCGCCCGGCGCAGCAGGTAGCCGACCTCCTTGAGCACCTGGCTGCCCGCGAGGTGGCCGTGGGTGTCGTTGACCGACTTGAAGTTGTCGAGGTCCATGAAGAGCAGCGCGACGGATCCGCCGCTCGCGTCGGCGTGCTCCAGGTCGGCGGCGAGGCGGCGGTGGAAGAAGCGGTCGTTGGCGAGGCCGGTGAGGTCGTCGCTGCGCGCCGCGTCGCCGGCGCGCCGCGCGTCGAGGAGGTTCTGGATCGACACCGAGGTGTACGAGGCGAAGATCTCGAGCAGCGCGCGGTCGCGCTCGTCGAACGGCCGGCCGTCCCGCCGGTTGACCATCTCGAGCACGCCGCAGACGCTGTTCTCGATGCGGACCGGCACCGCCAGCAGGCTGTGGGTCATGAACGCGTGGGTCTCGTCGAAGCGCGCGTAGAAGTAGGGATCGTGGCGGGAGTCCGCCACCAGGTGCGACACGCCGTTGCGGTAGACGTGGCCGACCACGCCCTCCGTCGTCGGGATGCTGGCGCCGAGCAGGGCCGCCGCGGAGGGCCCGAAGGCGGCGATGAAGTAGAGCGCGACGCCGGTCGGGTCGCCGGCGCGCTCGAACGGGTGGTCGAGCAGCACCGACCCCGCCTCCGACGGGACGAAGGCGTTGGCGCGCTGCAGCACCTCGGAGATGAAGCTCGCCGCGTCCATCGCCTCGGGCACGCCGGTGTCGTGGCGGTAGCGTTCGAGGAACGGCTCGAGATCGGCCGCCGGCAGCACGCAGATCTCCGGTGCAACCGTGCTCACGCGCTTAGTCTATCAGTAGCTTGCGGGCCCTCGCCGGTGAGGCGCGACACGCGCAGTCGCAGGTCCGGGAGGAGCTCGGCGAGGCTCGCGAGGCCGGGGGAGAAGCGCAGTCGCTCGCAGGCCTGGAGCAGCTCCGCCGCCTCCGCGGCGTCCGCCGCCGGGCACCCCGCCGACTGCATCGCCTCGGCGGCCGCCGCGTTCGAGACGCCGAACCTGATCCGCGCCCAGCGCTCGACCGCCGCATGGAGGTCGCGGAGCTCGGCCTCGGGCTCGGGCGCGGCGGTCGCGCGGCGGTGCCGCTTGCGCCGGGAGCGCAGCACCAGCACGGCGAGCACGCTCCCGGCGCCGGCGATGAACGCCGCGCCGCCCGTCAGCAGCGGCGAGATCCCGCCGGCGGCAGCGGCCCCGGCGGCGGGCGCCGCTGCCGCTGCTCCGGCCGGCGCCGGCATGACCTCCACCGTCAGCGCGGGCAGCTCCTGCACGGCGTAGCCGGCGCCGGGGCGATAGCTGCAGAGCGTCACCTTCGGCAGCTCGTAGCGGCCGGGCCGGCCGAACTCGATCGGGCTGCGCCAGCGCCGGAAGCCGGCCAGACCCCGGGAGTCGGCCTTCCACTCGTGCGTCTCCTCGGCGGGGAACGCCTCGACGCCGTCGGGCAGCGGCAGCGGCGGCGGGTCGAGCAGGGGGAGGTTCCCCTCGCCGCTCACCTCGGTCTCGACCGTGGCGAGCTCCCCGGCGCGCAGCGCGGCG
Organism: Thermoanaerobaculaceae bacterium; assembly: GCA_035517415.1. Classification (GTDB taxonomy): domain Bacteria; phylum Acidobacteriota; class Thermoanaerobaculia; order Thermoanaerobaculales; family Thermoanaerobaculaceae; genus DATIYW01. The sequence goes on from DATIYW010000030.1 coordinate 15,016, forward strand.
GAGGCGAGGCGCCGCGTGAAGCGGAACTCGCCGACCGCCCCGGAGAACGCGGCGGGCGCCGGCGGCAGCGGGAGCACGTCGACGGTGGCCGGCCGCGAGGTGAGGGTGCGCGCCGGGATCAGCGGGCTCTCCTGGCTTTCCGGCCACGCGACGCGGCGCGCCATCGCCGCCGGGATCTCGAGCTCGCCGGCGCGCACGGGAATGACCACCCAGCCCGCGAGCACGAGGCCGGCGGAGGCGGAGATCCGCGGCGCGGTCGCGGCCGGCGGCTGCGCCGCCAGGGCGAGGCGCTCGCTCCAGCTCTCGGGGAACGACGCCTGCACCTCCCAGCCGTCGGCCGGACTCGCCGCGTCGAGCGAGAGCTGCACCACGACCGGCTCGCCGACCATCACCCGCGAGGCGGAGGTCTCCATCCGCAGCTGCCGCGCCGGGCCCTGTGACAACCCCGGGCCGGCGCCGAACGCCACTCCCCGCACCGCCTCGGTGGCGAGCACCTCCGCGCCGACGCGGACGCGGGTCGGGCCCACCCCGATCGGGCCGCCGTGCCGGGCCCGCATCACCCAGGTGAGGACCGACATTGCCCGGGTCTCGCCCTCCCGCCAGTCCACCTCCTGCGCCAGGACCGGACCGGCGAGCACCTCGAGGTTGTCGAGCGTGCCGAGCGTGGCGGTCATGTCGCCGCCGCCGGGCCCGGCGACCACGACCTGGTAGCGCAGCGTGCCCGGGACGCTGCCCGGCGCGAACTGTGCGACCGGCGCGGGGCGAGGTTCGGCGAGCGCGCCGCACGCGAGCATCGCCGCGACCAGCGCGGCCCCGATCCGGCTCACCAGTCCCTCCCGTCGGCCGCAGGCGGTGCTTCCGGCGCCCGCACGATCAGCGGCTGGAGCGCGGCGCGGGCGGCGGCGGCGACGAGATGGTCGCGCTGCGCCGTGCCCGCCGCGTCAGCGGGCGCTCGTCCCGCACCCGTCTGACCGCTGCGCGCCAGCGCGATCTCGAGGTTGCGCCACGCCGCCGCGCACGCCGGATCCGCCGCCGCCGCCAGGCGCAGCGCCTCTGCCGCCCCGTCCGCGTCGCCGCGGAGCAGCCGCGCGGTGCCGAGGTCGTACGCCGCGGTGGCCCCCACCTGGGGATCGCGGGCGAGCTCGGCGAGCTCCGCCTCGGCACCGCCATCGCCGCACAAGCTCGCCGCGGCCGCCCACGCGACGCGCAGGTCGGGCCGGCGCGGCTCGAGCGCGAGCGCGCGCCCGTACGCCGACCGCGCCTCCTGCCACGCCCCGCGTGCGGCCGCCGCCGCGCCCCTCCTCGCCAGCACCGCGCCGTAGCCGGGGAGGGCGCGCTCCCACGCGGCGGGCGTCGGCGCCGCTGCGGGCGTCGCGGCGAGGAGCGGGAACGGCAGCAGCAGCGCGGCGGCGGTCATCCGCCGCCACGGCCAGAGGAGGAACGAGGCGGTCGCGACCAGCGCCGCGGCGAGCGCGAGCGGCGCGGGCCGCGCCGGCGCGTCCTGTCGCTGCGCCGACCGCGCCAGCCTCGCCAGTCCGGCCCAGACCAACCGGGGCGCGGCCGCGGAGTTGCCGTCGACGGCGCCGCCGCCCGCGCCGGCGAGGCGGGCGAGCAGGTCGGGGTGGGCGCGGGAGCGGATCAGGGCGCCGGCGGGGTCGCGCCGATACGAGACGCCGCGCCGGGGGTCGCGGCGCAGGAGCGGCGCGCCCTCGCGGCTGCCGACCGCGACGGTGAACACCGCCACGCCCTGGCGGCGCAGGGTGGCGGCAACAGCGCTCGCATCACCCTCGAGCTCCTCGCCGTCGGACAGCAGCACGACGGCGCGCGCCGAGGCGCTGCGCTCGAGCTGCGCCCCCGCCGTCGCCAGCAGCGCGGCGAGGTTCGAGCCGGGCGCGACCCAGCGGTCGAGCCCGGCGTCGCCGAGCCGGGCCGCGACGGTGGCGCGGTCGGCGGTGAGCGGAACGAGGGCCTGCGCGGTCGCCGCCCCGACTACCAGCCCGACGCTGCCGAGTCCGCCACGGGCCACCAGCTGCTGCGCGACCGCGACCGCGCGCCCGAGGCGGTCGGGGTTCGCGTCGGCGCAGCGCATCGAGGCGGAGACGTCGAGCGCGAGGACGACGTCGAGCCCCGGCGCCGCGGCCGGCCCCGGCTCGCCCCAGCGCGGCCCGGCCGCGGCCGCCGCCGCGAGCGCCGCGGCGAAGAGCCACAGCGCGGCGCGGCCGGCGCCGGTGGCGGGCAGCCCGCCGAGCCAGCGGCGCCAGAGGCCGGCGGCGGCGATCCGCGCCTGCTGCAGGCGCCGCCAGCGCGCCAGCAGCGCGGCGCCGGGCAGCAGCGCCACCGCCGCCAGGGCGAGCAGCAACCAGCGGGGGTCGGTCCACGTCATGCCCAGCTCCGACGGGCGGCGAACTCCGCCACGGCGGCGCCGACCAGGAGCAGCGCCGCGGCACCGGCGAGCGGTGCGCTGCGGTCGCGCCACACCACGCTCGGCGCCGCCGGCTGCGGCGCGGGGCGCAGCCGCGAGATCGTCTCGAACCCGGCGACGAGCGCCGCGTCGTCGCCCGCCCGCACGTACTCGCCGCCGGTGGCCGACGCGAGGTCGCGCAGCAGCGCCTCGTCCATGCCGGCCGGCGCACCCGCCTCGGCCGCCCCGCTCACGCCGATCACGTCGAGCACGACGCCGCGGTCCGCCGCCGCGCGCGCCGCGGTGCGCGGGTCGAGCGCACCCGCGTTGTTGCGGCCGTCGCTGACCAGCACGACGCCCGCGGAGCCGCGCGGGGCGCCCTCGAGCAGCTGCAATGCGACCGCCAGGCCGTCGCCGATCGCCGTCTCGCCGCCGAGCGTCGCGGGGCGGAGCATCCCGGCGATCTCGAGCAAGGCGGCGTGGTCGAGCGTCAACGGCGACAGCACGGCGGCGCGCCGCCCGAACACCACCAGGCCGACGCGGTCGCCGCGGCGCGACTCGACGAACCGCTCGAGCGCCCGGCGCGCGGCGGCGAGGCCGCCTCCGCCGTGCGGATCGGCCATCGACCCCGAGGCGTCGAGCAGGACGACGAGGTTGCGCCCCGCCGCCGCCTGGCTGCGGTAGCTCGGCCGGCGCGGGCCGGCGGCACTCGCCCACGCGGCGCAGACGCCGGCGAGGGCGAGGGCGACGGGAGCCGAGGCGAGCAACCGGGAGAGCCGCCGGCGGCGGACCGCGAGGCTCGGCACGCGCTGGTGGCGGCGGCGGACGACCGCGAGCCAGGCGAGCAGCGGCGGGAGAGCCACCGCGAGCGCGAGCAGCCAGGGACGGGCGAACCCGCTCATGCCGCCTCGTCCTGCTCCGCCGCGATCGCGGCCGGCGCCGCGCTCAGCAGCTCGCGGACCAGCGCCGCCGCGTCCTCCGCCCGGACCGGTATCGCCGCGAATCGCGCCGCGTCGGCGAGCGCGAGAGCGGCGGCGAACGGCCGTGCGAGCGGCGCCGGGAGCGCCGCGTCGAGAAGTCGGCCGAGCTCGGCGCTCGTCATCGCGGTGCACGGCCGCGCGAGCCGGTGGCCGAGGAACTCGCGACAGGCGCGCGCGAGGCGGTCGGCGGCCCCGGCCGAGGCGGCCCACGCCGACGGGTCGGTCAGCGGGGCCAGCCCGGTCCGCAGAGCGCCGAGCGGGTCGCGGTCGGACCGCGGCCGCGCGTGGCGGAAGGCGAGCCAGGCGGCGGCGGCGAGCGGCAGCAGAGCCGCGGCCGGCCACCACGGCAGCGGCGGAGCCGCCGGGAACACCGGCGCCGCCGGCGCCGCGCCGGGTGCGAGCGAGGGCCGCACCTCCACCGTCGCCGGCTCGCCGGCGAGCGGGACCGACAGCGTGCCGAGGGCGAGCGGCCGGAGCGCCACGATCGCGCCGCCGTCGGCGGCGGGACGCGGCGCGCCGACGACGAGGAAGTCGCCGACCACCGAGCCGGCGCGGATGCCGCCCGGGTCGCGGGCGAGGTGGACCTCCAGCGGCGTGTCGAACGCCGCCGTGGTCGCCGCGGCGGCGAGCGCCAGCACGGCGAGGCTAGGCACCCCGCCGCCCTGCCCGCGCCGCGAGCGCACGCGAGAGCGCCGGGGCGAGCGACGTCCGCGGTGTGACGGTGACGGTGTCGGAGCGGATCGCCTCGAGGTCGGCGGGCAGCGGCTGCAGCGCCGGCACGCTCCAACCGGCGGCCCCCGCCGCGTCGCGGGCCGGCACCAGCGCGGTGGCGGTGCCGAGGCCGGCGTGCACGTCCCAGAGGCGCACGGCGAGCAGCTCGTGGCGGCGTCGCAGGCTGGCGAGGAGGGCGCCGAAGCCGGCGTCGAGGAACGGCGAGATCACCACCAGCACGCCCGCCCGCGGCAGCCAGCGCGGCACGCTCGCGAGCGCCGCGGCGAGGTCGCGCGCGCGGCCGCGCGCGTCGAGCGCCAGCAGGGCGCGGATCGCGCGCAGCAGGGCGGCCGGGTCGCGTCGCGGCGGGAGTCCGAGTTCGAGGCGGTCGCTCCACGCGGCGAGCGCGATCCGGTCGCCGCTCGCCACGGCGGCGCCGCCGAGCAGCGCGACGGTCTCGGCGGTGACGTCGAGCAGGTCGCGGTCGCCGCTGCCGGCGCGGATGCCGGGGCCGACGTCGACGAGGAACAGCACGGTGCGGTTGCGCTCCTCGGTGTAGGTGCGGACCGCGAGGCGGCCGGTGCGGGCGGTGACGCGCCAGTCGACGGTGCGCGCGTCGTCGCCGGCGACGTACTCGCGCACCCCGGCGAACTCGATCCCCTGGCCGCGGAACGCCGAGCGGTAGGCGCCCTGCCAGGGGGCGGCGATGCGCCGCGCGGCGGCGAGCTGGACGCGTGCGAGGCGGCGCGCGAGGTCGGCCGGGACCGCCGGCGCCGGGTCGCCGCGGCCGGTGAAGCGGCGCCAGAGCACGGCGCTCAAGGCACCTCCACCGCCAGCAGCAGCTCGCGGACGAGCTGCTCGACGTCGACCTCCTCGGCCTGCGCCTCGAGCTTGAGGATGAGGCGGTGGCGCAGCACCGCCGGGGCGACCTCCTTGACGTCCTCCGGCACCGCGTAGCCGCGCCCGCGCAGCAGCGCCGTCGCCCGCGTGGCGAGCGCGAGCGCGACCGCGGCGCGCGGCGAGGCGCCCCACCGCACCCAGCCGCGCAGCGCCGGCGCGGTCTCGCGGCCGCCGTCGCGGGTGGCGCGGACGAGGCGGACGCAGTACTCGCGGATGCGGGCGTCGACGTGGACCTGGCGCACCGCCGCGGTCATCGCCGCCAGCTCGTCGAGGGCGAGCACCGGCCGCACCTCCGCGCGCCGCTCGGCGAGGTGCGCGTCGACGATGACGCGCTCCTCCGCGGCGCCGGGGTAGTCGACGCGGACCTTGAACAGGAAGCGGTCCACCTCGGCCTCGGGCAGCGGGTAGGTGCCCTCGAGCTCGATCGGGTTCTCGGTGGCGAGGACGAGGAACGGCCGCGGCAGCGGGAACGTCTGGCCGCCGATCGTCACCTGGCGCTCCTCCATTGCCTCGAGCAGCGCCGCCTGCACCTTCGCCGGCGCACGGTTGATCTCGTCGGCGAGCAGCAGGTTGGTCGCGATCGGGCCGATTCGCGGCGCGAACGCGCGGCGCTCGGCGTCGAAGATCTCGGTGCCGGTGAGGTCGCCGGGCAGGAGGTCGGGGGTGAACTGGATGCGGGTGAAGCGACCGCCGATCGCCGCCGCGAAGCTGCGCGCCGCGAGCGTCTTGCCCAGGCCCGGCACGCCCTCGAGCAGAACGTGGCCCTCGCACAGCGCGCCGAGCAGGAGGTGCTCGACGAGCGACCGCTGGCCGACGACGGCCCGCCCCACCTCGGCGAGGAGCGACTGGGCGCGCGCGCCGTGCTCCTCGAGCCGCTCCCGCGACATGGTCTCGGCCATCCGTGCCTCCGTGCCGTGCCGAAGCAAGGCGCGTGCCGGGAAAGCCGCCGCCGCCGTTGCGCCTGCGCGCCCGCTGCTGCCGTTTTGGCCGGGCCGGGCCTTGACTTCGCGCCGTGCCCGGATAGAATTCACATTCCTGAGCGCCGCGGGGTGGAGCAGTCCGGTAGCTCGTTGGGCTCATAACCCAAAGGTCGCAGGTTCAAATCCTGCCCCCGCAACCAAACAACTCCATCGGCCGCCGCGAGGCGGCCGATTTGTTCGCGCAGAGCCAGACACTGGCACGTTCGTCTTCGGTGCCTGCCGGGTCGTCGGTCGGAAATCGACGTCGGCGCGCGAGTCGTACTCACCAATGCAGAGCAGCCAGATGGAACCGTTTCGGTTCTAGGACAAAGGTCGCAGGTGCGAATCAGGCCGACCGTCAATTCGGAATCGACGACCTTGAATGCAGGCGGAAGACCTGAGTGGGAGCGCTCACAGCATACCGGGAAACACCTCGCTCGCAGCCGCGTGGCGCAGCGGAGCCGTAGAAGGCGGAGCGGAGCCAGGCGGTACGAGCAGTGTCGCCTCGGGAACCGCGGCCTTCCCTTGGCGGTTCAGGGGGCATCAGCTCGCGGCGGCGTCCCGGGCGGTCGCCGCCCGGAACCCGACCATCCGGCGCGCGGCCTCGTCGTAGAGGCGCAGGCGCAAGGTTCGCAGGCTCGAGAGCAGGGTGATGCGGTCGACGCGCTGAAGCAACGGCTGCTCGCGGTACGCCTTCGGCAGCCTGTAGTTGGGGATGCGCGGCGAGAGGTGGTGGATGTGGTGGAAGCCGATGTTGCCGGCGAACCACTGCAGCACGCGCGGCAGGGCGTACAGCGAACTGCCCGCCATCGCCACGGCGAGGATGTCGCGCCGGTCGTGTCGGTCCCAGTACACCCTCTCGAACTGGTGCTGGACGTAGAAGAGCCAGATCCCGGCCGCGCCCGCGACCGCCAGGAGCGGGAGCTCGACGAGCAGCGTCGCCTTCACGCCGATGGTCGCGAAGAGCAGCCCGAAGACGACGGCGAGCGCGAGGTCGGTCACGAGAACGCTCATCTTTGCGCGCGTGTCGCTCCCCCGATGAGGGAACCGCTGCTTGATGAGGAACACGTAGAACGGGGCCAGGCCGAGGAGGACGAACGGGTTGCGATACAGGCGGTAGCCGAGGCGCTGCCAGAACGAGGCCTTCCGGTACTCGTCCACGGTCATCGTCCAGACGTCCCCGACTCCGCGCCGGTCGAGATCGCCCGCCGTCGAGTGGTGCTGGGCGTGCTCCGCCCGCCAGTCGTGGTACGGCGTGAACGTCAGGACGCCCGTGATCATGCCGACGACGTCGTTGGCGACCCGCGACCTGAAGAAGGAGCCGTGGCCGCAGTCGTGGAAGATGATGAACACCCGCACCATGAACCCCGCGGACAGGACGATGGCGGGGAGGGCGAGCCAGAACGAGACGGCGAGCAGGCGGTAGGCGACGTACCACAGGGCGAGGTAGGGGCCGATGCTGTTGACCATCTGCCAGACGCTGCGCTTGACGTCGGGCCGCTGATAAGCGGCGACGATCGCCCTCCAGCTCTGCTTCACCTCGTTGAGAACTTCAGACGACGCATCGACTCGCGACTCGGACATGCAGGCTCTCTCCCGGGAGCGAATCCGTGACCTTCCGACCCGCAGGGGTTGCTCTCGCGCCGTCAGAGCACTTGGTCCGCCGCCACCTCTTGCAACACTCCCCGACGGGGCGCGGATTCCCCTCCCCTCGCGGCGGATGCGGGCGTTGGCGCCCGCGCCGGTGAAGCAGGTCGATCGGCTTCGCCGCACACGTCATGGGCGGCCGCGCCGCCCGCCCGCCGCTATCGCCCCCGGCGCCAGGCGATCGTGCCGTTCAGGGTCAGGTCGGCGTTGATCGTCACGCGGGCCTGCCACGGCTCGGCTCCGCTGAGGGCGGCCCGCGCCTTGATCGCGGCCGCGTCGTCCTTGCTCAGGATCCGTGGACGGTCGGGCGACAGGGTCGTCCGCACCTGGACGAGCACGTGCCGCTTCCCTCCGGTTGCCTCGATATCGGCCCCGCCGCTCGACTGGTCCGGCCATGCGTTAATCGTGAACCGCCTGCCCTGCAGCAGCTCGACGACGTGCGCTTCACCCGCCCTGCTGACCTCTTGAGTGGTTGCCACCGAAATCTCCCTCCACGTATGCGGCTCCCGCCGCCGCTCTCACCGGCCGGCGCCGCCTCTCGCCGGGAGCCGTCACTGCGGCCGTGGCGACGCGGCGCCTGTCCCTGGCGAACGACCCGAACTCCACGAGGGAACGCCGGCTCACAACGCGCGTTGCTCCGGCCGGGGGAACCCGCGTCGGGTGGGGACACCTGGCTCGACGCCCGCCCGGCACCCATGGCTTCGCCCCGTGGCTGCATCGTAGCGCCGCGTCGAGCGGACGGCGGAGAGTCCGCGTCCCGATCGGGGAGCGGGACGGCAGGCACGCTCACCAGTGGGCTCGGCGCGCCGCCGCGGAACGGTGATGGACCGCCAGGATCGCGAGGTCGTCGGCGAGCGGAGCGCTGCGGACGTGGCCCGCCACCGCGGCCCGGACGTGGGTGGCGAGCCCGCTGTCGGATGCGAGAGGCCACGCCTCGAGGGCGGCGCGCAGCCCTCCCCGACCGAACGCATTCTCGCTGGCGTCCTCGGCCTCGACGACGCCGTCGGTGTAGAGGAAGAGCACGTCGCCGCGCACGAACGGCAGCTCGATGTCGGTGAACTCGGTCGCCGCGCTGATGCCCAACGGGACGTGGCGGGCGGCGACCGCCTCGACGCGGCCGCCGGCCCTTCTCAGGACCATCGCCGGCGGATGCCCGGCGAGCGAGAGCGCGACCGTGCGGGCGCGCGCGTCGACGCACGCGATCACGGCCGTCACGTACTGCTGGTCGAGCAGCTCGGTCAGCGTCCGGTTGATCGTGCGGAGAAGAGCGGCCGGGCTGTCCGTCCGCCCCTCCGGCCGCTGGCCGAGCGCGCCGTGCAGGGCGGTTCGGACCACGCTCATCACCAGCGCCGCCGGCACGCCGTGCCCGAGTGCGTCGGCGACGCAGAACAATGCCCGGTTGCGGTCGAGCGGGACGCAGTCGACGAGGTCGCCGCCGATCACGGCCGCCGGCTCGTACAGCATCTCGGAGCGCAGGCGGTGGTCCTCCGGTAGGTCGCCCTGGATCAACGACCGTTGGACGCCGCGAGCCAGGGCGAGCTCCCGGTTGTGACGGTCGTTGTCCTCCGAGAGCTGTCGGCCCTGCCGGTCGACAACGAGCTTCTGGCCGGCGAGCTCGTCGAAGAGGCGGCCGAGCTCGAAGAGCATCGCGACGGTGGTCGCGACATGCTCGAAGGCGCCGATGTGAGCGTCCGAGTAGGCCCCGCGGCGCCTGGAGTTGAAGAACAGGAACCCCGTCGGCCGGCCGTTGACCATCAGGGGACACGTCAGAGACGAGCGCAGCCCCTCGGCCACCAGCAGCCGCGTTCCCTCGCTGCGCGGGTTCTCGTCCAGGTAGCGCTCCAGGTCGTCGATGACGCGTGGCCGACCGAGCGCGAGGACCGTGGCCAGACTCGTGTCGGCGAGGTCCATCGAGTAGCCTTCGGCGATCCGCAGCCTTCCCTCGGAGCGCGCCCAGCGCGCGACCAGACGTCCGGTGGCCGCGTCGACGGTCGCGAGCGAGATCCGATCGAAGGGAATGTCGCCCCGGAACTTCTCGAAGATGAAGTCGAGGATCTCCTCCAGTCGGGTGCCGCGGCTGATGCGCTCGAGGACCTCCCCGACGTTTGCCGAGGCTCGCGCGTCCGCGAAGAGCGCGGGAACCGGCGCGGCGACCGTCTCGACGCGATCGGCGGATCGCGCGCCGCCGCCCTTGTGGACGTCCATGGAGTTTACGGCCGCGTCGGTCAGAGGAGCTCCCCCTTTGTCTCTTCCGCCAAAGGGCGCCCTCTGGGGATGATAGTGATCTCAACACCGCCGCGATGTGCGGAATTCCGCCGTCGGCACGGCGCTCGACCTTGAAAGGGGAGTGCGGCGCGGCTTCCGCCTTGTGTGAGACGGGTTCCTCGGTGTCGCGCGCGGTCCTGAGGATCGTCGTCCGCTCGACTCCGTCCGTCGCCTGCGAGAAAGGGGGGAAGGGGTGGGGCAGCTCCCGCCCAGGCACCCCGGACCCGAGCGGTCGCAACGAGGATCCAGCCCTCGCGGTCGTCCGCTCACGTGCGGCGGAGCGGAACGTACGTGCTTGCTTTTTCAAAAGTTTGCGCGTAAAGTCGGGATCTCAGCCGGGCACCGCGCCACCGGGCGCATCGCCGGCCTCGCCTCCGAGCGGTACCTTCCGCGGTCCAGAGGTGGGATTCGCAGTGCGGAAGATGACGGGTCCGGGATCTCTCAGGGCCAACGGGAGGCACACATGGCAGCAAAGCTCTACGTCGGTGGTCTGAACTACGACACAACCTCAGAGGGTCTGCGCGCGCACTTCGCCCAGTGCGGGACGGTCGTGTCCGCGGCGGTGGTGACCGAGCGCGAGAGCGCGCGCTCGCGCGGCTTCGGCTTCGTCGAGATGTCCTCCGACGCCGAGGCGGACGGCGCGATCGCCAGGCTCCACCAGCAGCCGCTCGACGGCAAGACGCTCACCGTCAACGCCGCCAAGTCGCGGCTGGAGAAGTCCGGCCAGCGCGCGTAGGCGACCAGGCACGAGTCGAACGGGCCCGGGTTCCCGCCTGCCGCGGGATCCCGGGCATTTTTTCCAGAGGCGCCGGCCGACCTGTCGAGCCTGCGCCTCGACGTGCGAGCGGCCGTACGAGAGCGGTGAACGACGGAGAGGGACCAAGCCCCACCCTCCGATGCCGCTGTTGGGCGCGCCCACCGAGGCTGCCTCAACGGCGCCGCTGAGTCGGCCCCCGGCTGCGCCGGCGAGCTCCCAGAGTCTGATGGTTCCGGGATTGCGCTGCGGATCCCTGGCAGGCGTAGCGAAGAGTCCGAACATGACGTGGGGCCTGGAACAGAGACGCCACGGAGTGGGGTCTGGTCTTTCCGTTTGCGGTCATCCCCCTTCGAGGGGCCAGTAAACGGCGGACCCCCGGCTCTGCCGTGGGTCGCTGACTAGCTGAAGACGATACAAGTATGGGGATGATCAAGGTCGTCTATCTTGACGTTGCGAGTCCCCGCAACCAAACACGATCTTCGGCCGCCGCGAGGCGGCCGATTCTCTGCTTGCCCAGGAAACCCGGCGATGCGCGTCTGCTCCGACGACGGAGGCGGCCGGGGGGCGAACCTGCCGGTACGGGGCGGATGGTCTTAGGGGCGCTCGGAGGCGCTCCGGCGGCCGAGGATCGACAGGTTGTACCGGCCGGCCGATTCGCGGTCCGTCGCGTGGAGCTCGTGGGCGGCGTCGGTGATGACCCGCAGGCCGACGTAGAGGGCGCCCTTCTCCTCGCAGAAGCGCTGGTCGGTCGCGGGGAGCGCCGCCAGCCTGGCCGCTTGCTCGCTCGTCTTGCCGTTGCCGAGCTTCTTCGCCAGCGCCTTGCCCTCCTTCGCGAGGGTGTCGATGTTGTCGCCGGGGAGGAGCGCGGCATCGGTCTCCATCCACGCGACCATCAGGCCCACCTGCGCGGCGACGGCCGCTGCGGAGTCGACCTCCGAGATTCGGGCGAGGACCTCGGGCACGTCGCGGCCGAGGGCGCGCGCGCGGAGCGCCCGGCGTGCGACCTTGCGCCGCCAGGAACGCGCCGAGCGGACCTCCCGGCTGCTCGCCTCCGCCACCTCGCGCGCCTCGCTGGCGGCGACCGCCGGAAGGGACATCGCATGCAGCACGGACTTGACGACCCGCTTCACCTCGGTGACATAACCCTTCGGCAGCAGGCGGTCGAGCGCCTTGCCGTCGTTGGCTGCGAGTTCCAGCGTGTAGCTGGCCTGCTCGACGAGGTGCGCGGCGCGGAAGCGCGCACCAAGGCCGACGAGGCCCTCACGACCCATCTCACTGAGCATCGCTTCTCCCTTCCGCTGGCCGAAGCATACACGCTTTCCCTACAGAAAGATAGCCGAGATTCAGCGGGGCTGCGGCGACGGTCCGGGAGGGGTGGCGGGCACGCGGACGCCTCGCGCCGTCGGCCCGGGCGCGGCCTCGACCCGGCCGCGCAGGCCCCGCGGCCGCGAGCGCCCCGCAACGTCGAACCCCGGCTGCCGCCGGTCAGTAACGCTGGCCGCCGAAGCCGCCGCGGCCGCGGTCCCCCGAGCCTCGGCTGCCGCCGCGGTCGCCGTACCCGCCGCCCTGCGCGCGCGCCTCGTTGACGGTCAGGCTGCGGCCGTTGACGTCGCGTCCGTGGGTGCCGGCGATCGCTGCCTTGGCCTGGGCCGGGTCGTCGAACTCGACGAACCCGAAGCCGCGCGAGCGGCCGCTGGTGTTGTCGATGATCACCCTCGCGCTCGCGACCGTGCCGTATTCGCTGAACAGCTCGCGCAGCTCGTCGTCTCCGGTGGTGAATGGAAGGTTGCCGATGTAGAGCTTCATGGTCTGCTTCTCCTTGCCGGTTCGTTCGCGGCGCGCCTGCGCGCGCTCGGGCGCAGCCCCGGCGGCTGCGACGGTCTGGGAGGCCGCGGCGTCGGGTCGGGCTTGGGTCCCAGGCGGTTCACGTCGTCACGCAACACGGCGCCCCGGACGGCGCTGCTCGCGTGGGGCGGGGCGGCGGCTCGCCGGCCGTGAAGGCGCCGGGGAGTTCGTCGCCGCCGGCGCCGAGTAGTCGAAGCCGGCGAGCTGTCGCCGCGCGATGCGGGCGCCGATCGCCCGTTCGATCGCGCGCACGGCGGGCTCGTCCTCGGGCGTCGCGAGCGTGAGCGCGTGCCCGGTCGCCTCGGCGCGCGCCGTGCGGCCGACGCGGTGGACGTAGTCGTCGGGCTGGACGGGAACGTCGAAGTTCACCACGTGCGGCAGGTCGCGGACGTCGATGCCGCGGGCGGCGATGTCGGTCGCCACCAGCACGCGCACCTTCCCGGCCTTGAAGCCGGCGAGCGCCGACTGGCGCTGCGACTGGCTGCGGTTGCCGTGGATGCGGTCGCACGAGATCCCCGAGCGGTCGAGGAACTGCGCCAGGCGGTTGGCCCGGTGCTTGGTCCGCGTGAACACCAGCGCGGTGCCGACCTCGTTGCGCGAGAGCAGCTCGAGCAGCAGCGCGGTCTTGCGCGGCTCGGGCACGGGAAGCAGCGCCTGCGACACCCCGGTGGCGGGCGCGGCGCGGCGCTCGACGCCGATGCGGGCGGGGTCGGAGAGCAGCGAACGCGAAAGCTCGACGATCGGCGCCGGCAGGGTGGCGGAGAACAGCAACGTCTGCCGGCGGGCCGGCAGGTGCGCGAGGATGCGGCGGATGTCGGGCAGGAAGCCCATGTCGAGCATGCGATCGGCCTCGTCGAGGACGAGCACCTCGACGCCGCCGAGCTGCGCCGCGCCGGACCGCAGGTGATCGAGCAGGCGACCGGGCGTCGCGACGACGACGGCGACGCCGGAGCGGAGCGCGCGCGCCTGCGGCTGCGCGCCGACGCCGCCGAAGACGGTCGCGGCGCGGACGCGGGTGTCGCGGCCGAGCGCCGTGAGGTGCTCGTGCACCTGGGCGGCGAGCTCGCGCGTCGGCGTGAGGATCAGCGCCCGGGTGCGGCCGGTGGGGCCGGCGAGCAGGCGCTGCAGGACGGGAAGGGCGAACGCGGCGGTCTTGCCGCTCCCGGTCATCGCCGCGGCGAGGACGTCGCGGCCGGCCAGGGCGTGCGGCAGCGCCGCGGCCTGGATCGGCGTGGGGTTCGTGAAGCCAAGTCGGGAGATCCCGCGCAGCAGCGCGGCGTCCAGCGTGAACTGCGAGAACTGCATGTCAACCTATGTCTTTCCGTGCGGGCCGGGCCCGCAGCCTCGATCCGGCGGTTGGTGAACGGGAGACCTGCCGGTTGGGCTGCCGTCCGGCCCTCGCGGGCCTGCGAGAAGTACCTCCTCCGCTCGGCCGTGCGCCGATCGGGTCGGTGACGGTTGATGCGGATAAGACACTCTCTCACAGCCGGCGAGGGAAAGCAAGCGGTCGCGGATCGTTCGCGATCGTGGCCACGGCCCACCGTGGCCGCGTTCGGTCGACCGGGGAGGCGGTGCGGGCCGGGACCGGCCGAAGCGCTCAGCGGGCGCGGCGCGCGCGCGGCCGCGCCTCGGGGTGCCCGACCGGGGCGTCGAGCGGGATCCAGCGGTCCGCCCACTTCTCGATCGCCTCGATCGCCGCCGCCAGCGCGCGCCCCTTCTCGGTGAGGGCGTACTCCACCCGAACCGGCGTGACCGGCACGACGGTGCGCTCGACGATCGCCTCGTGCTCGAGCTCCTGCAGCCGCTCGCTGAGCATGCGGTCGGTGATGCCGGGGATGGCGCTGCGCAGCGTCGCGAAGCGGCAGCGCGCCTTCAGCAGGACGAACAGGATCGCGCCGGTCCAGCGGCGGCCGATCAGCTCGCTCGCGCGGTGGAACCGCTCGCACAGCGCCGGGATCTCGTCTCGCGTTCGCATCAGCCCGTCCGGAACGAACACTAGCAGAAGTGCGTACGGTCTTTCAAGCGACTACTTGACAAGTAGTAGCTACTGATATTATAGTGATGGTCGGAGGGTGAAGATCATGGACCTCGGACTGTTGCTCGCTCGCGTGGTGTTGGGTCTGCTGATGGCGGCGCACGGCGCGCAGAAGCTGTTCGGCTGGTTCGGCGGGTACGGCATCGCCGGCACGGCGGGGTTCTTCGAGACGCTCGGCTTCCGGCCGGGGCGGCTGTTCGCGACCGCGGCGGCGCTGTCGGAGTTCACCGGCGGCGTGCTGCTCGGGGCGGGGCTCGGCGGCCCGCTCGGCCCGGCGCTGATGCTGGCGGTGATGGTGGTGGCGGCCGGCAGCGTGCACTGGTCGAACGGCGTGTTCGCGACCTCCAACGGCGTCGAGGTGCCGCTGCTGTACGCCGCCGGCGCGGTGGCGCTGGCGCTCACCGGGCCGGGCCGCATCTCGCTCGACGCGTGGCTCGGGACGGGACGCTGGTTCGGCCCCGCCGCGGTGTGGGCGGTGCTGGCGGCGGCGCTGGCGGGCGGGATCGCGAACCTGGCGCTGCGGCGCCCGGCCGCGGCGGCCAAGGCGGCGTGAGGCCGCGAGGAAGGGAGGCGCACCATGTCGATACGACCGATCAGGCGGATCGTGCAGAGCCGGCCGACGATCGAGGGCGCCGGCGTGCGGCTGCGCCGCGCGTTCGGGTTCGGCGACACGAGCGAGTTCGATCCGTTCCTCCTGCTCGACGACTTCCGCAACGAGAACCCGGAGGACTACCTGCGCGGGTTCCCCTGGCACCCGCACCGCGGGATCGAGACGATCACCTACGTGCTCGCCGGCAACGTGGCGCACGGCGACAGCCTGGGGAACAAGGGCAGCCTCGGCGCCGGCGACGTGCAGTGGATGACGGCGGGCCGCGGCATCCTCCACCAGGAGATGCCGCAGGGCGACCCGGCCGGCCGCATGCACGGCTTCCAGCTGTGGGCGAACCTGCCGGCGTCGCTGAAGATGACCGCGCCGCGCTACCAGGACATCAAGGCCGCCGACATCCCCGAGGTGGTGGACGACGACGGCACGCGGGCGCGCGTGATCTGCGGCGAGTTCTGGGGCAGGACCGGCCCGGTCGAGGGGGTGGCGGCGGACCCGCGCTACGTCGACGTGGCGGTGCCGGCCGG